>DATBKS010000158.1:0-7447 GCA_036555755.1 Thermoleophilaceae bacterium
GTCACCAACCCCACCAACACCGTCTTCTCGATCAAGCGCTTCATGGGCCGCAAGGAGGCCGAGGTGCGCGAGGAGGAGGCGATCGTTCCGTACGACGTCATCTCCGGCTCCGGTGGTGACGCGCGCGTCAAGGCCGGTGGCAAGGAGTACTCGCCGCCGGAGATCTCGGCGATGATCCTGCAGAAGCTGAAGGCCGACGCCGAGGCGTACCTGGGCGAGAGCGTCGACAGCGCGGTCATCACCGTCCCCGCCTACTTCAACGACGACCAGCGTCAGGCGACCAAGGACGCCGGCCGCATCGCCGGCCTCGACGTCAAGCGCATCATCAACGAGCCCACCGCGGCTTCGCTCGCGTACGGGCTCGACAAGGAGACAGACCAGACGATCCTCGTCTTCGACCTCGGCGGCGGCACGTTCGACGTGTCCGTGCTCGAGATCGGCGACGGCGTCTTCGAGGTGAAGGCCACCGCGGGTGACAACCACCTTGGCGGCGACAACTTCGACAAGGCGATCGTCGACTGGATGGTCTCCGAGTTCAAGGCCTCTCAGGGCATCGACCTGTCGCAGGACAAGATGGCTCTGCAGCGTCTGTACGAGGCGGCCGAGAAGGCCAAGGTCGAGCTCTCGACCACGCAGGAGACTCAGATCAACCTGCCCTTCATCACGGCTGACCAGTCCGGTCCGAAGCACCTCGACACGCGCCTGTCGCGTTCGAAGCTCAACGAGCTGACGGCTGACCTGCTCGACCGCACCGTCGGTCCGACCAAGCAGGCGATGGAGGACGCCGGCGTGACCGGCGACTCGATCGACCACATCGTGCTGGTTGGCGGCATGACCCGCATGCCGGCAGTGCAGGAGAAGGTCAAGCAGCAGACCGGCAAGGACCCGCACAAGGGCGTCAACCCGGACGAGGTCGTGGCGGTTGGTGCCGCGATTCAGGCCGGCGTGCTCGCGGGCGACGTGAAGGACGTGCTGCTGCTGGACGTCACCCCGCTCACCCTCGGCATCGAGACCAAGGGCGGCGTGATGACCAAGCTCATCGAGCGCAACACCACGATCCCCACGCGCAAGTCGGAGATCTTCTCCACGGCTGAGGACAACCAGCCGAGCGTGGAGGTCCACGTGCTGCAGGGTGAGCGCGAGATGGCGAGCTACAACAAGTCGCTCGGCAAGTTCCAGCTCACAGGCATCCCGCCGGCGCCGCGTGGAGTGCCGCAGATCGAGGTCGGCTTCGACATCGACGCCAACGGCATCCTCAACGTGTCCGCCAAGGACCTCGGCACCGGCAAGGAGCAGAAGATCGAGATCCGGTCCGGCTCCGGGCTCTCCGATGAGGAGGTCCAGCGCATGGTGTCCGACGCCGAGTCGCACGCCGAGGACGACCGTCGCCAGCGCGAGCTGGTGGAGGCGCGCAACACCGGCGAGAACGCGGCCTACCAGGCCGAGCGTCAGCTCAAGGAGATGGGCGACTCCGTGGACGCGTCGTCCAAGGAGCAGATCGAGGCAGCGATCAAGGACGTGCGTGACACGCTCGAGTCCGACGACGTCGCCGAGATCACGGCAAAGACCAACGCGTTGCAGGAGGCCTTCCACAAGGTGTCCGAGCAGATGTACGCGGCCGCCGCGCAGGCTCAGCAGGCCGACGCGGGCGGTAACGGAGCCGATGGCGCCGGCGCTGCCGACTCTTCGTCCGAGGACGAGGAGGAGGTCGTTGACGCCGAGGTCGTGGACGGTGAGACCGACAAGTGATTGAGGAACGCCCAGTAACCGAAGAGGAGACGGTCGACGAGTCCGCAGTCCGCGGTCCGCAGTCCGCCGGGAATGATCCGGCGGACGGCGGTCGGCCTACGGCGGACGAACCTGCGGACGGCGGTCGGCCGACGGCGGACGTTGCCGCTGAACGCGACAAGTATCTCGACCTCGCTCAGCGCACTCAGGCCGATTTCGAGAACTACCGGAAGCGGGCGGCGAAGGACGCCGCCACCGCGGGCGAGCGGGCCAAGGCCGGGCTCGTCCGCGAGCTGCTCCCGGTGCTCGACAACCTCGAGCGCGCGCTCACCACGGCGGTCCATGACGACGGCGAGTCGTCGCCGGTCGTCGAGGGTGTGCGCCTCGTGCGCGCCGACCTGCTCGGAGTGCTCGAGCGCAGCGGCGTCCAGGCGTATGACCCTGCGGGCGAGCCGTTCGATCCGACCGTGCACGAGGCGCTGTCGACCCGGCCGGCGCCCGAGGGCACTCATCCCGGCATCGTCATGGACGTGGTGGAGAAGGGCTACCGCCTGAACGACACCGTCCTGCGGCCGGCCCGCGTCATCGTGAGTCAGTAGAGGAGCCGAATGGCGCCCCCCAAGGACCCGTATAAGACCCTCGGGGTCGATAAGAAGGCCTCGGCCGACGAGATCAAGAAGGCGTACCGCAAGCTCGCGCGTCAGTACCACCCGGACAAGAACCCGGGCGACGAGAAGGCCGAGGAGCGCTTCAAGGACATCCAGCAGGCGAACGACATCCTGTCGGACCCCGAGAAGCGCAAGCAGTACGACCAGGGCGGCGGGATCTTCGGCGGCGGCTTCGACCCGGGCGCGTTCCGCACGGGCGGCGCGGGTGGTCCCGGCTTCGGCGGGATCGGCGACATCCTGTCCGACCTCTTCGGGGGCGGCGGGGGTCCCGGCGCAGGCCGCAGGGCCGGACCGGAGCGCGGCCGCGACCTCGAGACCGAGGTGCACATCTCGTTCGAGCAGGCGATGGAGGGCGCGCAGGTGCCGGTCACGGCTCAGGTGCCGGCCTCGTGTCCGACCTGTCACGGCACGGGCGCCAAGCCAGGCACCACGCCGACCGTCTGCCCGCGCTGCCAGGGCCGCGGCATCGAGTCGCAGGGCCAGGGGCTGTTCTCGATCTCGCAGCCGTGCTCGCTGTGCGGCGGCACCGGCACCCAGATCACGGACCCGTGCCCAACGTGCAACGGCCGCGGCCAGACGATGCAGGTGAAGCGCTACCGGGTGAACATTCCCGCGGGCGTGAAGGACGGCAGTCGCGTGCGGCTGGCCGGCAAGGGCGAGCCCGGGCGTCGCGGCGGTCAGTCCGGCGACCTCTACGTAATTACGCGTGTGAGCGAGTCACCGGTGTTCCGCCGCAAGGGCGACAACCTCGAGGTGGACGTGCCCATCACGATCCCCGAGGCCATCCGCGGCGCGACCGTGGAGGTGCCCACGCTGTCCGGCACCAAGCGCATCCGCGTGCCCGCCGGCACCCAGCACGGCACCGTGCAGCGGCTGCGCGGGGAGGGCCCGGCAAAGCTAAACGGCAAGGGTCGGGGAGACATTCACTACAGGCTCACCATCGACGTGCCGCGCTCGCTCAGCAAGGAGCAGAAGCAGGCGGTTGACGATCTCGCGTCGGTGATGAACGGCAACCCGCGCGAGCGGCTGTTCGGAGAAAGGAGGTAGGCGATGGCAAGGAAGAAGGCCAACGGCGAGGGCGACCAGCTCGACCCGCGTCGAGGCGTCTACATGATCTCTGTGGCCGCTGAGCTTGCGGGCATGCACCCGCAGACGCTGCGCATCTACGAGACGCGCGGGCTGATCACGCCCAAGCGCTCGAGCGGCAACACGCGTCTGTACTCGCAGGCGGACGTCGACCGCCTGCGCCGCATCCAGGAGCTCACCTCGGAGATGGGGATGAACCTGGCAGGCGTCGAGCGCGTGTTCGCGCTCGAGCTGGAGATGGAGCGCATGACCGAGCGCATGGCGCGCATTCAGCGAGAGGCCGAGCGCATGGAGGCCCAGATGCGGGCGGAGATCGAGCAGATCAGGCGCTCGTTCCGCTTCGAGATGGTGCCCTACGAGCCGCCCGAGAACGCCCTGGTCCCGAGGGATCAGAAGGGCGTCCGAATCCCAATCAGGAGAAAGACTTCTTAGTTCTTAGTTATGCAGATCGATCGCTTCACAATCAAATCCCAGGAAGCAATTCAGGCTGCCCAAGGCCTAGCCGCTGGGCGGCGTAATCCGCAGGTTGCGCCGGTGCACTTGCTGCTCGCTCTGCTCGAGCAGGAGGGCGGCATCGTCGTGCCCGTGCTCAAGCGCGTGGGCGTGGATCCCGAGTCGGTCCGCGCGCGTGCCAACGAGCAGCTCGACGGCTTCCCGGTTGTCACCGGCGACGCCTCCGCGGCGCCCGAGTTCGGCGCCGCGATGGCCGAGGTGCTGAAGCGCGCCGACGACGAGGCGCGCGGCATGGGCGACGAGTACGTGTCGACCGAGCACCTGCTGCTCGCGCTCACCGGCGACCCCAACATCGACCTCATGGCGTCGCACGACCAGATCGCCGACGCCGTGAACCAGGTGCGCGGGCCGCACCGGGTCACCGACCAGTCGCCTGAGGACAAGTACCAGGCGCTCGAGCGCTACGGCCGCGACCTGACGAAGGCCGCGGAGGACGGCAAGCTCGATCCGGTGATCGGGCGCGACGACGAGATCCGCCGCGTGATCCAGGTGCTCTCTCGCCGCACCAAGAACAACCCGGTGCTGATCGGCGAACCCGGCGTGGGCAAGACGGCGATCGTCGAGGGCCTCGCCCAGCGGATCGTGTCGGGCGACGTACCCGAGTCGCTGCGCGACCGGCGCGTGATCGCGCTCGACATCGGCGCGCTGATCGCGGGCGCCAAGTACCGCGGCGAGTTCGAGGACCGGCTCAAGGCCGTCCTCAAGGAGGTGTCCGAGGCCGAGGGCCAGATCATCCTGTTCCTCGACGAGCTCCACACCATCGTCGGCGCGGGCGCGGCCGAGGGCGCCGTGGACGCGGCAAATCTTCTGAAGCCGATGCTCGCGCGCGGGGAGCTGCGCGCCGTCGGCGCGACCACGCTCGACGAGTACCGCAAGCACATCGAGAAGGACGCCGCGCTCGAGCGCCGCTTCCAGCCCGTGTTCGTTGAGGAGCCGAGCGTGGAGGACACGATCGCGATCCTGCGCGGCCTCAAGGAGCGCTACGAGGTGCACCACCAGGTGCGCATCCAGGACTCGGCGATCGTCGCCGCCGCGATGCTCTCGCACCGCTACATCGCCGACCGCTTCCTGCCCGACAAGGCGATCGACCTGATCGACGAGGCCGCCTCCCGGCTGCGCATCGAAATCGACTCGGTGCCGGTGGAGATCGACGAGGTGGAGCGCCGCATCATGCAGCTCGAGATCGAGCAGCAGGCGCTGTCGAAGGAGTCCGACGAGGCGAGCGTCGCCCGCCGCGAGGCGATCGAGCGCGAGCTGGCTGAGTTGCGCGAGCAGCGCGACGCGATGAAGGCCGAGTGGGAGCAGGAGAAGTCTTCGATCGACGCGATCTCGGACGTCAAGAAGCGCCTCGACGAGGCGCAGCGCGAGGCCGAACGAGCAGAGCGCGAGACCGATCTTCAGCGCGCGGCCGAGCTTCGCTACGGGGAGATCCCCGAGCTCGAGCGGGCGCTCGAGGAGGCCGAGTCACAGGCCGGCGGAGGCGGCGCCGTTCGCTTCTTCAAGGAGGAGGTCGACGACGAGGACGTGGCGGAGGTCGTGGCCAAGTGGACCGGCATCCCGGTGTCCAAGCTGATGGAGGGCGAGGTGGAGAAGCTCATCCACATGGAGGAGCGGCTCCACGAGCGTGTGGTGGGCCAGGACGAGGCGGTCGAGGCCGTGTCGAATGCCCTGCGCCGCTCGCGTGCCGGGCTGCAGGACCCGAACCGCCCGATCGGCACCTTCCTGTTCCTCGGCCCTACCGGCGTCGGCAAGACCGAGCTGGCGCGGGCGCTTGCCGAGTTCATGTTCGACTCAGATCAGGCGATGATCCGCATCGACATGTCGGAGTACATGGAGAAGCATTCCGTGTCCCGGCTCGTGGGCGCGCCTCCCGGCTACATCGGCTACGAGGAGGGCGGCCAGCTCACGGAGGCCGTGCGCCGCCGTCCGTACTCGGTGGTCCTTCTCGACGAGATCGAGAAGGCGCACAACGACGTCTTCAACGTGCTGCTCCAGGTGATGGACGACGGGCGCCTGACCGACGGCCAGGGCCGCACGGTCGACTTCAAGAACACCGTGCTGATCATGACCTCCAACGTCGCTGGCGGAATGGAGGGCGTCCAGGCCACGTTCAAGCCGGAGTTCATCAACCGGCTCGACGAGATCGTCCAGTTCCACCAGCTCACACGCGGTGAGATCGGGCAGATCGTGGAGCTCCAGGTGGAGAAGCTGGCCGGCCGGGTGCGCGAGCGCGGCGTCGAGATCGAGCTGACCGACGACGCTCGGACGCTGCTCGGCAACCTCGGCTACGACCCGACCTACGGGGCGCGCCCGCTGCGCCGCGTGATCCAGAAGCAGCTCGTGGACAAGCTGGCGCTGGCGCTGCTCGAGGGCGAGTTCCAGGCGGGCGACCGCGTGATCGTGGATTCCGCGGACGGCGAGCTCGTCTTCAGCAAGGCGCCCGCGGTCGAGCACGCCACGGTCTGAACATAAGAGAACTCTACGTAGATCTACGTATTCCGCATTGCGGACTTCCGAGGTAGGTTCGCCGTGTGAGCCGACTCGCGCGTGCGGCGATCGCCTTCGTGGCGGTCGCCCTTCTGGCCACTCCCGTCTGTGCCCTGGCGGACGTCCCGGTCACGGTCCAGTTCGATGGCAGCGGCAACTTCAATGCCACGAACATGCCGGGAACCGAGAGCCAGACGACGGCGACGCTGGCGCTCGACTGGACGAGCGTGTTCGACGCCACGATCGCGCAAGACGGGACGATCACCCCCACCGGCCTCGGCACGCTGACCAAGGGACCGGGGACGTTCTCGTTCGCCGATCCGTCGTTCAGCGTCTCGTGCTCCGGCCCGGCGCCCGTGGCCGCCTTCGCCTCGCCCCCGAGCCTCACGGTGAACGGGTCCAGCATCACCGTGCAGTCCGTGACCGCTTTCGACTCGGACGGGTCGAGCGGCGGCTATGCGTCCTGCCAGGGCACCGCCCCCGGCGGCGGCCTGCCGTTCGACGGCTCGGGCGAGGCGGCCAGCAACGTCGGGACGATCGACCCGTCGCTCCCGGATGCGCTGAGTGCCACGGTCCAGCTCCCATCACCGCTCACCGGCCCGGTCACGTTGCCGGTGACGAACGCCAACGCGCCCGCCCAGGTCCCGCCCTCGTGTGCCGACCAGTTCGGTGACGACGCCTGCAACATGAGCTTGAGCTGGAGCGGCACCGTCACGGTCACGCCCGCGTGCGCGACGGTCTCGTTCAGCGACGGCGGCGCGATGCCCGTGGGCAGCACCGTTGCGATCGGGCAGACGGTGAGCACCGGCAAGGGCCAGCGGCTTGAGCTGACCACCGCCGACGGCGCCGTCGTGCGCATCGGCCCGGAGAGCCAGGTGGTCTGCCAGGCGGGGCCGTTCGTGGCCGGCAAGCGGGCGATCACCATCAAGCTGATCCTCGGCGAGATCTGGGCCGCCGTCTCCGAC
>DATBKS010000159.1:0-7954 GCA_036555755.1 Thermoleophilaceae bacterium
GTCAAGGCGATCGCCGAGCGCGCCGCTGCCGGCTGGACCGCCGCGGGCGCGGACGTTACCGTCGACTGGGAGGCCGGCGACGCGGAGGTGGACGCCGACTCCGGCCGCATCTCCCAGGCGCTCGGCAACCTGCTCTCGAACGCCGTGGAACACGGCGGCGGCGGCGCGCACGTCCGCGGCGTTCGCTGCGGACGCCACGTGCGCATCGAAGTGAGCGGCCGCGGGAGAGGTCTGACGGTCGCCACCCGAGCCGCGGAGGACGCGGGCGGCCGGCTTCAGCTCGCGCCCGGTCCCGAGGGCCTCGTCGCGACCGTCGAGCTGCCGCTCGCCGAGGCATGAGCCGGCGCCGCGCCGCGGCGATGCTCGCGCTCGCGCTCCTGAGCGGCTGGCTTGCGGCCTCCGATGTGCGCAGCCATGAGCGCCGCATCAGCGCGGGGCTGGGGCAGTACGTGCCGGCCCTTGTGGCACGCGCGGACATCAAGGCGGGCAAGCCCGTCGGCGCCACGCAGGTCGAGCTCCGCCGGACGCCGGCGCGCTTCCTCCCGCCCGACGCGCTCCAGTCGAGCGCGGACGCCCTCGGCCTCCGCGCGGCAGTCCAGATCCCGCGCGGCGCATACATCACCGCGTCGGCGCTCACGGCTCCAAGCGGCTCCGGTGACGGCGGGCCTGCGCTCGCGCCCGGCGAGCGCGCCCTCGACGTAACCGTGTCGAACACCGGCAGCGCCGAGCTGGGCGGTCCGGGAGCGCGCGTCGACGTGCTCGTCACCACCGGTCGCGACGGCAGCGCCGGCCGCACCAGCCTCGCCCTCCAGAACGTGCAGCTGCTCGCGGTCCGCCCGGGCACGGGCCAGCAGTCCGACCACCTGATCGCCACGCTCCGCGTGACGGTCCGCCAGGCCGTCTACCTCACGGCCGCTCAGAACTTCGCGCAGGAAGTCCGCCTGCTGCCACGCCCCGCCGGCGACCGCGGCGGCACCCGCAACCTCAGCATCGGAGGCCGCGACCTCTAGGCGCCTTTGCGCTCGTCACCTGTGTACTGTGAAGGGCGGTTATGGGCTTCTGGCAGCGCTACCGCGCCGGCGTCAGGGCCGCGGTGCCGCTGGCCGTGGCCGTGGGCGCCTTCGCGATCTCCTACGGCGTGCTCGCCCGCCAGGCGGGCATGGGCGTGGCCGCCCCGCTCGTCTTCTCGCTCACCACATTCGCCGGCTCGGCCCAGTTCGCCGTCGTGTCGGTGCTCGGCGCCGGCGGGGGAGTGGCCGCGGCGTGCGTCGCCGCACTGCTGCTGAACGCGCGCTATGCGCCCATCGGCATGTCGGTGGCCAAGGTGCTCGACAAGCCCTGGTTCAAGCGGCTGCTCGAGGCGCAGCTCGTGGTGGACGAGTCCTGGGCGCTGTCGAACCAGGGCGGCGGCCGCTTCGACCGCGGGATCCTGATCGGCGCCGGGGTGCTCCTGTACGTCACCTGGCTCGTGGGCACCACGATCGGCGTGCTGGCGGGCAACCTGATCGGCGATCCAAACAAGCTCGGGCTCGACGCCGCGTTCCCCGCGCTCTTCTTCGCGCTCCTCGTCGGGCAGATCCGGTCGCGGCGGGCCGCCGTGGCGGCGGTGTGCGGAGCCGCCATTGCGCTCGCCACGATTCCCTTCGTCCGCCCGGGCATCCCGCTGATCGCCGCCTGCCTCGGCTGCCTGGTGGGCTGGCGCCGCCGCGAGGAGCCGCGCGAGACCTGGGCCGGCTCCGAGATCATGTCGAAGGAGCTGCCGTGAGCGCCATCTGGGCAGCCGTCCTGATCGTCGGCGCCGCGACGATCGCCATCAAGTCCATCGGTGCGCTGGTGCTGTACGACCGCCAGCTGCCGCCGCGCCTCGGCGGCATGATCGACCTGCTCGCACCGGTGATGCTCGCCGCGCTCGTCGTCACCAACACCTTCGGCGGCGACCGCGAGCTCGTGCTCGACGCCCGCGCCGCCGGCCTCGCGGCAGCCGCGGTGTGCGTCGTGCTGCGCGCCCCGCTGCTTCTCACGGTGTTCGTGGCGGCGGTCACCGCCGCGCTCGTGCGCGCGATCTAGAACGCGCTTGACAGGCCTGCGAGGGCCGGGTTAGCGTCGATCAGGACTCGCGCCATGCGCAGCTTCAGAGCGCTATCCGCAGCAGCGACGGTCGCCATCGCTCTGGCGATCTCGGCGAGCGCATCCGCCGACACTCTCTGGAACCAGACCGACAAGGACGGGTCGGGCTCATACGACTCGGAGGTCCTCCCGTACCCGTACGACCAGGGCAGCCAGGAGATCGCCGACGACTTCCTTGCCGCTCCGCCGACTGGCCAGCACTGGCACATCAGCGAGGTCGACGTTCACGGAACGACCCAATACGGCCAGCCCAACTTCGTCCGCGTGGCCTTCTACGCGAACAAGGGAACGCTCCCGGCCGACACTGCGCTCGTCGAGCAAACCAATCTGACTCCGCTGACCGGGCTCGACACCGGCAACTTCACGATCGCCCTCAACCCACCCGTCGACCTGCCCGCGGGCACCTACTGGATCGCGGTTCAGGGGATAGAGGGCGGCGGGCTATGGAATTGGACGACTCGAACCGCCCAGAACCTGCACATGGCCGCGATTCGCGCCGGCGGCGGCCACGGCTACACCTGTCTGTCGTGGGAGTCGCTGGCGAGTTGCTTCGGCACGATCACCGAGCCCGACACGAGCTTCAGGCTCATCGGCACCGTGGCCAGCGGCACCGCGCCCACGCCGACGCCGCCGGCGGACACCACGCCGCCGGTGCTGAGCGCGAAGGCGCCCAAGACCGAGTCGATCAAACACGGCTTCGTCTCGGTCACTGACACGACGAATGAGGCCGGGACCGACACCGCCACAGGCAGCGTCAGCCTGTCAGGCGCCGGCAAATCAAGCGCGGCGAAGAAGAAGCGGAAGGCCAAGCGGTACAAGCTGACCCCGGTTTCCGTCACCCATGGCGCCGGCAAGGTCACGCTCAAGCTGAAGATCCCGACCAAGGCGCTGAAGGCCATCCGCAAGGCGCTCGCCCATCACCGCAAAGCGACCGCGACGGTGCGCGTCGGCTCCCAGGACGTCGCCGGGAATAGCGCGAAGACGCGGACCCTGCACATCAAACTCAAGCGCTGAGCACGCAAGAACGGGCGGCCCGGAGGCCGCCCGTTTCGCAATCTCTTGGTAGTTGAGACTTAGGCCGCTTCGCGCAGCGAATCGAGGTCGCCGCTCTCGGCGAGCTGGCGCAGCGCCCGCTCCTCGAGCTGGCGCACACGCTCGGCCGACATGCCGAGCACGCGTCCGGTCTCACGCAGCGGGGTGGGCTCCGCAAGTCCGACGCCGAAACGCAGCTCCACGACATCGCGCTCACGCTCGGGAAGCTTGTCGAGCGCCTTGCGCACTGCCTCGTCGCGGAAGTTCATCACGACCTCCTCCTGCGGCTCCGGCTTGTCGGAGCTGAGGAAGTCGCCAAACGCGCTGTCGCCGTCGTCGCCCACGGGCTGGTCCAGGCTGGCCATCGGCTGGGAGGCCTTCTTGATCTCCTCAACCTCTTCCACGGGCAGCTCGGCCACCTCGGCGATCTCCTCAACGCTGGGCTCGCGACCGAGCTTCACGTTGAGCTCACGCTCGACGCGCGAGATCTTGCGCTCGCGCTGCGCGATGTGAACCGGCATGCGAATCGTGCGCGAGGTGTTGTGCAGCCCGCGCTGGATGGCCTGACGGATCCACAGCGTCGCGTAGGTGGAGAACTTGAACCCGCGTCGCCAATCGAACTTCTCCGCGGCGCGGATCAGCCCGATCACGCCTTCCTGGATCAGGTCACCGAGGGTGAGGCCCTGGCCCTGGTACTTCTTCGCAATCGAAACGACAAGGCGGAGGTTGGAGTTGATCATCCGGTCCTTCGCAGCCATGTCGCCACGCTCGATGCGCTTGGCCAGCTCAATCTCCTCAGCGGCGGTGAGCAGGGGGTAGCGGCGCGCCTCGTTGAGGAACTGCTGCAGGGAATCGAGGCCACCCTCGTCCTGCCAGCCCTTGGCTAGACGCTTCTCGGTTTCAGTCTCAAATCCCGTCTCGGAGACGGGCGGCTTCGTCAAAGTAGTCGTTGCAACCTCACTCGGTTCTAAAGTTCGATACGTGTCGAATTATAGCACGAAACGGTGTTCGTGCTTCTCTTCTGTAAGTAACAACGGCCAGAAGAGTGATTGGTTTCGCTAAAGCAGCGCTAAAGCCTTCTGTTGTTCCCTATAAGAGGGGTTTCTAAGCGGCTTTCGCTGCATCCAGGATCGAAGCTAGGAGGCCCGGGAATCGCTCCTCCAACTCGGCCTGGCGGAGGGACATCATGCGTTTAGTCCCGTTTGCCCGTGTGAGCGTTACACCCGCCTCCCGAAGCACCTTGAAGTGGTGGGACATTGTGCTTTTCGACACAGCTGCGTTCAGCGAGCTGCACGGAATCTCGTCGGTGGTGGAGAGCACCCGGACTATCTCGAGCCGGACCGGGTCGCTTAGTGCGTGTAGGACGTGGGGCAGGCCGACGTCCTCAACTCTCGGGTGGTAGAGGTCCCTCACACGATGGCTAGTTCGACAGTTGACGAACGACCGAAAAGTCTAGCCCCGAAATCGGCGAGCGACTATGAGGCAAGGATCCGGAACGTGATCCGCCGTGGTGCGGAGCGGTTTCCCGCCGGGTCCTTGGCGCGCAACGTGGCGCGATAGCGCCCGGGCTTCAGCGCCTTCTTGCCGATGCGGCCGCTGAACTTCACCGTCTTGCGGCCGGCCTTGCTGGTGTGCCTGGACAGCGTTCCCAGCTTCGCGTAGCGGGTGCAGCGCTTGTGGTGCTTCAGTCGTGGCGACGACGGCCGGCAGCGGGACCCGCTGCGGCGGCCGGGCTTCGGGCGCTCGATCGTGATCGTGACGCTGGCCCTTTCGGACAGCCGGTAGCGGAAGGCGCTGCCTTTCTTCTGCGTGGCCGCCCGCCGCGCCGTCGCGTGTAGGCCGATCGCGAATCTGCGGCGCGTCATGCTGAGCCGGCTGATCTTCGGCTTCGTGCGGTCGCGGATCTTGATGGCGCCGGTCGCGGTCGACGAGTTGCCGAGCGTGTCGGTTGACGTGACCGACGCCTGGAAGGTGCCGGCGCGCTTGTACTTGTGGGGTGCCTGGAGGGTCGCCGCGCTCAGCGCTGTGCCGTCGCCGAAGCTGAACCGCGTCGAGGCGATCGGGGACCAGACGTCGACGGGCGAGGAGGCGAACGGAACGGCTTTGTTCGTGGCGCCGGTCGCGGGAAGCGAGAGCCCGCGCAGCAGCGGCCCGGCGGCGTCGTATCCGGCGGCGAGGACCGGCGCCTGGATGTTGCTGCCGGAGGCCGAGTAGTACCCCGCCCAGGCGGCGACGGCGTTTCCCTGGGGATCGAACGCGATCTGTGGCGTGGTCGCACCCTGATCCGGGCCCGCCAGGGTGCCCGCGAACGCCGGATCCTGGCCGGGCGGCGCACTCGCCAGGCGCACCTTGGCCTTGCCGCCGTCGAAGCTGGTCCACACGATCAGCGCGTTGCCCTGGCCGTCGAACACCACCTGTGACCCGCCTGCGGTGTCGCCGGGGTCACCGGTGATCGCCTTGGCGTCACTGAACTTCTGCCCGGGGTCGCGCGTGGCGTAGCGGATGGGCTGCCCCGCGCCCAAACCGTCCCATGTCAGGATCGCCCTGCCGCCCTGACCGAAGGCCACGTGCGGGGCGTAGCTGCTGCCCGTGTCGCCGCCGATCACCTGGCTCTCTCCGAACGGAAGCCCCGGCTCGCGCAACGCGTACGCCGGCCCCGCGGGGTCGATGTTGACGGATCGCAGGAAGACGAGGGCGGCGCGCCCCTGAGCGTCGGTGGCAAGTTGCAGGTCCGTGTCCGAAGCGTTCGAGTCCTCTGTGATCGTTTCCGGCTCGGCGAAGCCCTGGAGATTGCCGATCGCGACGCGCACTCGGGTGTGGGCGCTCTCATACCTGATCCAGGCGGCGACGATGTTGCCCTGTCCATCGAAGGCGACCTGTGGGCGCACGCCGTACGTGTAGGCACTCGCATCGCCTGGCAGCGGATGCGATGGGCCGAATCCTTGAGTGGTAGTGCCGATCGCGTAGCGCACCGTGGCGTCGTTCGTATTTGGCGAGCTGAGCCAGAGCGCGATCATGTTGCCCGCCGGATCGACGGCGACCGTGGGATTGGTGACGAGGCTGTTGGGGTCGGTGATGGTTTGGACCGGCCCGAACGGTTGCCCCGGGGCTCGCACTGCGTAACGGACCTTCGTCGTCATCGGCTCGCTGCTCGGCCAGACGGCGACCGCGCCGCCCTGCGCGTCGGCTGCAAGCTGCAACTGCGGGAGGTCGCCGCGGACGGTGCCCGGGTCCCCGGTGAGCGTCTGCACCGGGCCGAACGGTTCGCCCGGCGGCCTGATCGCAGCCTGAACGCTGGTATCCGTGCACATCACCGGCGGACCGCCCGGGGCTTTGCAGTTGCCCCGGCCCCAGACGAGGATGACCTCGCCCTGCGCGTCGAAGGCGACCTCGGGGTTGTCGTTCAGGTCGCCGGCGGTCGAGACGGTGGCCGGCGCCAGCCACTGGCTCGAGGCCAGAGCACCGCTCGGCGGACCGAGGAAGAGCGCCCCGGCCGCCAGGCAGATCGCGGCGCCAAGTCTTTGTAGGGGGGCCAAATCTCGGTGTCGGGCGGCGGTGCGAGCGCTGTGGCCGACCCTAACCCAGGTCCCTCGGCCGGGCAAGCGGGGGCGAATCTTGGGGCGCTCGGGCCTTAGAAAGGTGTGCACGCACTCGACGAGCTGGCTGAGGCGCTTCGCGCGCGTTTGATCGAATCCGCGCGCGCGGACTCGCTGCGCGGCGCCGCGCTGGCGGATGGGCTCGAGGCGGAGGTGCGCTCGCTGGTGGAGCGAGAGGCGGCGGTGCTCGATGAGCCCGACCGGGCAGAGCTGTGCGAGCGCGTGCTGCGGCTGGCGACGGGGCTCGGTCCCTTGGAGCCGCTGCTCGCAGATCCGCTCGTGGACGAGGTGATGGTCAACGGGCCGGCGTCGGTATGGGTCGAGCGTGGCGGCCGAATCGAGAAGGCGGGCGTCAGCTTCTCGGGCGAGGCCGAGCTGCTGCACGCGATCGAGCGGATCCTGGCGCCGCTCGGCCGGCGGGTGGACGAGGCGTCGCCGCTGTGCGACGCGCGGCTCGCGGACGGCTCGCGCGTGAACGTGGTGATCCCGCCGCTGGCGCTGTCGGGGCCGTGCCTCACGATCCGGCGCTTCCGGCGGCAGGGCTTCTCGCTCGAGGACCTGGTGGACAACGGGACGCTCGGTGAGGAGCTCGCCGAGTTCCTGGCGCGCTGCGTCAGGGCGCGGGCGTCGATCCTCGTGTCGGGCGGGACCGGGTCCGGCAAGACGACCACCTTGGGCGCGCTTTCGGGTGCGCTGCCGGAGGACGAGCGGATCGTGACCATCGAGGACGCGGCCGAGCTCCGGCTGCGGCAGCCGCACGTCGTGCGGCTCGAGGCACGGCCGCCGAATCTCGAGGGCCGCGGCGAGGTGACGATCCGGCAGCTCGTGCGGAACGCCCTGCGGATGCGGCCGGACCGGATCGTTGTCGGCGAGGTCCGGGGCGGCGAGGCACTGGACATGCTTATGGCGTTGAACACCGGGCACGAGGGCTCGCTCACCACCGTGCACGCCAACTCGCCGCCGGATGCGCTGCGCAGGGTGGAGGCGCTGGCGCTGATGGCGGGTGTCGGCCTGCCGCACTCGGCGGTGCGGGAGCAGCTGGCGAGCGCGCTTCAACTCGTCGTGCACCAGGCGCGCGGGCCGGACGGGCGGCGGCGGGTGGAGTCGGTGGCGGAGGTGGTGCGGCTCGGTGACGCGGCGGGTACGCGCGAGCTGTACACGCGCGGTGGCGGTCTGCGTGCGCCGCTTGACGGCGAGCT
>DATBKS010000160.1:0-2040 GCA_036555755.1 Thermoleophilaceae bacterium
GTGTGGTCCGCGAGACCCCACTCGCCGAGCTTCAGCCGCGAGGCCTGGAAGGTGTCCGTCTCGAGCACCTCGGCGCCCGCGGCGAGCATCGACTCGTGCACGCCCTGGATCACGTCCGGGCGGTTGAGCACGAGCGCCTCGTGGCACTTGCCCTGCAGGCCGCCGTAGTCCTCCTGCGTCAGATCGAGCTCTTCGAGCGTGGCGCCCATGGCGCCGTCGAAAATCACGACCCGGGAGTTGATGGCCTCGAGGTAGTCCCGCATCGCGGGGATGCTAGCGGAAAATCGGCCAACCTTGACACAACCTTGCCAAGGTTTGTATGCAGGAAACCCGGTTCCCTAGACTCCGCCCGCATGAGGCGCCTCACGCGATGCGGGATCGCGGCGATTCTGTGTGCAGCCCTGCTCATTCCTGCCACAGCTTTGGCAGGGCCGGGCGATCCGCTGCGCTCGCACCAGTGGGGACTCGACTTGATCCACGCCGACCCCGCCCACGCGGTGACCACCGGCGCGGGCGCCACGGTGGCGGTGGTGGACACCGGGATCGACGCCGCGCACCCAGACCTCGCCGGCCGGATCCTGCCGGGCTATGACTTCGTCGACAACGACGCCACGCCGCAGGACGGCAACGGCCACGGCACGCACGTGTCGGGGATCATCGCCGCCGATGCCGACAACGGGATCGGCGTGGACAGCGTCGCCCCCGGAGCGAAGATCCTGCCCGTGCGCGTGCTCGACTCGGGCGGGTCAGGCTCTGACGCCACCGTGGCCCAGGGGATCGACTGGGCCGCGAGCCACGGCGCCGACGTGATCAACCTCAGCCTCGGCGGCACCGTGCCCACGCCGCCGGGCCTCGGCCTTCCGGACCCGGTGGCCGACGCGGTGCAGCGCGCCGTGAACCGCGGCATCGTGGTGGTGGCCGCGGCCGGCAACGACGGCCTCCCGTTCTGCGAGAACAACTCCTTCGGCGGCAAGGTGCTGTGCGTCGGCGCCGTTGACAAGCGCGAGAACCGCACCTTCTACTCGAGCTTCGGCGACGGGCTCAGCCTCGTCGCGCCGGGCGGCTCCGACATGCCGGGCACCGATGAGGACGTGCTCTCGACCTGGAACGACAACGGCTACCACGACCTGGCGGGAACCTCGCAGGCCACGCCGCACGTGTCGGGCGTGGCAGCGCTGCTCGTGTCGCTCGGCGTGCGCGGCCAGGCCGCGGTGCAGCGCATCCTCGCCACTGCCACCGATCTCGGGCCGGCCGGACCGGACATCCAGTTCGGCGCCGGGCTCGTGAACGCGCAGGCGGCGGTGGCGGGGCTTCGCCAGGTGGCAGGTCGCGGGGGCGCAGGTGGCAGGGGGCCCCGGGTCTCGCTGGCGCGGCGTCTGCGGATCCGCACCGTGCTCCGGCACGGGTACCGACTGAAGTGCAGCGCCGCGTGCTCGGGCCAGGCGCGCTACAAGAAGGTCAAGCTCGCGTCAGGCCGTGGACGGGGTCCGCGCGTCACGCTCAAGGTCACGCGCCACGGACGCAAGACGCTGAAGTCGGCGCTTCGCAAGCACCACCGTCTCCGGACCCGGGTGACCGTGCGTCTGGCAGGTGTGAAGCTCGCGCGCCGGGTATTACTCGTTCCTTGAGCAATGCCTGATCTTCTTCTTTACGGCGACACAGAGCGCAGCGCTGCGCTGCGCCACGAGATCCCGATCGCGGTCATGGACCCGTTCCTGTACGCGGAGGTGGGCGGCCGGCCGTTCGTCACCGTGTCCTCGATCGAACGTGATCGAGTGGCCGCGGCGCGCCCGGACGCCGAGCTCGTGGACAACGCCGATCTCGGTTTCCACGAGCTCCTGAAGAGCGGCATCACCCGCGACCAGGTGGACCTGGAGCTGGCCGCCCGCGCCGTCGAGAAGATCGGCCTGCGCGAGGCGATCGTGGACTTCGACTTCCCGCTGGGCGTTGCCGACCGGCTGCGCGCGGACGGCCTCTCGCTCACGGTCGATGACGAGGCGCTCAAGCTGCGCCGCCGCGTGAAGAGCGACGCCGAGATGG
>DATBKS010000161.1:0-2157 GCA_036555755.1 Thermoleophilaceae bacterium
AGGTTGAGCGTGTAGCCGAGCGCACGCCCGCGGGGGATGATCGAGATCTTGTGCACCTTCTCCACCGAGGGGAGGAGCTCCGAGCAGAGGGCGTGGCCGGCCTCGTGGTAGGCGACGACCTTCTTCTCGTGGTCGTTGATCACGCGGCGCGACTGCATCCCGGCGACCACGCGCTCGAGCGCCGCCTCGAAGTCCTCGTGAAGCACCACGTCGCGGTGCTGGCGCCCGGCGAAGATCGCGGCTTCGTTGCAGATGTTGGCGAGGTCGGCGCCGGTGAGGCCGCTGGTCTGGCGGGCCACCAGCTCGAGGTCGACGTTCTTGAGCGGCTTGTTGCGCGAGTGCACCTGGAGGATCTCGATGCGGCCGGTCAGGTCGGGCGGCGGGACAAAGATCTGGCGGTCGAAGCGGCCGGGGCGGAGCAGCGCCGGGTCGAGCTTGTCGAGCAGGTTGGAGGCGGCGATCACGACGAGCTCGTCGGAGCCGCCGAAGCCGTCCATCTCGACCAGTAGCTGGTTGAGCGTCTGGTCTTTCTCCCCCGAGATGTCGTTGCCGCGAGTCGCGCCGACGGCGTCGAGCTCGTCGATGAAGACGATGGCGGGCCTGGCCTTGCGCGCCTCGCGGAAGAGGCGCCGGATGCGCGCGGCGCCGAGGCCGGCGAACATCTCCACGAACGAGGAGGCCGACTGCGCGAAGAACTTGGCCTTCGACTCGTTGGCCACCGCCTTGGCGAGCAGCGTCTTGCCGGTGCCGGGCGGACCGTGGAGCAGGATGCCGCGAGGCACCTTTGCGCCGAGCCGGCGGAAGCGCTTGGGGTCGCGCAGGAAGTCGACGACCTCGCGCAGCTCCTCCTTCGCCTCCTCTGCGCCCGCGACGTCGTCCCACTTGATCGCCTCGGACGACTCCGGGGTGATGCGCTGCGGCTTGGTCCGCGGCATATAGCGGAGCGTGACCGCGATGAGTACCACGATCAGGCCCATGAAGATGATGGGCAGCCACGTGAGCGCCCACGTCTCGAAGCCGTCGAGGAAGGTTCCGAGCAGGGGCGTCATTCGGACCAATAATCGGCCGCTCTCCACCAAACCATTACTCCACTACCTCCAATCGGGTGTTAGGCCTATGACGTCGTCCGACCTTGGAGCATTCTCGCCCGTCGACGAGCACGATGTCAGCGGTGAAATCATTCTGTCCTCGCAGCAGGGAGGAACCAACCCCGTAGGCGTCAACGGGCACGTTCTCGGCCTCGAACTTGCGAATGCGCTCCGCGTCGAAGCCGCCCGAGCAGACGATCCTCACCCGCTCGTGTCCGGCCGCGTCGAGCCCCTCGCGCACGCGGTGGACGAGCACCTCGTTCACGCCCGTGGGGCGGAAGTCGCCCATCTCGTCCCACAGGGCGCGGTCCACCAGAGCCTCCGAGGTGTCGAGTCGCACGCCCCAAAGAGCATCGCCCAATGCGTTCGCCACGTCGACAGACGTCTGTACCGAGTCGTTGTCGAAGTCCACGAGCACGGTCACATTCATCTGGCTGGCGAAGCGGCCGGCGAACGCTTTCGCGGCCTCCACGGTGTCGCCGCCGTAGGCGGCTATCAACGCGTGCGGCACCGTGCCGATGCCTGTCCCGCCCCACCACGACGCCTGCGCGTCCGTTGACACGCCGATCGCACCCGCCACGTGCGCCGACCAGCCGTCGCCGGTCTGCACGAGCCAGTGGTCGTGCCGAGCGGGGAAGAACAGGATCTGCTTGCCGCTCGCCGCCTCCACCACCTCCTGCACGTTCTTCATCACAAGCGTGCGGCGCGCGAGGCAGCCGAGGTAGACCGTCTCGAGGTTGGCGAACAGCGCGTAGTCGCCCTCGATCGTCATCACCGTCTCGTGCGGCGCGATCGCGTCGCCCTCGTGCAGGGCGCTCACCCTCAGGTCGTCCCAGCCGCTTTCCCAGCCGCCGTCCTCGGCGCGACGCCCCGAGCACTCCCTCAGCACCGCGATGGCCTCGTCGATCCCGCCGAGCACCGACTCCTGCTTTTGGAACACCTGCATCATCACGTTCGGATGCCGGTTCTCCGCCTCGAGCAACTCGCGCGAGAAGTTGAAGTACGCGTCCGAGTAGTAGCCCTCCCGGATCCGCTCCACCGGCAGGCGAAAGACGGCGGGATCCAGCCG
>DATBKS010000162.1:0-24780 GCA_036555755.1 Thermoleophilaceae bacterium
GTGCTCGCGCTGGCCTGGCTGCCGACGGCCAACCTGTGGTGGACCGTCCCACCGCAGCTGCTCGCGGGCGCGGGGATGGGACTTGCGCTGACTGCACTCGGAGGAGACTTGCTGCCAGAACGCACGCCGCGCGATGCCGCCCGCGTGCTCACCCTTCGCTACGCCGGCATCGCCGTGATCCTCGCCATAGCCGCCCCGATAGCGGCCCACGAGCTGAACGCCGCCACCGACAAGGCGCGGGAGCAGGGCGTGGCGCTCGTGCTCGACGCCTCGCTCCCTCCACTCGACAAGATCAAGCTCGCGCCGGCGTTGCTGTCCGGGGTGCAGTCGGACGAGCCGCGCAGCGGCCTGCGACACGCCGTCGCCGCCGAGCGCGGGCGCTTCCACGGGGCGGACCTCGAGACCTATGACGCGCTCGGGCACAGAGCGGACGACACGCTCATCGCCGCCGTGGGGAAAGCATTCCGCTCGTCATTCGTGCTGGCGGGCGTCGCCGGCTTCCTCGCCGCCCTGCTGCTGGTCGCGGGTCTCCGCCTAGCGCCGTTGCTGGCCACCGCCGCGCTCGCCGCGGGGCTGCCACTGGCGTACGTGGGCCTCTACAGCGCGATCGCACCGGAGCCGCCCGCAATCCAGGACCCGTGCCACGCCAACCGCACGCCACCGAGCGGCGGCGGCATCACCGGCTTCCTGCAACGCCAGGCGCTGGCTCTGCTCGACCAGACCGCGTGCCGGCTCGGCTCCTCGCGCGAGGAGCTCGTGCTCGCCCTGTCGGACAAGGCCGACGCGGCGCGCTTCAAGGCCAAATACGGCGTCGACCCGAGCAAGGTCAGCGGCTTGCTGAAGGGTCTGATCGGCGGTTAGGGTCGCGCGACATGGACGAGCTGATTGCGGCGATAGTGGCCGACGACGAGGCGACGGTGGCGACCCTGCTTCTGGGCGACGAGTCTTGCGCGACCCGCGAGGCCGTGCACGAGCAGTACCTCGAGGAGATCGGCCACCACCTCTACGCGGGCGACACGCCGCTGCACATAGCCGCTGCCGCCTACCGCGTGCCGATGATCCGGGCACTCTTGGCGTGCGGCGCCGACGCCTCCGCGCGCAATCGCCGAGGGGCGGAGCCGCTCCACTACGCCGCCGACGGCATCCCCGGATCGCCCAACTGGAACCCGGCCGCGCAGCGCGAAGCCGTGGAGGCTCTCCTCGATGCAGGCGCCGATCCCAACGCGATCGACAAGAGCGGCGTCACGCCGCTCCACCGGGCCGTGAGAACCCGCAGTGCCGCTGCTGTGGCCGCTCTCCTCGACGGCGGCGCCGACCCGGAGCTCACCAACAAGCGCGGCTCGACACCGCTCGAGCTCGCCACCCGGATGACGGGCCGAGCCGGGGGCGGCTCGCCGGAGGCGAGGGCCGAGCAGGCGGAGATCATCCGTCTGTTCGAGCTGAACGCCGTGGCGCAGTAGGCGAGGCCCGCAAGGCGCGGGCGGCGAGTATGCGGTACACCCCCCGAACCCAACCAAGCCAGGAGGTGTCGAAATGATCGTGATGTTCTCTGCCCGCCGTTTGAAGCCAGGTGCGTGGGACCAGTTCCGGAATGCCTGGGAAGGGGACGGAAGCCATCCGCCCGGACTCCAGCGCGCCTACCACGCCCGCAACATCCGCGACGAGGACGAGATCATCTCGTTCGGCCTCTTCGACATGTCGATGGACGACTACCACCGCTGGCGCGGCGAGGCCGATTCCCAGGAGAACCACCGGATCGATGCCCTGTCGGCCTTCGTCGAGAACGACCACGTCTCCGGCGTCTACGAGGTCATCGACGAGGTGAGCGACTAGCCGTGGGCAAGCAGGTCGTGACCATGGTGATCGACGAGCCCGGGGCGCTCGGCGAGGGGGCCTGGAGGCGGCTCGGCGAGCAGCTTCCCGATGCGGACGTGGGCGAGCCCGATCCGGACACCGGCGTGTTCGACGTCACGCTCGACGCGGACTCGCGGGACGAGGCGCTCCAGACCGTCTTCGACGCGGTCGCAGCCGCGGGCGGAGACGACGAGCTCGTCTTCCTCGAGCACCCGGACATCCCCGAGCACTGGCGCAGCCGCCCGGCGTAGGCTGGCCGGGAGGCCCAAAGGAACCCACCTGATAACAGGAGGCGGCATGGAGACAGCAAGAGCGGACTACGTGGTCGAGCGCGTCGACGCCGAGGGCTTCGAGCCGGACATCATCGACGGGACGCAGGTCGGTGAGTTCCACGGCTTGGAGCCGGGAGGAGCGTCGACCGGCACGCTTGAGGTCGGCCTCTGGCGCTCGGATCCGGCGACCTACGACTACCTCTTCGAGACCGACGAGGCCTTCCACGTCGTCGAAGGAGCTGCCACGATCGAGCTCCTCGACAGCGGCGAGAAGATCGTGGTGCGAGAGGGAGACGTGGCCTACTTCAAGGGCGGCACGCGATCGGTCTGGACGATCACGGAGCCGTTCAAGAAGTTCGTGGTGATCGCCGGCTAGGCGGTCTTCGCCGCGGCCCAGTCGCCTGCGCGCAGGCCGGACTCGATCGCGCCGTCGATGAAGCCCGACCAGCCGTTGGCGAGGTCGGAGCCGGCGAGGATCACGTTGCCCTCGGGGCGGCGTATCGCGGCGTGGTGGTGCTCGTACCAGCCGGGACGGTGGATTGCCCAGGTGCCGCGCGAGAACTCGTCGGCGAACCAGTTGTGGGCGGTCGCCTCGATCAGCTCGTAGCCGGGCAGCGTCTCGTCGAGGCTGGCCTGCATCCCGGCGCGGTCGGCCGGGTCGCAGCGCTCCGCGTCGGTGCCGAAGCCGATCATCAGCTGGGTGCCGTCGCCCACCAGGATCTCGCTGTCGAGATAGCCGAAGGGATGGCCGGGACGGATCGAGTTCTGGATCACGTCCTCGCCGCGCGCGTGGATCATCACCTTGATCCCGCGGCTCGCCTGCCCGAGCGCGATCGCCTCCTGCTTGTCCTCCGGCAACCCCGGGTTGAAGTCGATCCCGGCAAGGGCGTTCAGCGGCACGGCGACCACCGCGGCGTCGGCGCCGAACACGTCGCCGTCGCGCGTCTCGATCTCGACCTGCCCGTTCTGGCTCGCCACCGAGGCGACCGGCGTGTCGAGGCGGCGCTCGTACGGAGCGGCGTCGGCGATCGCATTCAGCAGCGCTCCGGTGCCGTCGTCCATCGTCACGCGCCCGCCCGTGTGCTGGGTGAGCTCGAGGCTGTAGCCGGAGAGCGCGTGCCAGCGCAGCACCGAGACCGCGCCCGCCTCGGTCAACGGCGCGTGGGCGAGCGACTCGAGCTCGGCCTCGAGCACGTCGTGCTCCTCGTCATCGAGGTCCAGCTCGGCCAGCCGCTCGGCGATGCTCATGCGGTCGAAGCGCGCGAGCTCGGGCAGTGCCGTGAGCGGCGCGTGGGGCTGGGGGAGAGCGTCGCGGACGCCGTCCACGAACTTGTCCCAGCCGCGCCGCGCGATCGCGTCGCGCTCGGCGATGGTCCCGCTGCGGCGCTCGCCGTCGACGTGCCAGAGCGCGCGTCCGGCGTCGTCGCTGACCGTGACGGCGAGTCCGGCACGCGTGATCTCGGAGAAGGTGTGTGGCTGGTGCCAGTGCACCCACGCCCCGCCGTACTCGATCGGCAGGCCGTTCCACTGGGTGCTCCAGGTGCGCCCGCCGAGCCGGTCGCGGCCTTCCAGCAGGAGTGTGCGCCGACCCCTGAGGGCGCACTCGCGCGCCGCGGTGACGCCCGCGAATCCGCCTCCGACCACGATCACGTCATAGCGATCAGGCATGGCTTGTACAACTGTACTAGACGCATGAACAGCCTGCCGATCAGACGTTTCACGACCCTCTCCGTACGGTACATTCGTGCAAGCGCTTCCAAATGAGAGCCCCGGTGAACAGCAAGCGCCAGAACCCCCGGCGCCGTGACATCCTCGAAGCGACGCTGCGGGTGATCGGCGAGGGCGGCGTGAACAGCGTCACGCACCGGGCGGTCGCGCAGGAAGCCGGCGTCTCGCTCGCCTCCACCACCTACTACTTCGACTCGAAGAGCGCCCTAATCGAGGAGGCGCTCGACCTGATGATCGCCCGCTCCACCGAGTGCGTGCTCGAGTTCACCACCTGCCCGGCGGAGATCTCCCAGGCCGAGCTGATTGAGCGGATCGTGGGCTTCGCCGACGCGCAGATCACCGATCCCAACGCCTTCCTCACCGCCCAGTACGAGCTGATGCTGGAGGCCGGGCGCGCCGAGTATCTGCGGCCGCTCGCCCGCCGCTGGACGATCGCCTATATGGACGGCTTCAGCCACGTCGTCCAGAGCGCCGGCCTGCCGCGCCCGAAGGTGGCTGCCGAGGTGATCATGAAGTTCGTCGAAGGAGCGCTGCTCGACTACGCGATGACGCCGAGCGACGACTTCCTCGAGAGCTACTTCCGCCCGCATCTCACCGACCTCGTGAAGGTCTGGGCCAAGGGCAACGGCCACCGAAAGGCATGAGCGCCGACTCCGCCCGCCGGGACGTGGTGGTGGTCGGTGCCGGCCTCGCCGGGCTCTCGTGTGCGCGCGATCTGGCGAGCGCTGGAACGGACGTCTTGATCCTCGAGGCGCGGGAGCGGCCCGGCGGCCGCGTGGACCAGCTCACGACGGACGACGGGCGGGTGGTCCAGCTCGGCGGCGAGGTGATCGCCAAGTTCCACACGAGCTACCTGGAGCTCGTCCGCGAGCTCGGCCTGACCGTGAGCGAGGCGTTCCCGAGCTTCCCAGGCGAGCTCACCTGGGGGCTGACCGACGGCACGTTCGTCGGCGACACCCCGCCCTGGCTCACGCCCACCGAGCTGGGCGCCTGGAGCGAGGCGGAGCAGCGCTTCTGCAAGCTCGCTCGCGACGTCGACCCCGACGACCCGTGGTCCCATCCCGACGCCGAGCGCCTCGACCGAGTGAGCATCGGCCAGTTCCTGCGCGACAACTCGGTCTCGGCGGAGGGCATCCGGCTGAGCGAGGTGCATCACCTCGGCCTCGCCGCTGACTCGGTGTGGCGCACCTCTCTGCTCAGCGAGCTGCGCAAGGCGGCCGTGGCGGGCGCCACCGGCTTCTACGACGAGGACGTCTGGGAGACGCACGGCGTAGCGGAGGGATCGGCCAGCGTCGCGCGCCGGATGGCGGACGAGCTCGCCGACCGCATCAGCTACGAGACCGCCGTCGCGGCGATCAGCATCGGCCAGCCCACCTGCACGGTCACCCTCGCGGACGGCGCGCACATCGAGTGCGGCGCGGTGGTGAGCGCCGTGCCCGCCGGCCCGCTGCGCGACATCGCGATCAGCGGCGTCTCCGACGAGCGGCTCGCGTCGCTCCATTCGCTGCGCCACTCGGTGGCCATCAAGCTCGTCCTCGTCTGGGAGGACTCGTGGTGGCTCGAGCTCGGCCGCGACGGCTTCGTCCGCAGCGAGCTCGACATCGGCTGCTCCTGGCCCCAGCTCGAGCAGGGTGTGCAGAGCATCCTCATCCCGCCCGACCGCGTCGGGCCATACCTCGCCACCGCGCCCGAGCAGCGCAAGCAGGAGGTCGCCGCCATGCTGAGTGATCTGCTCGGCCAGCCGGACAACGTGCCCGATCTCGTCGAGGAACGCCTCTACGCCGTCGACCCGTGGACGCAGGGCTACATCACGGGCTGGCGGCCAGGCGACGTGATGCGCGTCGGCCCGCTGCACGCCAGGCACGAGCCGCCGTTCTACGTCTGCGGCTCGGACTTCTGGGTGTGCGGCTACATGGAGGGCGCCGTGCGCACCGGCCGCGGAGCCGCCAGGGCACTGCTCGGCGGCGAGCCCGCCGCCTAGGCCCGCACGTTCTCGATCGTCTCTTCCTGCGGGACGGCCTGGTCCGAGGCCGAGGGCTCCTCGCTCATCGTGAGCACCCGTAGCCCGTCGGGCGGGAGGTGGACGCTCACCGCCGCTCCCGGCTCGAGCGACACCGTCTGCGGCTTGCCGTCGTTCGCCACAGTGGCCTTGAGCAGCTCGCCGCCGAGAACGCGCACATGCACCTCGTGCGACCCGCCGAGGAAGACCGAGCGCTCCACCATCCCCGGCATCCGCTCGTCGCCGGTGTTGGCGTGCGGCTCGATGCCGATGCGCTCCGGCCGGATCATCACCTTCACCTCGCCGCGCGCCTCGATCGCGCCCTGCTGCGCGCGCATCGTGCGGTCGCCGATCCGGACGGTGCACGCCCCGCCGTCGGGTCCAACGGCCTCGGCGGAGAGCAGGTTCGAGACGCCGAGAAAGTCGGCCACGAAGACCGTGTCCGGCTCCTCGTAGATCGCCCGCGGCGACGCCGCCTGCTCGACGTTGCCCTTGTTCATCACCGCGATCCGGTCGCTCATCGTGAGCGCCTCCTCCTGATCGTGCGTGACGAACACGAACGTGATCCCCAGCTCGGACTGCAGGGCCTTGAGCTCGACCTGCAGGTTCTTGCGGAGCTTCGCGTCGAGGGCGCCGAGCGGCTCGTCGAGCAGCAGCACCTGCGGGCGCAGCACGAGCGCGCGGGCGAGCGCGACACGCTGCTGCTGGCCGCCCGAGAGCTGATCCGCCTTGCGGTTCGCGAACTCGGTGAGGTTGACGAGATCGAGCGCATCCGCCACCCGCTTGGCCCGCTCCTCCTTCGTGAGCTTGTGGTACTTCAGCCCGAAGGCGACGTTCTTGTGTACGTCGAGGTGGGGGAACAGCGCGTAGCTCTGGAACACCGTGTTCACGTTGCGCTGGTGCGGGGGCGTGCGGGCGACGTCGCTGCCGTCGAGCAGGATCCGCCCGCTGGTGGGGCGCTCGAAGCCGGCGATCATGCGCAGCGTCGTGGTCTTCCCGCAGCCGGACGGGCCGAGCAGCGTGAAGAACTCGCCGGCCGGCATGTCGAGGCTGATGCCCGCGACGGCCACGTGCTCGTCGAAGACCTTCGTCAGTTCCTCGAGCTGGATCTCCCCGGACATCAGACCTCCAGTGTGGCGAGTGAGGCGGCCTCGTCGCGGCCGGCAAAGCGGCGGTAGACGAGGAACGCGGCTGTCAGCGTCAAGAGCGTGATCACGAGGCCCACCGTGGCGAGCGCGTTGAGGGCCGGCGTGGGCGCGCCGCGCGCGCTCGAGTAGAGCAGCATCGAGACGGTGGTCGTGCTTGCATCACTTGACAGGTACTGCGTCACGACGAAATCGTCAATCGAAACGGCGAACGTGACGGCGGCGCTGGCGACGATCGCGGGTGCGAGCAACGGCAGCAGGACGCGCGTGAGCTGATGGCGCGGCGGCGCGCCGAGATCGGCCGCCACCTCCTCGTACTCGGGCCCAATGGACACAAGTCTGCCGCGCACGATCACCACCACGTAGGAGAGGGTGAAGGTGACCTGCCCGATCACCTGCGCCTCGGTGCCGAGCCCGATCCCCGGGAAGATGCGCAGGAAGAGCAACAGCAGAGCGACGCCCATCACGATCTCGGGCGTGACGAGCGGCAGCAGCATCACCGTGTTCACCGTGCCGCTCCCCCGCCCGCGCCAGCGCTGCAGGCCGAGCGCGAGTGCCACGCCGAGCGGCGTCGCGACGGCAACGCAGATGATGGCCAGGAGCAGGGTGTGCTTGAGCGCGCCCTGCAGCGCGGGGTCATGGAACACGCTGCCGGTCTGACCCGTGAACCAGCGGAACGAGAAGCCCTGCCAAGTGGTGCGCGAACGGCCGTTGTTGAACGCAAACGCCACCGCCAGCAGCACCGGCAGCACCGACCAGATCACATACAGGACCGTGATCAGCGCGAGGAAGCGCGGCTTGCCCCAGGGGTTGCGCAGCCGGGCCATCATGCGGCCGACGCCTCCGGCCCGGCTCGGCGCGTGGTGCGCAGGTAATAGAACATCAAGACGAGCAGGAAGACGGACAGCAGCAGCGTGAGCGCCGCGCCCGTGACCTTCTCGGAGCCCTGCCGCATGAACTCGTCGATCTGGTTGCCGATCATGTTCGTCTGCGTGGAGGCAGAGACGAGGTCCGCCGTGTAGTAGTCGCCGAACATCGGCAGCGTCACCAGGACCATGCCGGCGAGGATGCCCGGGAACGAGAGCGGCAGCGTGACGCGCAGGAACCCACTCAGCGGGCTCGCGCCGAGGTCGCGCGCCGCCTCGATCTGGCGCTGGTCGATCCGGTCGAGCGCGACGAAGAGCGGCAGGATCAGGAACGGGATGTAGCCGTAGACGAGCGCGAGGATCACGGTGGTCGGCTGGCCGTTGAGCCAGCCGCCGGGTTCAGCGAGCAGGCCGAGCGATAAGAACAGCTTCTCGATCCCGATGTCGTGCAGGAACTTCGAGCCGAGCCCGTCGGGCGAGAGCAGGTTGATCCAGGCCAGCATGCGCATCAGGTAGTTGATCCACAGCGGGACGATCAGCGCCACGAGCACGATCCCCTTCCAGCGTCCCGCGTGGCGCGCGGTGAAGTACGCCACCGGGTAGCCGATCGCGAGCGACAGCGCGATCGCGATCACCACGAACTCGATCGTGCGCAACGAGACCGTGAGGAACGGACCGCCGTGCCAGAAGTTCTTGAGCGTGTCGATCACATAGCCGACGTTCCACTCCCACGGCTTCCAGAAGGGGACAGGCTGCGACAGCGTGTCCTGGTTGCCGAAGGCGACGGCGATGACCGCGTAGAACGCGACCAGGAAGAAGATCGAGAGCCAGACGACTCCTGGAAGGGCGAGGGCCCGCCACGTCCAGCGAGACCGCATCAACCCGCCTTGAACTTCGACCAGGCGTCGTCCCAGAGCCGCTGGCCCGTGACGCTCAGCTGGAGGAGTTCCTGGTTCGCGGTGAACTGGTCGGGACGGACGACCGCGGTGTTCAGCGTCTTCGGGATCAGGCCCTGCTTGATCAGCGCCGCCGCGTCGATGTTCTTCTGCGGCGGCGTGTAGCCCGTGAAGTTGACCATGTTGTTGTAGGCGTTCTTCTCATCGAGGAAGAAGTTGACGAACTTGTGCGCGAGCACCGGGCTCTTCGCGGCCTTGCCGATGCAGAGGAAGTCGTTCTGGACGACGCCGTTCTCGTCGGGCCCCCAGAACGACAGGACGGTCGGCTTGACGCCCTTCGGCATGTAGTAGAAGGCGGCGCTCAGGAGGTCGCCCGACCATGAGTGATGCAGCACCGTCTTGCCCTCGGGCAGCGTCTGGTAGTCGGTGATCGTGACCTTGGGGTTGCAGATCGAGCCGAGCTGTGACAGGTCGCTCTCCGCTTTGTTGACCAGCGCGGCGTTCTCGGTGTTGAGGTCGGGCCGCGTCTGCGAGTGCATCGCATCGCGCTGCATCGGCATGCTCAGCGCGTCGCGGCGATCGTCGAGGATCCCCACCTGGCCGCGATAGGCCTGGGCGTGCCAGAAGATGTCCCACGGCACGTCCATGGAGGCGATGTCCTCCTTGACCTTGTCGTTGCGCCAGCCGATTCCGTCCATCCAGACGACGTAGGGCACGGTGAAGCGGCTGCCGCGGTCATAGAACGGGTCCGCGAGCTCAGGCCAGATGTTGGTCAGGTTCGGCAGGTAGGAATGGTTGAGCGGCAGCAGCAGCTTGTGCGCGATGAGGTCGACGATCTTCGAGCCGGTGAGGCCGATGATCACGTCGAACGCGACCTGGCCGGAGGCGAGCTTCGCGATCGCCTCATCGTCCGAGTTGTAGGTCGCGACCTGGACCTTGGTGTTGAACGCCTTCTGGAACTTCTTGAGGGTCGCCGGGTCGATGTAGTCGGCGTAGTTGTAGATGCGCAGCGGACCGCCCTCCGCCGGCCGACCGTCGGCGATCGGCTTGTTGTCATCGGTGATCGCCCATTCCACCGAGTTGTCGATCCGCGGCAGCGGCAGTCCGCCCGGACCGGTTGGCTTCGGAACGACGAGCTCGGCGGCCGGCCCGCTCGGGCCCGCGGCCTCCGCGCCGATCGGCGTGGTGGTGTTCTCGCAACCGGCGAGCGCCCCGAGTGCACTGATCCCGGCAGCCGCGCCCACGGATCGCTGAATCAGCTGACGCCGACTCATCCCGGACCGGTCCTTCGGATGCTTCACCTCGACCCCCTCTTAACTGAATCGTGGCTGCCCGGCAAGTGGTACGTCCGTACTATACGGCGTTACAGGATTAAGGAAAGTAAATCTCTGTTAGGTGAATAACGGGGAGTTAGCGGACCGGCTTGCAGCCTTCGCGGCGTTGCTCGAGCTCAGCGAGGCCAACCCGTACACCGCCCGCGCGTACCAGCGCGCGGCGGAGACGATCCGGGGCGCGCCGGTGCCCGTCGAGGAGCTTGTCCGCTCCGGCCGTGTCCGCGAGCTGCGCGGAATCGGTCCGGGGATCGAGGCGCGGCTGCGACAGCTGGTCGAGACCGGGCAGATCCCCGAGGTCGCGGAGCTCGAGCGTCACCTCACGCCGGAGCTGATCGGGCTCGGCCGCTACCTCGGCCTGAGCACCAGGAAGTCGATGGACATCGCCCGGGCGCTGGGAATCCGGACGATCGACGAGCTGCGCGAGGTCGCGGCGACCGGCCGCCTCAGCGATGTGCCGGGAATTGGGCCGAAGACCGAGGCGCAGATAGTCGAGGCGCTGGCCCGCGAGTCCCAGGCGCGGCCGCGTCAGGGACTGATGCTTCCACCCGCCCTGACGCTCGTCGGGACGGTGGCCGCGGCCCTCGGCGGGGAGGTGGCCGGCGATGTCCGGCGCTGGCGCGACTCGTGCGAGTGGCTGGCGGTGGTCTGCCGGGCGAGCGGGCCGGAGCGGCTGCTCGAGGACTTCGCGACGCTGCCGCAGATCGTCGCCGTGATCGAGCGCGACGAGTGGCGAGCCGTGGGCGTGACCGTGGAGGGCGTGGCGCTCGAGCTGGTGGTGGCGCCACCGGAGGCGTTCGGCACGGCGCTCCTACGCGCCACGGGCGCGCCCGCCTACGTGGAAGCGCTCGAGCCGCTGCCGGACGCCCCCGACGAGGAGGCGGTGTACCGCACGCTCGGCCTGCCCTGGTGCCCGCCGGAGCTGCGTGAGGAAGTCTTCAGCGGCGAGCCGCCGGCGCTGCTCGCGCCGAGCGACATTCGCGGCGACCTGCATTGCCACACGACGTGGTCGGACGGCAGGGCGAGCGTCGAGGAGATGGGCGCCGCCGCCCGCGAGCGGGGCTATGACTACGTCGCGATCTGCGATCACACACCCGCCGTGGGCGCCGTGCGCGGGCTCAGCCCGGATGACGTTCGCCGTCAGGGCGAGGAGATCGCGGCTGCGAACGAGAAACTGGCCCCGTTCCGCATCCTCCGCGGAATCGAGTGCGACATCCTGCCCGACGGCCGCCTCGACCTCCCCGACGACGTGCTCGCCGAGCTCGACTGGGTGCAGGCGAGCGTGCACGGCGGCCAGCGGATGCCGGGGCGAGAGATGACGAAGCGCGTCGTGGATGCGCTGCGCAACCCGTACGTGCGCTGCCTCAGCCATCCGACGGGACGGCTCATCGGCCGTCGCCCCGAGAACGCCCTCGACCTGGATCGCACGTTCGCGGTCGCGCTCGAGGAAGGGGTGGCGGTCGAGGTCAACGGCCTTCCCGCGCGGCTCGACCTCAGCGGCCAACACGTGCGCGAGGCGATCAAAGCCGGCGTGCAGATCGTCTGCTCAACCGACGCCCACTCCACCGGCGGGCTCGAGAACATGACGCTGTCGGTGGCCACGGCTCGCCGCGGCTGGGCGACGGCCGCGGACGTCCTCAACACCCGCGCGCTCGCGGAGATCCTCCGCTAGATGCGCCAGGTTCCGCGGCGCCCCTGTTAACGGGGCGCCATCGAGGGCATCCTGGGTTTGTACACATCGGCCGCCCCTGCCCCTGGTGACCGCCCCCGAAAGGAGCTCCAGGTGCCATATGTCCGATGCCTTCAGTGCCAGACCGATTGTCTGGTGCTCACGACGTCCAGCCCCCCGCGACGTCACAGCTGTCCGCAGTGCGGCGCCCTTCTTCCCCGCTGGTCCGGTCGTGGTGAGCTAGGAGTGCCCAACTTCCAACGTCGCCGCGTCGCGGTCCGAGTGGATGCGGAAGGTGGCCGTCAGCACGGTCAGCTCGAATAGGCGCCTGACGGGACCCTGCCCGCAAACCACGTGGAGCACCCGCCCGCGCTCATTGAGCCGCTCACTCGCGCGCAGCAGGACATGTAGCGCGGTCGAGTCGAGGAAGCCGACCCCTTGGAGGTCGAGAACGAGGCCGTTCCGCTCCTGCTCCGCGGCGAGGAGCGCCCGTTCCAGCTGTGGCGCGGTGGCCATGTCGATCTCTCCCGAGACCGAGACGACGGTCGCGCAGTTCTCGGACTCGAATCCGATCTCGAACCTGCGTGTCGGGCGGACCTGGGCCATTGCCGTGGCACTCATGCGATCACCGCTTGGTCCGCCACGCTGCGGTCTCGCCGCAACTGCCGTCGCCAATCGAACGACGCCGAGTCGCGTACCGCATCTGGGCTGCACGCGAGCCTGTACCGATCTTAACCCGCTTCTCGGCTACTCCGAAGCTTTTCCGCGCCAACCGCCCTAGTCGGAGCGCGCGGAGGACATGAGCAGCATCGCGCCGTAGCCCGCACCGGATGTGTCGAGCATCGGCAGGACGCGCACCTCGCAGGTGAATTTGCGACCACGCCGGTTGACCGCCTCGACGCTCAGCTCGGAGCCCCCGCCCCCATCGGAGAGCGCTGTCTTCACAGCGCCCCTGAGCATCTCCATCGGGAAGCCGATATCGAGGGCGAGGAAGTGCTCGCCCTGGGCCTCGCGATCCTGTACGCCCCACATGTCGGTGGCGGATCCGTTCCAGAGCTGCACTCGTTGCTCCATGTCGAGCACGATCACGGCCACGCCGAGATTGCCGAGGATGCCCTCGAGGAAGAGGTTGAGTCGATCGAGCTCGCTCGCCCGCTCGCGCTGCTCTTCGTTCATCGCCTCGAGCTCGTCGTTCGTCGACTGGAGCTCCTCGTTCATCGTCTCGAGCTCCTCGTTGGTCGACTGGAGCTCCTCGTTGGTCGTCTCGAGCTCCTCATTGGTCGACTGGAGCTCCTCGTTGGTCGTCTCGAGCTCCTCGACCGTGGACTGCAGCTCCTCGTACGCCCCCTCGAGTTGCCGCTCCACGACTTTGTGCTGCTCGTCGAGCTGTGAGTAGGCGGTGATGTCGGCGAACGTCACGCTCGCTCCGAGTGTGGCCCCGTTTTCGCCCCCGAGCACCGGCGCGACTTCGACTGCGAAGACCGCCTCCTGACTTGAGCTGGTGCGCCACGTCACATTGCCGACCTGGACCGTCTCGCGCGAATCGCGGGCCTGGTCGAGACTGGCCCGCAGCTCCACCGGCCGATAGGAGATCTCGAGGTCCTGTAGGGGGCGCCCGACGTCGGCGCGGTCGATCCCGAACGTGCGGCGCGCCGCCTGGTTCGCGCTGACAAGGAAGCCGCGATCGTCGATCGATAGTTGCGGCACGGGAGAGATGTCCGCGGCACCCTCCGCGAGCCTCGTGTAGCCGTCCATCGCCGGCTCGTGCGCGTTCCGCATCGCGTGGTTGATGAGCGAGAGGCGATCTCGTGCGCCCGCACCCTGCACCTTTTTGAACACCCGGCACTTCAAGTTGTCCGGCGTGAACAGATCGCTGTGAGTGATCAACATCTCGGACTTCCCGAGGAACAGGAAGCCGGTCTCCCGGAGCGAGAAGTTGAAGTGACTGAGGATACGAGCCTGGGTCTCGGGCGTGAAGTACATGAGCGTGTTGCGCGAGATGAGCAGGTCGATCCGAGAGATCGGCGCGTCCTGGACGAGGTCGTTGCGGCCGAATATCACGGATCTGCGCAGGTCTGCCCGGAAGCCGGAGCCAGTGGTGTTCGGCTCGAAGTACTGCTCGCGGTATTCGTCCGGGAGGCCCTTCAGCGCGTCGCGGGAGTAGACGGCGTGGCGGGCCGTGGTGAGAGCGTCTTCGTCGATATCGGTGGCGTAGATCTTCACGCGCTTGCGGAAGTCGTTCTCGCCCATCGCCTCCGCCAGCAGGATCGCCGCCGAGTAGGCCTCCTCGCCCGAGGCGCAACCCGCGGACCAGACGCGGATCGGCTGTTCCTTCGGCGTGTCGGCGAGCATCTTCGGCATCGCCTCGTCGCGGAGGTAGTCCCACGCGGCCTTGTCGCGGAAGAAGCTCGTGACGTTGATCAGCAGAGCATCGAACAGCTCGGTGAACTCGTCGGGATGTACCTCGAGGTAGTCCTCGTACTCGGTGTAGCCACCCACGCCAACCGCGTCCATCCGCTTGTGCACCCGGCGCTCCAGCGTGGCGCGCTTGTAACCGGTGAGGTCGAAGCCGCGGCGCTCCTTGAGATGCCGCAGCAGCGATACCAGCTCCTTGGAGTCCCCGTCGCTGGACGCGTTGCCTTTGCGCTCGTTAGGACTCATGCGGCCGGCTCCTCACCGCCCTCGTCGTGCACCGCCGTGCGCCCGAGCTGGACGATCGTGTGCCTGATGGTGTCGGCGTCGTGCGATGCGTCAGCCACCCGCTGCTCGAATCGCCGAGAGGTGGACGTATTCGGCGACCGGCGGGAAATGCGCTGGAAGAGATCGATCTGCTCCTCGAGAGTTCTAAGCGCGCTCCAGAGAGCGGACTCGAGCGCGCGCCCCTGCTCGATCTGCATGCTCTCCAGCGAGTACGCGTGACCCACATGGCAGCGGAACCGGAGCAGGTCCCCCTCCTCGTGGGCCCAGAGGGTGCCGCCACACTCGGGGCACGTCAGACCCGTTGCCGTTCCCTTCCGAGCCGACCGGTTGTCGGCGATGTCCAGGGTCAGGCCGCCCACGGCGGGGGCTGCGGCGATAGACGGTTCGGGTGCCGTCACGAGTGGCGTGTCCAATAAGGCGCAGAGACAGTCTGCGATTTCGCCTGCTTCCAGAACGTAGTCGGCGAGACCATGGTCGATCACGCTCTGAGGCATGCCGGTATACATGGAATCTGCCGGGTCTTGGACGATCGTGGCGCCGTGGCATTCCTTGATCAGCCGCATCCCAGCGGTTCCATCATCGAGGGTACCTGACAGAACAACCCCGATCACCTGTCGGCCGGCGTACCGGGCCGCGCTCCTGAAGAGCGGATCGATCGCGGGCCGGTGGCCGTTCTCGTGCGGACCGCGAGACAGCTGGATGCGCCCCTCCCAGACCAGCAGGTGATGGTCGGGCGGGGCTACGTACACGCGACCCCTCTCGAGCTTTTCCCCGTGCCTCGCACTGGCGGCCGGCATGTGCCCGGCTCGCTCCAGGATCATCGGGAGCACGCTGGTGCCGGTCGGGAGGACATGGAGCACGACCAGGACGGCGGCGGGCAGTTCCCTGGGCAGACCGGAGAAAACATTGCCGAGCGCCTCGACGCCGCCCGCCGACGCGCCAATCACGATCAGCTCTCGGTGAAGAGCCTTCTCGTTCTCGGCCGGGGGTGAGGGCGGATCTGCCACGCCCCCTGATTGTCGCGCACCCCAGGGGGGATGAACACCCTCAGGCGATATCGGTCCGATCGCGCTACGATTTCGGTTAGCCCATGGACCTTACGTCGTCAAGTCTGAAATCCCATCAAACGACGATCCGGTTCTCGAGCGAGTTGTGGCGCGGCCTCCAGCTTGCAGCCGCAGCTCTAGATGTGAGCGTCGCACAGTATGTGCGAGACGCGGCGCGCAGCCGGCTGGACGAAGCCCAGCCGGAACGCCGCGAGCCAGAGTCGCGCGCGGATGTGCTCCACGAGGAGCTCTCCACCGCCCGGGACGCCTCCCGGGAGCAGTTCCTCGGGGCAACTGCGGTGTGGGAGCAGGGACGCCTCGCGCGCATCCGCGCCGCTCAACTCCGAGAAGATTCCCGGCGCTTGCGGAGACGCCCGGCCGCGAGGGGAGCGCCTTCTGCGCCAGAGAGCACGTCGTCATGAGCGACGGACGTGGTGCACTCGAGCCATTAGAGGAGCCGAGCCGGGACGGCGCCAAGTCGCAGCTGCTCGAGATCAGCAACACCGTGGTCGGTCTGCACAAGCAGTTCTACGGACGCGGCCCTACCAAGGCACGTAGCACGCTCGTCCGCGACGTGCTTGTCGTGGTACTCGAGGGCGGCTACTCGCAGGCCGAGCGGACACTTGTGGAGTCGGGCAGGGCAGAGACCGTGCAGAGCAGCCGCCAGGTGCTGCAGAGCGCGGTCAAGGAGCGCTGGATCGAAGCGGTCGAGGCGCTCCTCGGAAGGCGGGTGCGCGCGTTCGTGAGCGCCAGCGATCCAGCGGAGCAGCTCCAGGTGGAGACGTTCATCCTCGAGCCCGACGGGACGGGCCCGGAGCGCGCGCCCGTCCACGTCCTCGAGTCGTCCGACGGCAACCGGCCGGCGGGTTCTGACGGCAGTCAGCCATCCGGCGAGTAGGCATCACGTTCCGGGGGTACCTGCCTGGTTAGGTATCCGGGCAGCCTAGAAAAACTGCTGACCGGTTGCTCAGCGGTGAGGGGACGTGGAGTCGCGGACAACGGTACGAGGCTCGGCGGCCCCGCCGCGTTGATTTTTTAGGCGTCCGCCGCGCCGGAGACCACGCGAACCCGCTCTACAGCGCGCCGGATCAGTCGCGACACGTGCATCTGGGAGATGCCGATGCGCTCGGCGATCTCGCCCTGAGTAAGCCCCTCAGCGAAGCGCAGGAAGAGGATCGTGCGCTCGCGCTCCGGCAGCGCTTTGAGTCCGCGGTCGAGACCGGCGGTCTCTTCGATGACGTCGAAGCGGTCGTCAATTGCGCCAAGTCGGTCGGCGATCGTCCCGGGATCCTCGTCGCTGCCGTTGTCCCGGCGGGGAGCGTCCAGCGATGTCGTGCTGTAGGCGTCCCCGGCCTCCATCGCCTCGAGCACCTCCTCGGCCGAGAGGTGGAGCCTGAGCGACAGCTGCTGGATGCTCGGCGAGCGGCCGAGGCTGCGCGACAGCTCCTCCATCGCGTTGTTCACTTCGAGTACGCGCTCCTGCAACCCACGCGGGACGTGCACCGCCCAGCCCGAGTTGCGGAAGTAGCGCTTGAGCTCACCCAGGATCGTGGGCACCGCATAGCTCGAGAAGGCGTCGCCGCGCGTGGCGTCAAAGCGGTCGATCGCCTTCAGGAGTGCGAGGCTGGCGACCTGCACCAGGTCCTCGACCGGCTCGTTGGCTCGCTCGTAACGGCGCGCCAGCTTGCGCGCGAGAGGAAGGAAGCGCTCGACCAGCTCGGCGCGGGCGCTGACGTCGCCCTCGTTCTGGAGGCGAATGAACAGCGCCTGCTCTTCGGCGCGCTTCGTGGTCGGCGTGCCGGCACTGCGGAGATGGAGAGGCGGTAGCCGGTGGACGCTGTCGACGCAGGCACGCCGACGGGATCGATACGTGGCCTTGCTGGTGGCGGACTGCATGTCGGATCTCCGAACTGTCGGGCTCTGAAGATCCGGCCACTCGGCCATCGCGATGTCCGCGTTCCGTCTCTTATTGGGGTATCACCGGTTCTGCCGGGTGCAAACGTAGGCATGTGCTTAAAAGCACCGCCCATCCCGGCACTGGGCTGGCCGGAATGGGCGGGTTCGTGGGGGAAGTGCGCCGAGATCAGGTGTTTGCGAGTTCCCGCACCTGGGTGAGGCGAATGTTGTTGCCAGACGGGTCACGGAAGGAGGAGTCGATGCCGTAAGGGCGCTCCTCGGGCTTCTCGCTGAAGTCGACGCCACGGCCCGCGAGCTCCTCGTAGGAGGCATGGCAGTCGTCGGTGGTCAGGAAGATGGTGCCGGCGAAACCCTTCGCCATCAGGTTCCTGACCTCGTCGGAGGTCTGTTCGTCCATCACTGGCGGCCCGGGTATTGCCATCAGCACGATTGCGATGTCCTCCTGGCCGGGCGGCCCAACGGTGAGCCAGCGGAAGTTGCCGAGCTCGGGGAGCGTCACGTCGCTGCGTACCTCCATGCCGACCTTCTCCGTGTAGAAGGCGAGCGCTTCGTCCTGGTCGTGGACCCACAGCTGTGCGGTGCCAATCTTGAACATTCCATGTCCTCCTGAAGGTGAGTCGTAGGGTCGTCGGCGACACTAATTACGGGCGTCGCCGTTGTCTTCTCGAAACGTGCTGCGTTGGGGGCGGCCGTAGAAACGGACCACGCAGGCGGGCACCCGGGCCTGGTGCGACGCGGGTGGGAACTTGACGCGGTACGCCGCCGGCGACACACCGAAGGTGCGCGTGAAGCTGGTCGTGAAGGAGCCGACGCTCTGAAGTCCGACCGAGAAGCAGATGTCGGCGATCGAGCGGTCGGTGGTCCTGAGAAGCGCGGCGGCGCGCTCCAGCCTGCGGGTAAGCAGGTAGGCGTGCGGCGGCTCGCCGAAGGCGCGCCGAAACTCGCGGCTGAAATGGGCGCGCGAGAGGCCCGCCGCCTTCGCCATGTCATCGACGTCTAACGGCTCGAAGTAGCGCGCATCGGCCAGGTCTTTGGCGCGCAGCAGGTGGCGGGCGGGAGGGACGTAGGCCATTCCGTTGAGTATTGACCCTTGGGCGAGCTGAAACTCATCGGTAGGGCGTACCTAACCCGGTTGTTGCTTTATGGGCTAACACATTATGTCGTCTACCATAATGTCTCCATGGCTAATCGGGCGCCCTCGATAAATCCCTTCCAGTACGGCGCGCTCGCCCTCGACGACGCCTTCACCGACCGTGAGAGCGAGCTGGCGGAGCTGGGGGCGGACATCCGAAACGGGCAGGACGTGGTGCTGTTCGCGCCCCGGCGCTACGGCAAGTCGTCGCTGATCTGGCGCGCTGTCCAGCGGGCGGTGAAGCGTGGTGTGCTGGTGGGCCAGATCGACCTGATGAGCACGCCTACCCGGGAGAAGTTCGCCGAGCGCCTGGCGAGCACGATCCACGACCAGATGGCCTCGCGTCTGTACAAGGCGAAGGAGCGGTTGAGCGTGTTCTCCGGGCTGCGGGTGACGCCCACGATCACGGTGAATCCCGAGGACGGCTCGATCTCCTTCAGCTTCGACGCGCGCGCCGCGCGCGCGGATATCGACGCGACGCTCGAGGAGCTGTTCGCCCTGCCCGGCCGCATCGGGGCGAGCCGCGGCCGGCGGGTGGCGCTCGTGTTCGACGAGTTCCAGGAGGTCGTGGAGATCGATCCCGGCCTGCCGAAGCTGATGCGCTCTGCCTTCCAGGAGCAGCCGGAGGTCGCGCACGTGTACCTGGGCAGCAAGCGCCACATGATGGAGCGCATCTTCAGCGACGCCAACGAGCCGTTCTGGCGCAGCGCCAAGCAGATGGAGCTCGGCGTGATCGCGCCCGAGGCGTTCGAGCCGTGGGTGGTGGAGCGCTTCAGGCAGACCGGTCGGGGCGTGACCGAGAACGCTCTCGCGCGCGCATTCGAGATCACGGGCGGGCACCCGTACGCCACCCAGGAGCTCTTCTACTTCCTCTGGGGTCAGACGCCGGCGCGGGGCACCGCCGACGTCTTCCGCCTCGAGCAGGCACTGGAGAGCACGCTCAGATCCGAGAACGCCCACTTCGGCCTGCTGTGGGACAGCCTCGCGGCGTCGCAGCGCCTCGTCCTGATGGCGCTCGCCGAGGAGCAGCCCGGCCATCCGCTCACGACCGACTACCAGCGTCGCCATTCGCTGCCCGCCACGCCGACGGTCCAGACGGCCCTTAACGCCCTCGTTCGGGCCGAGCTGGTCACCCGGAAGGGGCGCGGCGAGTACTCGATTGCCGAGCCATTCCTGGCCGAGTGGCTCCGGCGCCGCTAGTCGACCCAACCTCTGTTCGATTACTGACAGCGCTTGCTCAAGGGGGGCGGCGCTGAATCCGACGCCATCGTCATGCCCTCTTCCGACGCGCCACCCCCGGGCGCGACGCTCCTCGACCAAATGCTCGAGGACATGCTTCGGCGCCGCTACCTCGTGGCGGATGGCCAGGGACGCATCAGCCGCTGGAGCAGCGGTGCCGAGAGTCTCCTGGGGTGGCGCGAGGAAGAGGTGATGAGCCGCTCGGCCTTCGGTCAGCCGCTCGCGTGGAACGGCGAGGGCCTGAAGCTCTGGAAGAAGTACTTCGACGCCGCCAAGGCGGCGCGGCCACCAGCCAGCTCCGAGCTGACGATGCTCTGCCGCGGCGGCTGGGGGCTGACGGTCGAGATGATCGCCGTGCCGGTGCCGCTCGTGCTCGGCTACGAGTTCACGATGCTGGTGGCCGACCTTGCCGTGAGCGGCCCCGGCTCACAGAACGCGGAGCGGCTTGCGCAGGTCCACCCGCTCGTAGCGGACGCGATCGCGTCCGCGCTGCGCGAGGACGCCGAGAGCCTCGAGTCGGTGGCGGGGCTGCTCGTCACGTTCCGCGCCGTGAGCGAGGCGGCCGTGATCGAGGACCCGGACGCCCAGCACGCCGCCCGGGCGCTCGCGATCGGCGACGACCTTCCGGCGGAGTCCCCCGTGGGCGAGTTGCCCGCAGTCGCGGATGACGACAGCCACGAGGATCTCGCCGAGGCCCACGCCAGCCTGCAGGCCGCGTCCGAGGAAGTGGGACGGCTCCAGGATGAGATCGGCCGTCTTCGCACCGAGCTCGGCGAGCAGAGCCGGGCGTCGGAGGAAGCACGCGCCGAGGCCGGCAGGCTGTCCGCCGCGCTCGACCAGGCGAGCTCCGAGGCGCAGGCCGCCCTCGCGGGGGTGAAGACGGAGAACGAGACCACGCGCGCCGCACTCGACGAGGCAACGGCCGCCGCCGAGTCGCTCCGCGCCGAGGTGGAAGCGGGCACACAACGCTCCGAGGAGCTGACCGCGGAACTCGCCACCCGGACCGCGGAGCTCGAGGCGAGCGGGCGCAGGTGCGATGAGCTGACCGCCGCGCTCGAGGCGAGGACCGCCGAGATCGACGCGCTTCCGGGCGAGGCTGCCGTTGAGGCGATCGGTCACGAGCGCGACGAAGCGCGCGCGGCGCTAGAGCAGGCCATCGCCGAGCACGAGGCCACGCGAACCGAGCTCGAGAAGGCGCTCACCGAGCAGGCCGAAGCGGGCCAGCGGCTCAAGGAGCTCTCTGCGGAATGCGACCGGCTCCAATCCGAGCTGAAGGCCGCCGCGGCAGACCGCGCTCAGGTACAAGACGAGCTGGAAGCCGCGGCCGCCGACCGCCTTCGGGTGCAGGAAGAGCTGACCGCGGCCACCGGCGAGCGCGACGGCCTCCGGGGAGAGCTCAAAGCCGCGGTGGCCGAGCACGACCGCCTGAAGAGCGCCGTCGACGAGGCCGCGGCGCAGCGCGAGCGCACCCAGGCCGAGCTCGACGCGGCACAGGGTGAGCTCGAAGCCGCCGTAGCCGAGGTCGACCGCCTCAAGAACGCCTTCGACGTGGCAACGGCAGAGCGCGATGAGCTCCAGCGGCAGCTGGACGACGCGCGCGCGGCCGTCGGCAGCGTGGAACGCGAGCGCGACGACGTCGGCGCTGCGGCCACCGAGACCGATCGCGAGCGCGAGGCCCTGCGAGCTGAGCTCGAGCGCGCCGCCGCCAGGTGCGAGGAGCTAAGCGCCGCGCTCGACGTGAAGAGCGCCGAGCTGCAGGCGCTGCCCGGAAAGGCCGCGCTCGAAGCCGCCAAGCGCGACCGCGACGAGGCGCGTTCCACGCTCGCCGCCGCACTCGCAGAGCGCGACCGCGCCGCGGGCGACCTCGATGACGCCGCGAGCGCGCGCGACAAAGCTGACGCCGCCCTTCGCCAGGCTGAGGCCGAACGAGACGAGGCTAGGGCAGCCCTGGCGGAGGCGGCGTCGGAGAACGAGGCCGCCCACGCCGCCGTGGCCCAGCATGAGGAGCGTGCCGAGGAGCTGCGCCGCAGGCTCGAGGAAGCCGAACGCGCCGCCGCCAAGCGCGCCGTCGCCATGGAGGCCGCCAACCGCGAGGCCGCCGAGCAGCGCGAGCGCGTGGCCGCCGGCCACCTCGAGACCGAGGCCCTCGCGCGCGAGCGCGCGCGCATATCCGAGCTCGAGGCGCAGATCTCCTCACTCACCGGCGAGCTCGAGGGCGCGCTGGCGAGAGCGGCAGAGCACGCCCCCGCGGAGACCCCGCCCGCTCGCGAACCGGTGGACGCCCCCCGACTGCGCCCGTTCGAGCCCGGCTTCGACGACGCCGAGTTCCCGCGCGCGTATATAGGGCTCGACGGCCGCTTCAACGCGCTGAACGACGGCTTCTCCGCGTTGGTGGGCTACTCGGAGGCCGAGTTCAAGGGCGCCTACTGGCCGCCGGTGATCGACGCCGAGAACCGCTCCGCCCTCCGGCGGGCCACCGCTCGCTTGATCGCGGGCGAGGTCGCGTCGTGGGAAGTCGACACGATCTACATGGCCGGCAACGGCACGCTCGTCCGCGTGGTCGGCTCGATCCGCCTCGAGCGCGACGACACGGGATCGGCCCGCTACCTCGTACTCGATGCCCAGCCGGCGTCGGCCATCGCGGCCGTCGGCGGGTGAGACGCCGCTGTGTCCCCGTTTAGAGAGTTCTTAGCTCTAGAGCGGGGAAAACGGCCGCTTGTGCGCTTTTGGACGTACATCCGTCTACAGCAGGGCCTGAGGCCGTGGGCCGGTTAAAGCTTCCCCCCGGCGGGACCGATATCCGGCACATGGGTTCGAGCTTGATCTCGGCGCTCCAGCGACCCTTCGAACGACTCTCGAAGAGCCGCCTCGCCGATGAGAGTGGCTGGCTGATCGTGGAGATCATGATCGGCTCGGTCGTGCTCGTCCTCGGCGCGCTGGCGATCTACAACGGCCTCGACGGCGCATCCAAGACCTCGGGCAAGAACCGCAACCGCACCGAGGCCTCGATCCTCGCCCAGCAGGACCAGGAGCGCATGCGCACGATGGACGCCACCGCGCTCTCGAACTACAGCCGCGTGGCCACCGTGAAGGTGGGCAACCTGAGCTACGTCGTCACGTCCAAGGCCAGCTACGTGAGCGACACGTCCGGCGCGGTGAGCTGCACGAACAGCTCGACCACGGCGCAGTACCTGAAGATCAGCTCCTCGGTCGCGGACCCGACCAGTCAGAACCAGCCGGTGGTGGAGGACAGCCTCCTCTCGCCCAAGCCGGCCGACGGCGGCGCCGCGGTGCAGATCGTGGACCGCAACGGCGCCGGCGTCTCGAACCTCCCGGTGACCCTGGCGGAGCCGCCGTCGACCACGATCAACACGGACGCCCAGGGCTGCTCGCTGTTCGGCTTCCTCGACAGCAGCACCGACTACGGCGTGACGTTCTCGAAGACGGGCTACGTCGACCCGTCGGGCACGAACCAGTTCACGGACGCGCCGATCACGCAGGTGCCGGGCAGCACCACGCTCACGCAGTTCCAGTACGACCTCGCCGGGACGGTGACCGCCAACGTCGTCACGTCCCCCACGGGCAAGCCCGTCAACGGCACGAAGGTCAGCGCTTTCAACTCGCACATCCCCGGCGCCCAGTTCCGCACCTTCGATCTCACCAGCGGCTCGGCCACCGCAAACAACCTCTTCCCCTTCACGGACCCGTACACCTTCTACGCGGGTGCCTGCAGTGTTGACAAGCCGCCGGCCACCAGCACCAAGATTGCGACCGCGACCGTGGCGCCGGGCGGCTCGTCCACCGTGACAGTGACCGAGCCAGTCGTGAGCCTCACGGTCAAGCGAAGCGGCTCGCCCGCGGCGGGCGCGAAGGTGTGGTTCACAAGCACCGACGACCCAAGCTGCGTCGAGACCTACGGCCCCTTCGTCACCTCCAGCACTACGCCCGTCAGCGGCGCGATCGCGCAGGGCCTGCCGTACGGCGACTACGCGGTCTGCGGCAGCACCAGCGGCGGCGCCCACTGGGGCTCGGGCGATGTGGACAACACGGGCGACAGTGGCGTCAACTTCGGCACGCTGAACATCGACAACAGCAGCAAGGACACAACGAGATGTCCATGAGCCGGCTCGCCCAACTCCGGAAGTCCGACGGCTTCACCCTGACCGAGCTCGTGATCGGCATGGCGCTCGGGATGATCGTCCTGCTCGCGGCCTTCACGGTGGTCGATCGCTCCTTCTTCAACAACAAAGCGATCGCCGACCGCCAGGACTCACTCCAGCGCGGCCGCAACATGCTCGAGCAGATGACGCGGCAGCTGCGCTCGCTCGTGTGCGTGAACACCACCAACGCGGTCACGGCGGCGGACGACAACAGCATCTCCTTCTACACGTACATGGGCGACCCGACCAACGCGTCTAACCAGCTCCCTGAGTGGCACTCGCTTGCGTTCTCTGGCTCGACGCTCACCGAGCAGGACTACAAGGTCACGGCCACCTCGCCGAGCATCACCACCGCTTCGACTCCGTACCGGACGGTCAAGCTCACGAACGTCTTCCTTGCGACGGACCCGACCGACGGCAGCACGATCCCGTTCTTCCGCTACTACAAGTACGACCCCGCCCAGAAGGGGACGGGCGCGATGATCAAGCTCACGACGCCCGTCGTGTCGGCCCAGGACCAGGGGCTCCTGGCCGACATCAAGATCTCTTTCGTCGTCCGGCCGACCGGCGTGAAGACCGCCACTCCGCAGGCGGTCACCTACGCCGACGACGTCCTCTGGCGTAGCCCCGATCCCGACAACCCGGCAACGGTTCCATGCGCTCCCAACTCCTAAAGCTGAAGCTGAAGGCCGAGCACGGCTTCACCACGGTCGTGGTGATGGGCATGCTGCTCATCGGCATGCTGCTCGTGGCGGCGGCGTTCGCGGCCACCGACAACGACACCCAGGTGGCGCGCCACGACCAGTACTACAAGGAGGCCTACAAC
>DATBKS010000163.1:0-22681 GCA_036555755.1 Thermoleophilaceae bacterium
CGCTGAGCAGCTCGGTCAACGTCTCGCGCGCCCCCTTTGGATCGTCGACCAGCGCAAGCAGGACGGCCTCGTGGAGAACGCAGCCGCGCACCGCGCTCGGATGCCGGAGCAACAGCTCGAGCGCGAACAGCCCCCCGCCGCTGGTGCCGAAGACCGCCGCCGGGGCAAGACCAAGAGCGTCGACTAAGGCGGCGGCGTCGTCGGCCTGCTCTTCCGGCGACGTCGAGTTCCAACCCGGCGGACTGGAGCTGCGGCCATTGCCGCGACGGTCGTACATCACGACACAGAACTCATCCGCCAGCAGGTTCGCGAACGTGTCGAAGACCCCGCCGTCGCCGCTCGCGCCCATGATCAGCAACAGCGACGGTCCGTTCCCTCGCAGCTCGTAATAGAGCTCAACACCGTTGACCGCGATGACCGGCATCAGTAAGCGCCACGCCGAGGGTACCCGGGTGGAACCCAAGTCGCTGACAATTCCGCGTGGGTGTGTGACAGTTGCGTTATGGACACACAGCCGACCACCGCGCCGCCGGGCGCGGCCCATGCGCTCGAGCCGACTGACGGCCCACTGCTCGAGGAAGAGCTGCAGCTCGCCTTCCGTAACCGTGGCATGCCCCTCGAGGCGATGCGCTACGACCTGACGCCGACCGGCATACATTTCCTCGTCGCCCACTGGGACATCCCGGCAGTCGACCTGTCTCGCTGGCGTTTCAAAATCGGCGGGCGAGTTCGCGAGCCGCTGGAGCTGACGCTCGAGGAGCTTCGCGCCCGCACGCGTCGGACGATCTCGGTCACCCTCGAGTGCGCAGGCAACGGCCGCGGCCTGTTGCGCCCCCGGCCCGTGAGCCTCCCCTGGCTCGGCGGGGGGATCGGCACCGCGGAGTGGACCGGGACGCCGCTGTGCGACCTGCTCGTCGAAGCAGGCCTCGAGGCGGAGGCCGTCGAGATCGTCTTCCACGGCGCCGACCGCGGGACCCAGGGCGAAGTGGAGCAGAGCTACGCGCGGAGCCTCACCGTCGACGAGGCATCGCGGGCGGACGTCCTGCTCGCCTACGAGATGAACGGCCGGCCGCTCGAGCCGCAACACGGCTTCCCGCTTCGGCTCATCGTCCCCGGCTGGTACGGGATGACGAGCGTGAAGTGGCTCACCGCGATCGAAGCCGTCGAGCGGCCCTTCGAGGGGTTCCAGCAGGCGGTCGCCTACCGGTATCAGAAGGACGCCGATGACCCGGGTGAGCCAGTCCAGCGGATCCGCGTGCGCGCCATGATGATCCCGCCCGGGACTCCCGATTTCTTCTCCCGCCGCCGCTTCGTCGACGCCGGGCACGTCGCGCTTTCTGGGCGCGCCTGGTCGGGCAACGGACCGGTGCGGCGGGTCGAAGTGGCAATCGACGAGCAGTGGGCCGACGCCTCCCTCGCCCCACCCGTCGGAGACTTCGCCTGGCGCGGCTGGTCGTTCGACTGGGACGCGACAGCCGGCGAGCACGAACTCGCCTGCCGGGCGACGGACGCCGCCGGAAACGTGCAGCCGCTCGAGCCGCCCTGGAACTACCAGGGGATGGGCAACAACGTCGTCCAGCGCGTCCCGGTCACCGTTCGCTGAAGCACCGGCGGGCGTTGATGATCTCCTGCTGACATCGCCGCGGACGGGCCGAGGTACGCGCATTAGGGTCGGCTCCGTGGAACAGCACGCGTCGCAGGAAGGCGAACGCGTCCGGAGCGCGGAGCTGGTCGCCGCCCTCTGCCTCGCAACCGATCTCGGGATGGGCTTTCCCTTCGAGCACGGGTTGCACAGCACGCTGATCGCCGCCCGGTTGTCGGAACGGCTGGGGGTGGATCGGGCCACCGCGTCGCAGACCTACTACGCCTGCCTGCTCTCGCACGCCGGGTGCACCACCGACGCGCACGTCGCCTCGGCGATCTTCCGCGACTCGCTGACCACCCACTTCAACCCGGTGATGTACGGGTCTAGCCGCGAGGTGCTGTCCGGGCTTCTGCGTGCCGTGCCCGAGCCCGACAGGCCTCTCCCCGTGCGGGCGTTCCAGATGGCCCGCGGACTGCCGCAGATCGCGCGTGAGCAGCGTCCACACCTCACCGCGATGTGCGAGGTGGCGGGGATGCTGGCGGAGTCGGTCGGCGTCTCCAACGTGACCGGCCTGCTCGCCTTCCTGACCGACCGCTGGGATGGCAAGGGGCCGCTGGGCCGCGGCAAGGGTGAGCAGATCCCCTTGCCGATGCGGATCGTGCACCTTGCCACGGATGCCGCGTTTCAGCGGCTGTTAGGCGGCCCGGAGCTGGCCGTGCGGCTCGCGCACGAGCGAGCAGGCGCCGCGTTCGACCCGGAAGTGGCGGCCTGCCTCGTCGAGGCGCCGAATGAGATTCTCGCCGTCGATGAGCGGGAATCGGCCTGGAACGAGACGTTGGACCGCGAGCCCGACGCGCCCCTCATGCTCGCTGGCGAAGAAATCGATCGCGCGCTTGGCGCAATGGGCAGCTTTGCCGACCTCGTCTCCCCCTACTTTGCTGGGCACTCCGCCGCCGTCGCCGAGCTGGCTAGCGCGGCCGCTGAACGCTGCCGTCTTGGAGCGGAGGCCGAGACGCTGCGGCGCGCCGGCCTGGTCCACGACATCGGGCGGGTCGCCGTCGGGGCGCGGACGTGGCAGAACCCCGGCCCGCTCAGCCCGGACGAGTGGGAACACGTGCGCCTGCACGCCTACCACACGGAGCGCGTGCTCTCGCGGTCTCCCTTCCTGGCGGGGCTTGCGCAGGTGGCGGGCGCCCATCATGAGCGACTCGACGGCTCCGGCTACCACCGCGGCGCTATGGGTGCGGAGCTGCCGATGAGCGCCCGGCTCCTCGCGGCGGCGGATGTCTACCACGCGATGACGGAGCCGCGCCCTCATCGCACGGCGCTCGCGCCCGAGCAGGCCGCGCAGGAGCTCGCCCGGGAGAGCGGCCGCCTCGACCCGGATGCGGTGATGGCAGTGATCGAAGCGGCGGGGCAGCCTGCCCAGCCCGTCGAGCGCCCCGCCGGGCTGACTGAACGCGAGGCGGAGGTGATCGGGATGCTGGCGCGTGGCCTCCAGACCAAGGAGGTGGCTCGCGCGCTCGGGATTTCGGTCAAGACGGCCGACCGCCACATCCAGAACGCGTACCGCAAGGCGGGCGTCTCCACGCGCGCGGCGGCGACCCTGTTCGCCATGGAACAGGGGCTGGTGGCGTGGGGAGAACTCCCGATTGCGCGCCCGCCGGGCCGTGCCTAGGGTGCCTTTCGACAGCTACGGGCGGAAGTGCACACAGCCGGAGGAGGTACGCAATGACCAGCCAGAGGATCGAAGTCCCGACCGGCATCTACGACATCGCCGAGGCGATCGCGCCCAGCTGGGAGCGGCGCCGGGCGGAAATCGAGGACCTCGCGCGTCCCGTCAGACAGTGGTTACTGCGCGCGCTCGCGCCCGCCGAGGGCGACACGGTGCTCGAGCTGGCGGCCGGTGTGGGCGACACCGGCTTCGAGGCCGCCGCCGCGGTGGGGGAAAGCGGTCGGCTGATCTGCAGTGACTTCTCCCCCGGAATGCTGGACGCCGCAAGGCGCCGCGGCGCGGAGCGCGGCGTCGCGAACGTCGAGTATCGCTTGCTCGACGCCGAGCGAATCGAACTCGACTCAGCGTCGGTGGACCAGGCGCTTTGCCGGTTCGCCTACATGCTGGTCCCAGATGTCGCGGCCGCCTTCGCGGAGGCGCGCCGTGTGCTGCGCCCCGGTGGGCGGCTGGCTCTCGCGGTCTGGGCCGACCCGGAGCGCAACCCGCACATGACAATCGCCGGGCTCAGTCTCGCGCAACGCGGCCACATTCCGGCGCCCGAGCCGCCGCCCGCGCCGGGCATCTTCAGTCTGGCCAACCCGCCGCGCCTTGCCGCGTTACTGCACGACGCCGGCTTCGCCGACGTGCGCACCGAGGAGGTGCCGGTGCGGTACGAGATGGCGGACGCCGACGAATACCTGGCGTTCGTCGCCGACACCGCCGGCCCGTTCGGGCTCGCCCTGCAAGGACTGTCGGACGACCAGCGCGCCGAGGTGAGGGCGGACGTGGAGGACTCGCTTGGGCGATTCGCCGCCGGGGACCACTACGAACTTTCCGGAGTGGCTCTGTGCGCCGTGGCGAGCTGACGGGTCGCGCCTGAGGAAGGAGAGACGACATGACGACCACCGCTGTACTGGATGAACGACGTGAGGAGTTCGCCGCCAGTTTCGGCGGGCTGCTGGTGGGGCCCGACGACGCGACGTACGAGGAGCTGCGGCGCTGCCACAACGGGCTGGTCGACAAGCGTCCGGCGCTGATCACGTGTTGCCGTGGGCCTGCGGACGTCATCGAGGCGATCCGCTTCGCGGCTGAGGAGGGACTCGAGCTGGCGGTTCGCGGCGGTGGCCACAACGTGTCGGGTCGGGCCCTGTCGGAGGGTGGTCTCGTCGTCGATCTCTCTCTGATGCGCGGCGTGGATGTCGACGCCAGAGCGCGAACAGCACGCGTTCAGGGCGGCGCGCTGTGGACCGACGTGAACCGCGAGGCGGCGGTCCACGGGCTCGCGGTCACCGGTGGCGCGGTCTCGACGACCGGCGTCGGCGGCTACACCCTCGGCGGCGGGCTTGGCTGGCTGATGGGGGTGTGTGGGTTGGCGGCTGACAACCTGCTGGAGGCAGAGGTGGTGCTCGCGTCCGGCGAGCTCGTGCGCGCGGCGCCTGACGAGCACGAGGACCTCTTCTGGGCGCTGCGCGGCGGCGGCGGCAACTACGGCGTCGTCACCTCATTCGTCTTCCGGATGCACCCGATCGCCGAGGTCGTTGGCGGACTCATCGCACACCCCATCGACACCGCCGCGGACCTGCTCCGCTTGTACAGCGAGGCGACCGCCGAGGCATCTGACGAGCTGACGATCTTCGGTGGGCTCGTGCACGCTCCCGATGGCTCTGGCCTGCCGCTCGCGGCCCTGGTTCTGTGCCACGCCGGCCCGCGCGAGCGGGCCATGCGGGAGGTCGAACCGCTGCTCAGCTGGGGCACGCCGGCCATGGTCGAGGTCGGTCCGATGCCCTACCCGGTGATGAATACGCTGCTCGACCCGACTTACCCGAAGGGTTCGCTCAACTACTGGAAGTCGACGTTCGTGCGCGGGGTGGACGACGGTCTGATCGAGGCGATGATCAAACGCTTCGAGTCCTGCCCCACACCGCTCGGCGCCATCCTGCTCGAGCACTTCCACGGCGCCGTGACGCGCGTCGGGCGCGAGGAAACGGCCGTACCCCACCGGGAAGTCGGACACAACCTGCTGATCCCGACGGTCTGGAGCAACCCCGCAGCGACGGACGATTGCATCGCGTGGACCCGTGAGACGTACGAGACGGTCGCGCCCCATCGAATCGATGCCCGCTGGCTCAACTACTACGGCGATGACGAGGACGCGGAGGCGCTCGACGCCGCGTACGGCCCAAACCGCGCCCGGCTGGGCGAAGTCAAGCGGAGCTACGACCCCGGAAACGTGTTCCACCTCAACCAGAACATCCAGCCCGCCACTGCTCCGAGCTGAGGCTTGCGCGGCGGTGGAGGCAGAGGCGTCGGCGCGCGCGTCGTGACCTCGCCGTCTGCGAGCGATCAGCTCGTATCGGATGAGTTGGTTGCGTCATCGGTGCGGTCGCCTGCCCCGCTTCGGTCGAACCGGACTACCGAGGATGCCTCCCACACGAGCTGCGGCGGCGTTCGCAACTGCTGAGCCGCTTGGCGTTGGTCAGCGCGGCGACGGCAGGGGTAGTCGAGGCCCCGCAGCGGGTGTACCGTTTTGGGTGGTCATGCCTTGCATCCGGGGGACCGGGCAGCGATTGCGGGGCCCGCGTCCGCGTGTCACCGATACGGGTTGGACTCCGGCGAGGGCCCTCAGGGCCGTGGCGTCTGACGGGCCTTCGGTGCTGCTGCTCGGCTTGGAGGCGGTTCACGACGACTGCTGGGCGGTGCTGGAGCAGGCGGGCGTTCAACTCAAGCGCGTCGACGACGTCCCTGGAGCTCTGCGCGCGCTAACCGATAGTGGCGCTCCGGTCGTGATCGCGGGCGCACGCTGGGCCCGGGCGCTCATCACCGCGGTGCGTGGGCGGCGCGGGGCGGCTTCGGCCCACATCGTCATTGGTGCGGCGCTCGACTCGCCACGCGAGCTGCGCGTGGCGCTCGACGCTGGAGCGGATGACGTGATGCGTGTGCCGTTTGAGCCGGAGGTCTTGGTGGCGCGCGTGGTGGCTGGGCTGCGGGCGGCCCGTTTACGGGCCAATGAGGCGCTGTTGCGGTCGTTGGTTGAAAACATCCCCGGCGCGTTGTATCGCTGTGCTTGCGACCAGGATTGGACGATGGAGTGGCTGAGTGACGAAATCATGGAGATATCGGGCTATCCGGCCGCTGATTTCATCCACGGCAGGGTACGGCAGTTTGCGAGCGTGATCCATCCAGATGATCGCGAGCAGGTCGAACGATCGGTCATGGAGGCCGTGCTCGAGCGCCGGCCGTTCAGCCTCGAGTACCGGATCCGACGGAGCGACGGCGAGGTGCGCTGGGTGCTCGAACGTGGCCAGGCTCAGGAGTCCGGTGACGGCCGGCGATGGCTCGACGGAGCCATCTTCGATATCACCGTCCGTCGTGCCGCCGAGCAGGCGCTCCGCGAGAGCCAGGTCGTCGAGGCGCAGCTTTCTGAGGTCCGGGCCTCGCGTGCTCGCATCCTGGAGGCCGCCGACCGCGCTCGCCGCGAAATCGAGCGCAATCTCCACGATGGCGCGCAGCAGCGATTCCTGTCGGTGGGGCTGGAGCTTCAGCGACTAGCGGCCTCAGGTGACGCATCCGACGAGCTGCGCGGGCAGATCGACGCTGCGCTCGCCGGCCTGCGTACGGGGCTCGTCGAGTTGCGCGATCTCGCTCATGGCCTGCACCCGGCCGTCCTAACCGACCGCGGGCTCGAAGGTGCGTTGACGAGTCTCGCCCGCCACGCTGCGGTGCCGGTCGAGCTACATGTCGCGCTTCCTGATCCGCCACTCGTCCTGCCGGTCGAGGCCGCCGCGTACTTCACCGTCTCCGAGGCGCTCACCAACGTCGCCAGGTACGCGCACGCGACGCGCGCCTGGGTTGATGTCAGGGAGATTGAAGGCTGTCTCGGGGTCGAGGTGGGCGACGACGGTGCCGGTGGCGCCATCCTCCGACCCGGTTCGGGCCTCCAGGGCCTCAGCGATCGCATCGAGGCGGTCAACGGAACGCTGACCATCGACAGTCCCGCTGGGGCCGGCACGATCCTGCGAGCGCGGCTACCAATCCGCTGATCGTCCCTTTGCCCGGTCGGTCATGCGTGGGCCCCCTGGTGACCGGCCCTTCGGCGTGCGGATACCCGTAATCCAGGATTGGCGCTGACCGCATTGGCGGTTGCTGGAGGTCTCCTAACGTCGCACACATGACGTTCCCGATACGAGAAGAGCAGGACGTGACCATGAGCACAACAGCGCAGCCCGAGGTCCGCGAACTGGATCGCAGGACGAATGACGGCATTGACGTGAGGTTGCAATGGAACCCGCGCAGAAATCGCGTCTCGGTGGCCGTCAAGGACGAGCGCTCCGGCGAGTCATTCGAGTTCGAGGTCGACTCCGCCAACGCGCTCGCCGCATTCCACCACCCCTTTGCCCAGGCTCCGCTGGACTCGCCAGCGCATCGGGTTCTCTACCAAAGGACAGGCGAAGTTCCTCAGCGGGCCTCGCTTGAGCGACCCCGGTCATAACCAGCCGGTGGACCAGAGCGTCGCCAGACCCGCCAGGTCCGACCCATGTGGCAGCCGGAGCACCCCGAGCTTTCCGCCCCCGAGCAAGGACTACCTGTGAAGACCATGACCGACATCCCCATCTCTGACCTCCGTGCCAGCCTGAACGGCAAAGTGATCGCCCCGGACGACCCCAGATACGACGACGCGCGCAGCGTGTTCTTAAGCGCGTTCGATCGCCGGCCAGCGGCAGTCGTGCGCGTGGCCGATGCATCAGACGTCTCCCGCGTGGTCAACCTGGCACGGGAGACGGGCGCCGAGCTCGCGGTGCGCAGTGGCGGTCACAGCCGTGCCGGGCACGGGACCTCCGACGGGGGCATCGTGCTGGACCTCTCTGAGATGAACGCGGTGGCGGTCGACCCCGAGGGCCGCACCGCCTGGGCGCAGGGCGGCGCGAATGCCGGTGCCTACACCAGTGCGACGGGCGAGCACGGACTCGCGACCGGGTTCGGCGATACGGCCAGCGTCGGTGTCGGCGGCATCACCCTGGGCGGCGGCATCGGCTACCTGGTCCGCAAGTACGGGCTGACCATCGACGACCTTCTCGCAGCCGAGGTGGTCACCGCCGACGGCGAGATTCTCGAGGTGGACCAGGAGACGCACCCCGATCTGTTCTGGGCCCTTCGCGGTGGTGGCGGCAACTTCGGAGTCGCGACCCGCTTGCATTTCCGCCTCCACCAGGTCGACGAGGTCGTCGGCGGAATGCTCCTGCTCCCGGCGAGCGCCGCGCTGATCACCGAGTTGGTCGCCGCTGCAGACGCTGCGCCCGAGGAGCTCTCGATCATCGCCAACGTCATGAAGGCTCCGCCGATGCCAGTCATCCCCACCGAGCAGCACGGCAAGCCCGTCGTGATGGTCCAGATGGTCTATGCCGGTGATGCCGAGGCAGGCGAACGGGCAATCGCACCTGTCCGTGCACTCGCCACCCCGCTCGCCGACATGGTCCGCCCGATGCGCTATCGCCAGATGTACGAGGGGCCGGAGGGCCCGGCGCCGGCGAGGATGGCGGGGACGAACGTCCTCGTCGACGCCCTCGCGCCACAAGCGGCGGACGCGATCCTCGAGCACCTCGAGAGCGCACCGGCCCCGATGGCCGCCGCGCAACTGCGCGTCCTCGGCGGAGCGATGGCGCGCGTGCCAGACGACGCGACCGCGTTCGGCTACCGCAACGCGAAGATGATGATCAATATCGCCGTGATGTCCCCGACCCCGGAACAGACCCCGGAGCACGAGGCCTGGGCGAGCAGCCTGGCGACGGCGGTCTCTGTCAGCGGCTCGGCCGCGTATGTCGGCTTCCTCGGCGACGACGGGGAGCAGGGCGTGCGGCGCGCATATCCGCCAGCGACCCTCGAGCGCCTCGCGGAGGTGAAGCGTCAGTACGACCCCGACAACCTCTTCCGCCTCAACCTGAACGTGATCCCGCTGGCGGAGCATTCGCTGGGAGATGGACCCATCCAGTCGATCCGGCGCTGACCGCTCGTCCCGGGTTGGAGATTCCTCCGCGAGCACTTCGCCACCAACCAGCAGACAGCGCCGGCGTGGTTCCGCGCCTCTGGCGACCCCCACCTCGGCCAAGCCCTGCGTGTGGTCCACGCAAACCCCGGACATCCCTGGACGGTCGGGCAACTGGCAGCCCAGGCGTCGCTCTCGCGCGCGGCGTTCGCGCGACGCTTCAACCAACAACTCGGCGTCGCACCGATGACCTACCTGACCGACTGGCGGATGGCGCTCGCGCGCGGGCAGCTGCGGGACAGTCATGACGGGATCGCATCGATCGCACGATCGCTTGGCTACGCGTCCGAATTCTCGTTCGCCGCCGCGTTCAAACGCCACGCAGGGATCGCACCCGGCCGTTGGCGCAACCGCGCCCGCGCGCGCACGCAGCACCAGCCGGCCTGACTGCGCCGCGGCGGGCTTGCTATCGTCGCTCACGGTTATTACCAGGTTAGACCGTGACAATAGGAGGTCGTCATGAGCGTTTACTCGATCTGGGAGTCGTCGTTCCCGGCCGGGAGCCACGAGGAGGGTGCTGCGGTCACCCGGGCGATCTGGGCGGACATGGCCGAGTTCGACGGGTACCTGGACCACGAGATCGTGGAAGACCTTGCCCATCCGGGGCATCTGCTCGTGCTCAGCCGCTGGAAGAGCAGAGAGGCCGCGGATGCGGCGATGGTCTATCGCTCCAGCCCCAATGCCCGCCGCGCGGATGCGCTGGTGTCCGATCCACGGCGTCGAACGCTCGGCCGGGTGATCGATGCGGGCGGCGCCGGGTGACGGGAGCGCCGGTGCTCGTGGCGTTGGCAAACGCAGGGCGACCGAGGAGGCCGCGCGGCGCGCGCCAGGCCACCAGCGTGGATCCGTTTGAACACGTTGAGTCCGCGACGCGGCTGCTCGGCGAATACCTGGGACGCCCGGTCGCCAATGGCGAGCTTGCGGGGGCGCGCAAGCTTTCGCGCGAGGTCGGGAGAATCGCCGACGGCTTGATCGATGGGCGTGCTCCCTCGTTTGAAGCCCTGAACCGGCTGGCCTCTGACTGCGTGGGTCGTCCCGAGCTTCGCGTGACTTCTGCAGGCGTCCTGGAGGCGGGCGTGCTCTGGGAGGACCGATCACTCGCGACCGTGTTGGCGCGGCGAGTCATCGAGGAGCTCGGTGCCATCGAGCCAAACCGGTTGCGGCGCTGCGCGCGCCCTGAGTGCGGCCTGATCTTCTATGACTCGACCAGGCCGGGGACGCAGCGATGGCACAGCGAGGACCCGTGCGGCTGGAGAGAGCGGCAACGGCTGCGACGCGCGCGAGCGAAGGTGCGCGGTCAGTAATCGCTCTTGGACGTTGTCGATCTACCGGCAGGACCCAAACGTCATCTGCCCGTCCTTTCCCGGCCGGCCCGGCTGCGCGTTCGTCGCGAACTCCCCCGCCACATCGCGGGTCGGTTCACATGCTCCAGAGGGCTTGGGTGGGGGACATTCGGGCGGCGCGGATGGCGGGCAGCAGTCCGGCGATGGCGCCGATGAGGAGGGCGGACGCGAGACCGCCGGCCCAGGCCAAGGCGGGGATGACGGTGGCCCAATGTTTGGTGTGGGCGTAGACGGCGGTCGACATCGTGCCGAGTCCGACACCTACGGCGCCGCCCACGACCGCGAGGAGAATCGCTTCGGTGAGGAATTGGATCCGGATGTTGCCCTTGGTGGCCCCGAGCGCGCGGCGGAGCCCGATTTCGGAGCGGCGTTCGAGCACGCCGATGAGCATGACGTTGCCCACGCCGATCCCTCCGACGAGCAGTGAGACTGCGCCGAGGCCGAGGAACAGGCTGTTGAGCGCGCCTTTGGCATCGGCCCGGGCGACCAGCGCGTCGGAGGGTTGGGCGACGTCCACTTCGTCGGGGTGTTCGGGGCTGGCGCTGGTGGCGAGCAAGTCGTGCACGGCGTTGACCTGATCGGTATCCGCCCGCAGGTAGACCTGTGAGGGGTGCCCGTCGAATCCCAGGTACTTCCCCGCGGCGGGGTATCCGATCAGCACCGAGGTATCGATTTCAGGGGCGAGCACGGCGGGGCGGAGGACGCCGACGAGGTAGAACCACTGCCCGCCCACCCAGATCCGCTCGCCCTGGTAGAGGCGGTCGATGCCCATCCGGCCGGCCGCGGCGGCCCCGAGCACAGCAACTGGCTCGCGGGCAGTGGCCGCGTTGAGGAACCGCCCCAGAGCCACCGAGGTGCCCAAGGTGTGTGGCAATCCCAGGCTCGTGGCCTGCACCGAGAGGCCGTTGCTGTTGATCGACGGGATCAGCGGGCTGCGGTAGGCGTTCGTGTTGTGGACGCTGCCGGTGTCGTCCACCGCGGTCACCTGCCCGATGCGCGCGATCATGCCCGGCGCGGCGACCGGCAGTTCAGCGGTGTCCCCGCTGAGGGTCTGCCCGTTGGCGACGGTCAGCAGGTTGGTGCCTAGCCGGTCGATCTCGTTCAGCAACCCGGCCTGCGAGGAGGACGAGACCCCGAGCACGGCGACGATCGCCGCGACGCCGATCGCGATGCCGAGCGCAGACAGGGCGGCGCGCAGCTTGCGCGCGCGCATGCCCGTCGCGGACAGGCGAGCCAGATCCGCCGGCCGCATCCGGTGCCTCGGCAGCGCAGCGGTGGTCATGGGTGGACGCCCGCGCTGATCGCGAGGCGGACGGTGTCGGTGACGATGCGCCCGTCAAGCATTTCGACTCGGCGCGGCATCCGGGCGGCGATGCGGTCGTCGTGGGTGATCACCACGATCGTGGTGCCGGCGGCGTGCAGCTCATCGAGCAGCGCCAGCAGAGCCTGCCCGGTGCGTTGATCGAGGTTGCCGGTGGGCTCGTCGGCCAGCACGATTGCCGGTTGGCCGACCAGGGCGCGGGCGATCGCGACCCGCTGCCGCTGCCCGCCCGAGATCTGGGTCGGGCGGACGTGCAGCCGGTCCCGCAGCCCGACCGCGGCCAGCGCCTCGGCAGCGTCTTCCCGCCGCTGCTTGAGCGGCACGCCAGCGTAGAGGAGCCCGTCGGCGACGTTGTCGAGGAGGCTGGCGTGTTCGGCCAGGAAGAACTGCTGGAACACAAAACCGACCCGGGCCGCCCGCAGCGCGGCGAGCTGGCGGTCCGACAGACCCGCCAGGTCCAGCCCCGTGATCTTTACGGTCCCCGCGCTGGCTCGGTCGAGGCTGCCCATCACGTGCAGCAGAGTGGTCTTACCTGATCCTGACGGGCCGACCACCGCCACCAACTCCCCCGCGGTCACGCTCAGGCTGACGTCCCGCAGGGCCGTCACGGGCGGCGCACTGGGATAGGTCTTGGTTACTCCGGCCAGCTCCAGCACGAGCCGGTTCATCGGCCGGGCACCACCACTCGCTGCCCGGCCGCGAGCCCGGGCCCCGACACTTGCACCATGCCCGCCGCGTCGTCGAACAAACCGGGGGTCACCGCTACCAAGTGGTGGCCGCTGTCGCCGGATACCTCCTCCACCGCGTACCCGCCACCGGCGCGCGCCAGCAGCCCGTTGACCGGCACCGCCAGCACGTTGTGCACAGTTTGGTCCGTGATCGCCACCTCCACGAGGGCCCGATCCAGGCTGCCCGTGGCCCTCGGATGGGTGGGCCTGATGTGCACCGGCACCGTCGGCCCGCTGTCGGCGCCGCCCGAGCCACCGGAGTTGGTCGACGGCACGGTGGCGACCTTGCCCACAGAGGTGACCCTGCCGGGCGTGGTGCTGCCGTCCGGGAGCGTGATCATGACCCGGTCACCGGCCTTGACCTCGGATTGGAGGTCGGGCTGCAGCGCGACACTCACCGTGCGCGCAGTCGTACTCGCACGCAGGACCGGCCCGCTGGCGGGGGCGCCGAGGCCGGCCTGCAGCGAGATCACCCGCACGGCAGTCGGTAGGAACACAACGTCACCCAGATCGAGCCTGCCGGTCTGGGTGACGTTGAGGAGACGTTGCAGCTCGTCCACCCCGGCCCTGGTGGCCCAGTTGAACTCATCCCAGGCCGAGTCCACGTCGACGTCGTCCACGTATCCCAGCGCGACCAGGTCGCGGTTCAGCTGCGCCACATCCGCGCCGGTCGCACCCGCGGCGAGGGTGCGGTAAGCCGGAGTGGATCCGTACAGCAGCACCACCGGCGACTCGTCCACCCGATACAGCACCTGACAGTCGCGGATGACCTGCCCGACCTTCGGCAGCCACGTCACCGTGCCAGGCACCCGACCCAACACCGTGTAGGAGCCCGCATATCCCAGCGTGCCGCTGAATTGCGTCTGGGTCGACAGCGACCGGCGCTCAACCGTCGCCAACGATGTCGCGAACCCGCTGTCGACCGACGCGCTGCTGTCCCCGCCGCCGCCGAACACGCCACTGACCACCGCGAGCGCGCTCGCTGCGATCAGCGCCAATAGCACCCCCACGATCATCCAGCCGCGCCGTCCGCGCACAGCCGTCCCGATCACCGGCCGGCCATCTCCCGGCTCACGTCCTGCCAGTTGTCGTTGTCTATGTGCCCCGCGACGGAGTTATCGGGCACCAGCCGCTGGCATTCGCGCATCTTGGAAACGATCTGCGGCGTCGGTTGGAGGCCGGTGGGCATGTTGAAAGTGGGTTCGTTGGGGTACGGCGGGTAAGGGGTCGGATCGGGCCAGCCCGACACTCCGTGGGAGCGCATGCACCTGGCGAAGCTCAGCATGCCGCGCCACCACTGCTGCACCTCGGCTTGGGTCCGCCCGCTGTCGCCGCCCGGCAGCAGGTGCGCGCACGTCTTCGCCGCCGCCTGGTACCGAGAATCGCTGACCCCGAGTTGCCGGACGGTCTCCTTGGGGATCCCTCCGCTGCTATCGGGGTCGGGGAAGTGCGGCACCCCGTGGGAGCGCATGCAACGGGAGAAGCCGACCGGTGACCCGGAGCTCGACGACCTTCCGGCACTCGACGAGCCGGATCCGCTGCCGCCGCATGCGGCGGTCAGCAGGATCAGCACGGCCATGCCGATGACGGCTACGCCGTGTCGCCAGGCACGACACGCCGCGGCAACGCCCGTCATCGTGACACCGCCCGCGGTCCGTCCACACCTGGCCCGTGCCCTGATGCGTCCGTGTGCTGCCCGGTCAGCCGCACGCATTCTTGATCGGTGCCGGTGATCTGCGGCGAATCCGGGTCGAAGCCGTCCCTACCGGCGCTGATCGCGAAGACCGGCCGTCCCTGCGGATCGAGGGTGGGGTCGGGCCAGTTGGGCACCCCGTGGGAGCGCATGCACCTGGCGAACTTCGTCATCGCGCTCGTCATTTGCTGCACCACCGCTGGCGGACAGTCGGCTGCCAAGGTGCACTGCAGGGCTCCTTGCTCGAACGACCCGCCGGTCGGGAGCAGGTGCCGGCAGGCCGTCTCAGCTGCCTCGTAGCCGGAAGTGCTGACCCCGAGGCTCTGCGCGTCCCCTTTCGGGATCGATCCGCTGCTGTCGGGATCAGGGAAGCTCGGCACCCTGTGGGAGCGCATACAGCGGGAGTAACGGACGGCTGAGGGCGAGTTCGTCGAGCCTTCCGCTTTGCCTGAGCCGGCGGAAGCGCTGGATTGGCGGTCGCCTCCACATCCCGCCAACAGGAAGACGGCGGCGGCGGCGACGACGATCGTTCCTGCTTGCTTCATCGTTGCTCCGGTCTACCAACCAGCGCGTAACACGAGCCGAACAGCGGCTGTTAGGCGGGTGTCACTTGCGCAGGTGCAGAATGTGGACGTGCGGGTGCTCGTTGTGGAGGATCACGTTGCGCTGGCCAACCGGATCGGCGAGGGTCTTCGCGACGCGGGTTTCGCCGTCGACGTGGTCTATGACGGCGCGGCAGCCCTGCAGAGCACGACGAGCACCGACTACGACGTGGTCGTCCTCGATCGCGATCTGCCAGCGGTGCACGGCGACAAGATCTGCCGCCGACTGGCGCGCGACGGCTCTCCCAGCCGGATCCTGATGCTTACCGCGGCCGCCGACGTCGAGGATCGAGTCGACGGGCTGGAGCTGGGCGCGGACGACTACCTCGGCAAGCCGTTCGCGTTCCACGAGCTGATCGCGCGCATCCGCGCGCTGGGGCGCCGTGGCCCCGGCTCGCCCGCCGTCGTGCAGCGGGGCGACCTTGTAATCGATCGTGCGCGCCATCGCGTCAGCCGCGCCGGCGTCCCGCTGACCCTGACTCGCAAGGAGTTCGGCGTCCTGGAGTGCCTCGCAGGCGCGGACGGCGGAGTGGTCAGTGCCGAGGAGCTGCTCGAGCACGTGTGGGACGCAAACGCCGATCCGTTCAGCAACACGGTCGCCGTAACCGTCGGACGGTTGCGGCGCAAACTTGGAGACCCGCCGCTGATCGAGACCGTGGTCGGCGTCGGATACCGGCTGTGAGAAGGAACCTCAGCGCGCGCTCGCGGCTGACTCTGCTCTACACCTCGCTGTTCGCGGTGGGCGGAGCCGCCCTGGTGCTTATCACCTACCTGCTGGTCGCGCACACCCTCCACAGCCCGACGAGCACGAGCACGACCTCGCCTGCCGCCCGGCGACAGGTCAAGCAGTGCATCGAGGCGGCGCAGAGCTCCGGTGTCCTGGCCAGCGACGCCAAAGCGACGTGCGCAGCAAAGCTGTATGCCAACGGTGTCCAGGCCGGCGCCGCCGCGCAGCGCAGCACGACGCTCACCCACCTGCTGACCTATTCGCTGCTCACCCTGGCGGGCGTCCTCCTGCTCGCCGCGGTCGCGGGCTGGATCGTCGCCGGACGCATCCTGCGGCCGGTTCACCGGCTCACCGCGGCTGCGCGCGCGGCGAGCGAGCAGAACCTGTCCCAGCGCATCGCTCTGCAGGGCCCGCGCGACGAGCTGCGCGAGCTCGCCGACACCTTCGACAAGATGCTCGAGCGGCTCGACCGCGCGTTCGCCAGCCAGCGGCAGTTCATCGCCAACGCGAGCCACGAGCTTCGCACGCCGCTGACAGTCATGCGCACCGCGATCGAGGTCGTTCTCGCCAAGCCGCAGCCGACGCGCGACGAGCTGATGTCGATGGCCACCGAGATCCGGCAGGCCGTGGATCACGCCGAGCGACTCATCGAGGCACTGCTCGTCCTTGCGCGCAACGATCAGGTGCGCACTCTCACCGACCCGCTGGATCTGGCCGCCGTCGCCGAAGACGCACTCGAGGGACGTGCGGCCGACGGCATCACCACGACCAGCACGCTCGACGAAGCCCCGGTGACCGGCGACGGAGTGTTGCTCGAGCGGCTAGTCGCCAACCTGCTCGACAACGCCGAGCGCTACAACACCGCGGGCGGCACTGTCGAGATCTCGACCACCACCAACAACGGCTGGTCCTTGGTGCGAGTTATCAACACTGGCCGTGTCGTACCACCCGACCAGATCGAGCGGCTGTTCCTGCCGTTCACCCGGCTCGATGACCGCACCGGCCACGACGGCTTCGGGCTTGGCCTCACCCTCGTCTCGTCGATCGCCGCCTTGCACCGCGGCACCGTGGACGCAATCGCCGTGCCTACCGGTGGGCTCGACGTCAGCGTCCGCCTCCCCCGACGCGACAACGCCGGCACCCTGGCGTCGCCTGCCACATGAACGCGTGCGTCCCGCAGCCTCCAGCGGTTTCGGACCTTGGGAACGAGCTCGCCGACCGGCTACGCGACGGCGGATTCTCTGTCGACGGGGTGCTGGTCGAGGACCTGCGCCCGGTCCCCGCGGTCTGCGTCATCTGCCGGCCGCACGGCGAATGAACATGGAGCAGGACTTGCTACGCGCGCTGCTCACCGCTGCATCCTCGGATCGTCCGTAGGGTCGGCGTACATGGCCGGGCAGCCGTGGGCGACGGCCTCCGGGCGTAGTTCGTAGTGCCAAGGCTCGTTGCCGTAGATCTGGCAGAGCCCGTACGCGGCGCCGTGTGCGGACAGCCACGCCGTGGCGCTGGTGGGCCCGAGGTCGACCGCGTCCCCCGACACGTGGGGAGATGTGGTGCCGGTCGCCACCCAGCGAGCTGCCTCCGCTTCCGAGCCGTACTTCGCGACCGCCTCGCGACGTAGCTGGTCCTCGTACGCGGGGGAGCGCCAGCCGCTGTTCACGACGAACTTGACGCCGTCGTTCGCGGCTTCTGTCGAGGCCGACCGTAGGGCGCGAAGGAGGTCTGGATCAAGCTTCGCTACACCCGGAACGGCGTCGTCAAAGACCGTCGTGCCGGCGGGGATGGCACCGTCGGCCTCGCCGAGCGCAGCGTGATGGTCAGTCTGAGACCCACGCAGCTCGGTGCGAAGACTGTGAAAGGGCGACGCGGCCGTCGAGGGCGAGGACGCCACTAACTGGTAGCCGAGGTCTACGGCAGCCCCCACCAGGGCGAGGGAGAGGGCGAGCAGCGCGCCGAAGAGCACGCGGCGGCGGCGACGACGACTGCCGTACAGGTTGTAGTTACCGCGGGCTGGTGTCCGTGCTGGTTCGGTGTAGGCCATGCCGCCATTCAAGGCAGCGTGGGGTTGTCAGCACGTATGCGGTTTTCGATATGCCGGCGATATGTGCCAGCCCTAGCATTTGAGCATGCGCGTTTTGCTCGTCGAGGACGAGCCCTACATGGCGGAAGCCATCCGCGACGGTCTGCGCCTGGAAGCGATCGCGGCGGACATTGCCGGTGACGGCGACAGCGCTCTGGAGCTGCTCGACGTCAACGCCTACGACATCGCCGTCCTCGACCGCGACATCCCCGGGCCCTCCGGCGACGAGATCGCCGAACGCATCGTCGCCTCCGGCAGCGGTATGCCCATCCTGATGCTCACGGCTGCCGACCGGCTCGACGACAAGGCCACCGGGTTCGGGCTCGGCGCCGACGACTACCTCACGAAGCCGTTCGAGCTCGGGGAGCTCGTGCTCCGGCTCAGGGCGCTCGACCGCCGGCGTGCACACAACAGACCGCCCGTGCGAGAGATCGCGGGCCTACGGCTGGATCCGTTCCGCCGTGAGGTCTTCCGCGACGACCGCTACGTCGCGCTCACGCGCAAGCAGTTTGCCGTGCTCGAAGTTCTCGTCGAGGCCGAGGGCGGTGTGGTCAGCGCCGAGGAGCTGCTTGAACGGGCTTGGGACGAGAACGCAGACCCGTTCACAAACGCCGTGCGCATCACGGTCTCAGGACTGCGCAAGCGGCTCGGCGAACCGTGGATCATCGCCACCGTGGCGGGCGCCGGGTACTGCATCGACACAGGGGGAGGAGAGCGTGGATAGGGCGCCTGGTTTGAGCGTTCGGCTCAAGCTCACGCTGAGCTACGCCGGCTTCCTCATGCTCGCCGGTGCCGTGCTGCTCGTCGCCGGCTACTTCTCCCTTTCGCGTGGTGTGCACCCTGGAGTGATCTTCATGGTGCGCAGCCACGACGACCTGTGGCGCGCCTTCGCTCCGAGCGCGGCCATCGTGATGGGGTTCCTGCTCGTGTTCGGTCTCGCGGGAGGGTGGCTTCTCGCCGGGCGCATGCTCGCCCCCTTGGACCGCATCACAGAGGCCACACGCATCGCCGCGGACGGATCGCTGTCGCACCGGATCCAGCTACCGGGCGCCAGCGATGAGTTCCGCGAGCTCGCCGACGCCTTCGACGCCATGCTCGCGCGGCTTGAGGCGCACGTCGCCGAGCAGCAGCGGTTCGCAGCCAACGCCTCCCACGAGCTGCGCACCCCGCTGGCGATCACTCAGACACTTCTCGAGGTGGCCCGCAAGGAGCAAAACGGCCACGATGGCGAACTCGTCGACCGCCTCCACGCCGTCAACACGCGAGCGATCGACCTCACCGAAGCATTGCTCGTGCTCAGCCGCGCCGACCAGCGGTCCTTCCCGCGAGAACACGTCGACCTGTCCCTCATAGCGGAAGAGGCCACCGAAACGCTCCTCCCCCTCGCAGAAAAACGCGGCCTCACCATCGAGACCTACGGCGACATGACCCCCACCATCGGCTCACATGCACTCCTGCTGCAGTCGATTACGAATCTCGTGCACAACGCGATCGTCCACAACCTGCCTGAGCACGGCAGCGTGTGGGTCACGACCGGCGTTCACCCCGGGAGCGTGGTGCTCATCGTCGAGAACACCGGCGAGCAGCTCACCCCAGAGTTGGTCTCCACGCTCGGCGAGCCGTTTCAGCGCGGCACCGAACGCATACGCACCGACCAGGCAGGCGTCGGCCTCGGCCTGGCGATCGTCAAGCGCATCATGCAGGCGCACGACGGAACCCTCACCCTTGCCCCCCGGACCGCCGGCGGGCTCTGCGTCACGGTGCAACTACCCGCCGCGCCGCCGGCAATCCCAGCAGGATGACGGCGGCGAGGAAGAGGAACGCGGCTGCGGGCAGATCGATGAGCGCACCGACGATCACCGCTACCACCAGCCCACCCGCGTTCCCGATGAGCAGGATGATTCCGGTGGCGACGCCGCCGGATGCGCCCATGCGGCGCTCAACCATCTCGAGCATCACCGGGAGAGCTGCGAGCAGCACGAACCCGAGAGCGGCGATGAGCACGAAATCCGCCACTCTCACGCCGTGCAGGATCGCGAGGGCTGCGCAGCACGACGCCACCCACACCACCGCCGCCATGAGATACGCGCGCTCGGCCCGACGGCGTGCGACGACGCTCGGAACCACCGCACATCCCGCGATTCCCGCGGCCAGCATCCCGGCGAGCATCGCCCCGGCCGCGGCGGAAGAGATTCCGTCGCGATGGAGAATCGGCTGCAGCCAGGTGCTGAGCGCGACAAACACGCCGACGCCGACAAAAGCCAGCCAGGCGAACCTGCGGATGAGCGCGACCGCCCACACCGCCCGTGCTTCGGCCATCCCGATTGCCGCCGGCGGCCCGACGGTGCCTGGGGCGTGTCGGATCCCGATAGCGAGCGCGGTGGCAGCGGCGCAGGCCATCGCCGCTTGAACTGGCAACAGCGGGCCGAGGTCATGGTTGCGCTCCAGCAGCGGCCCCATCACAAGCGCGACAAGTGCGCCGACGAACTGACCGGCCGAGGCGAACGCGATCCCGGCCGGCCGGCGGCGCTGCGGCAGGTAGCCGGTCGCCGTCTTCGTGAGCGCGTTGAGCACAAGCGGCTGGGCGACCGCCACCGTGAGCTGGCCTATTAGAGCCCACACGAATGTCGCTGAGACCAGCCGAAGCAGAGCTCCGAGCGCCGTCAGCGCAGCCCCTGCCATCAGCGAGCCGCGAAACCATCGATCCAGAGCGATACCGGCCGGCAACGCCAGGAGGACGTACATGAGCGGAAAGACCTGCGCCAGCCAGCCGATCGCGTTCTTCGAGACCCCGAAATCTTGTGCGACATCGGTGTCAATCGGGGCGAACGTCAGCCACAGCATCTGCGTGCAGGCAACAACCGACGCGTACGAGGCCACCACCGGCCACCCAGCGCTGCCGATCCCCCTCTCCTTCGTGAGGGAGACGACCTTGCCAGCCCCGGTCGTCGATGCCACATCGGCGACCGTAACGGCCGCCCGAGCCCCTGCCGACCGTAGGGGTCCTCAGGCCTGAGCCGACAAAACTACGGATCCGCCGCACGCAGGTTGCGCGCCCCTCCAGACGCCGGTTAGCATCGCTCGTGCTGGTGTCATCGAGCGTAAGGAGTGAGAAAGATGGCCGACAGCGCCACAGCGAGCTCAGTGACCAGCGAGGCGGTTCAGCCCCTACGTGATCAGGTGCGCGGTCGAGTTCTCGGCGCGGGAGACGAAGGCTACGACGAGGCGCGCATGGTCCACAACGGCATGTTCGACAAGCAGCCGCTGGCTGTCTTGATGGCCGAGCAGGTCGGCGACGTCATCGGTGGCGTGAACTTCGCTCGCGAGAACGGGTTGGATCTGTCAGTGCGCGGGGGAGGGCACAGCGGGCCCGGCTTCGGGACCAACGATGGCGGCTTGGTCATCGATATGTCGGAGATGCGCACGATTCGTGTAGATCCAAGGAACAAGACCGCTCGTGCCGATGCCGGGGCGACATGGGGCGACTTCAACTACGCAACGCACGCCTTCGGTCTGGCGACGACCGGCGGGATCATCTCGACCACGGGCATCGCCGGCCTCACCCTCGGAGGAGGCATCGGCTACCTGGACCGCGGGCTTGGCCTGACGATCGACAATCTCATCTCTGCTGACGTGGTCACCGCAGACGGGAAGTTCCTCACCGCGAGCGAGCGCGAGAACGAGGATCTCTTCTGGGGACTGCGGGGCGGTGGTGGCAACTTCGGCGTCGTGACGTCGTTCGAGTATCGCCTCGCCGAGGTCGATCAGGTCTTCGCCGGCCCGATCTTCTACAACCTCGAGGACACCGCCACCGTGTTCCGGATGTTCGACGAGTTCATCCAGGACGCGCCGGAGGAGTTCGGTGGTTTCCCCGGCTTCCAGATCGCTCCGCCGCTGCCGTTTATCCCGGAGGACCGGCACGGCGACACCCTCTGCCTGGTCGTCGTGCACTGGGCCGGCGCGCTGGACCGAGCGGAGGAGGTCCTGAAGCCATTCCGAGATGTGGCGCCGATCGTCGCCGACGGGAGCGGGCCGCTGCCGTACCCGGCGCTGAACGGGGCTTTCGATGCCCTCTATCCGAAGGGCCTGCGGGCCTACTGGAAGGGCTCGTTCCTCAACGAGCTGTCGGACGACGCGATCGCGGCGCATGTCGAGCACGGGTCCAAGGTTCCTGAGGTGACCTGCACGATGCACATGTATCCGATCAACGGCGCGTGCCATCGCGTCGGAGCAAACGACACCGCCTTCGCCTACCGCGACGCCACCTACGGGATGGTGTTCCTCGCGGGCTGGTCCGACCCGGCCAACGACGCTGAGCGGATCAAATGGCTACGCGATTACTACGACGCCATGTCGCCGTATGCGGAGCCCGGCGGCTACATCAACTTCATGCAGGACGACGACTACGGTCGGATTGAAGACAACTACCGCCAGAACTACGACCGGCTGGTTGAGGTCAAACGCACCTACGACCCGGACAACCTCTTCCACATAAACCAGAACGTCGCACCGTAAGGCGGGTCCAGGGTCGAACCCCTCGGTGAGCCTCGTCAGGCGTTGTCTGTGTCGAGGCTCACGGATCAGAACGGGGGCTGAGCGCGTCTCATCTCGCAAGGCCCCGTGTTCTCGCAGAGACATGTAACGCAGCGACGTCGGGCGGACCGCAATGCGTGGTCGGCTTGGCGTGCCGGCTCGCGAGGACGCGCGCTAACGATTGGGATCGAGGAGGAGTTCATGCTGCTCGATCCCGACGACTGGTCGCTGGTATTCCGCTCTGACGAGGTGTGGGCCGCCTTGCCGGCCAGCCTCCGAGAGCGGTCGTCCGTCGAGACGCACGCGGCGGTGATG
>DATBKS010000164.1:0-21117 GCA_036555755.1 Thermoleophilaceae bacterium
GATCGGGGATCGGGAGCGTTATGCCGAGGTCGGGCGCGCTTATCGGCAGCTCGAGCCGGCGCACGAGCTCGCGCGCGAATACCGTCAGGCCGCCGACGACGCGGCCGGCGCTCGCGAGCTGCTCGCCGAGGACGGCGACGATCCCGAGCTGCGCGAGCTGCTCGAGACCTCGGAGGCGCGGCTGCGCGAGCTCGACGAGGAGATCCGGCTCGCGATGGTGGAGCGCGACCCGAACGACGAGAAGAATGTGATCGTCGAGATCCGCCAGGGCACCGGCGGGGAGGAGGCCGGGCTGTTCGCCGGCGACCTCTACCGGATGCTCAGCCGCTATGCCGAGCGGCGGAGGTTCAAGGTCGAGCCGCTGTCGGTGACGGACGGCTCGTACACGTTCGAGATCAAGGGCGACGGCGCCTACAGCGTGTTCAAGTACGAGGGCGGCACGCACCGCGTGCAGCGGGTGCCGGAGACCGAGTCGCAGGGCCGCATCCATACCTCCACTGCCACGGTGGCGGTCCTGCCGGAGGCCGAGGACGTGGACGTGCAGATCGACCCGAACGACCTGCAGATCGACGTCTACCGCTCCTCCGGCCCGGGCGGGCAGTCCGTGAACACGACGGACTCCGCGGTGCGCATCACGCACAAGCCGAGCGGCATCGTGGTGTCGATGCAGGACGAGAAGTCGCAGCTCCAGAACCGCGACAAGGCGATGCGCGTGCTGCGCGCGCGGCTGTACGAGCAGGAGCTCGAGCGCCAGCAGGCCGAGCTGTCGGCCGAGCGCAAGGCGCAGGTGGGCACGGCGGCGCGCGCCGAGAAGATTCGCACCTACAACTTCCCCCAGGACCGCGTGACCGACCACCGCGTGGGCCTGACGAAGGGCAACCTGCCGGCGATTCTGGCCGGCGAGCTCGACGACTTCAGCGCGGCGCTCGAGGCCGACGAGAAGCGGCGCAAGCTGGAGGTGTGATGCCGTCGCAGGCTGCGCCTGTGTCGAGCGTTCGCGACGCGCTCTCGGCGGCCGAGGATGCGCTGCGGGCCTCGGGGTCCGACTCGCCCCGGCTCGATGCCGAGCTGCTGCTTGCGCATGCTCTGGGGGTCGGGCGAGAGGCACTCGTGATCGATCCGGAGGCGGGCGTGCCTGCTGACGCGGCGCGGCGTGCGATGGACCTGATCCGGCGCCGGGTGGCGCAGGAACCGGTGGCCTACATCGTCGGGTCGAAGGGCTTCCGCTACATCGACCTGCGCGTGGATGCGCGCGTGCTGATCCCGCGGCCGGAGACGGAGCTGCTCGTGGAGCTGGCGCTTGGGCTGGACCAGAGCGCCCGGGTGCACGACGTGGGCACCGGCTCGGGCGCCGTCGCGCTGGCGCTGAAGCAGGAGCGCCCGGACCTGGTGGTGAGTGCGTCCGACGCCTCCTCGGTAGCCGTGGAGGTGGCGCGAGAGAACGCGGAGGCGCTCGGGCTGGACGTTGCGGTATCCGTGGCGGCGGGCCTCCCCGCGGGCGACTTCGACCTCGTCCTGGCCAACCTCCCGTACGTGCGAGAGGACGAGTGGGACGGCCTCTCGCCCGGGATTACGCGCTACGAGCCGCGTGACGCGTTCGTCTCGGGGATCGACGGGCTCGACGCGATGCGAGCGCTCGTGGCGGAGGCGCCCACGGGGACGCGGCTCGCTCTCGAGCACGCGCCCGCGCAGGCAGAAGCCGTCCGCGCTCTCCTCGATGGAGCCGAGACCAACAGCGACCTTGCCGGGCGCGAGCGGGTGACCGTGGGTCAAGCGCGGTGAGCGCCCAGGAGTTCGAGCGTTGCATCGCCGGCGGCGGCGTCGCGCTGTTCCCGGCGGACACGGTCTACGGCCTGGCCTGCGACCCCGGGTCGGAGACAGCGGTCGAGCGGCTATACGCGATCAAGCGGCGCCCGCTGGTACGCCCCGCGGCGGTGATGTTCTTCGACCTGGGCAGGGCGCTCGCCGCGCTGCCGGAGCTCGGCCCGCGCACGCACGCGGCGCTCGAGCGGTTGCTGCCCGGCGCGGTCACGCTGCTTCTGCCGAACCCCGACGGCCGCTTCCCGCTCGCCTGCGGCCCGACTCCCGAGCGGCTCGGCCTGCGTGTGCCGGAGCTGCCGCTGCTCGCCGGTGTGGGTCGCCCCGTGCTGCAGTCGAGCGCGAATCCGAGCGGCGGTCTCGACGCACGGAGCGTCGAGGGCGTGGACGAGCGCATCCGCAGAGAGGTTGACCTCGTGGTGGACGGCGGCGAGCTGCCTGGCACGCCGTCAACGGTGATCGATCTGACCGCCTACGAGGACTCCGGCGCGTTCGAGATCGCACGCGAGGGCGCGCTGTCCGCAGAAGCCGTCGAAGCCGCGCTCCGTTCATAACTCAGCGCCGGTTGCGCTGATACCGTCAGATCTAGCCGCGCCGCCGCCGAACAGAGGAGCCAGACCGTGACGGACCTTCCGCCCGACTACTTCGCCAAGCACGTTTCCGAGGTGGATCCGGAGATAGCCGAGGTGCTCGAGAACGAGCTTCACCGGCAGGAATCCACGCTCGAGATGATCGCGTCCGAGAACTTCGTCCCGCAGGCCGTGCTCGATTGCCAGGGCTCGGTCCTCACGAACAAGTACGCCGAGGGCTACCCCGGCAAGCGCTACTACGGCGGCTGTGAGTACGTCGACGTCGCGGAGCAGCTCGCGATCGACCGGGCCAAGGAGATCTTCGGCGCCGATCACGCCAACGTGCAGCCGCATGCCGGCGCGCAGGCGAACGCCTCCGTCTACCACGCGCTGCTCGAGCCGGGCGACCGGATCATGGGCATGAAGCTCGACCACGGCGGCCACCTCTCGCACGGCATGAAGCTGAACGTCTCCGGGCGGCTCTACGACATCGTTCCCTACGGCGTGCGCGAGGAGGACTCGCGGCTCGACATGGACGAGGTCGCGCGGCTCGCCGAGGAGCACAAGCCCAAGCTGCTGCTCGCGGGCTGGTCGGCCTACCCTCGCCAGCTCGACTTCCCGCGCTTCCGCGAGATCGCCGACTCGGTGGGCGCGTTGCTGATGGTGGACATGGCGCACTTCGCCGGCCTCGTGGCCGCGGGCGAGCACCCCAACCCGGTGCCCTACGCCGACGTCGTCACCACCACGATTCACAAGACGATCGGTGGCGCGCGCGGCGGCATGATCCTCTGCACCGAGGAGCACGCGAAGAAGATCAACTCGGCCGTGTTCCCCGGCCAGCAGGGCGGCCCGCTCATGCACGTGATCGCCGGCAAGGCGGTGGCGCTGCGGATCGCGCAGACCGATGCGTTCAAGGAGCGCCAGCAGCGCACGCGCGCGGGCGCCAGCGCCCTGGCGGAGGAGATGCTCGCCGGCGGCGTGAACGTGCTCACCGGCGGCACCGACGTGCACCTCGTGCTTGCCGACCTGCGCGACTCCGAGCTCGACGGCAAGCAGGCCGAGGACCGGCTGCACGACATCGGCATCACGGTGAACCGCAACGCGGTGCCGTTCGACCCGCGTCCGCCCGCGGTGTCGTCGGGCCTGCGGATCGGCTCGCCGGCACTCGCCACGCGCGGACTCCAGGTGGACGACTTCCACGAGATCGGCAAGATGATCGTGAAGGCGCTCACGTCGTCCCAGTGGGGCGACGCCGAGGTCGGCGAGCTGACCGAGCGCACGCGCGCCCTGGCCGAGCGCTACCCGCTGTACCCGCAGTTGGCGGCCGCCACAGCGGCGGCCGTGTGAGCTGACTGGGGAACTAGCTCCACCGGCAGGAGGCCGGTGGGGGCTGCTCGGGCGGAACGCGGCATTCCGGTCGCTGTGGACCGCGCGCCTCGTCTCCTACGTTGGGGACGGGATCGCGACGGTCGCGCTCGTGCTGCTCGTGTCGCACGGGCGGCCGGCCACGGCGGTGGGCGGACTGCTCTTGGCGGAGGCGATCCCCGGTCTCATGGCGCCCGTGCTCGGCGCACTCTCGGACCGTCGTCCCGACCGTCGGGCCCTGATGGTGCAGTGCGAACTGGGGCAGGCGGCCCTCTACGCGGCGATTGCCATTTGGCTGCCGCCCTACGCCTGGCTCCTCGTCCTGGTGGCGTTCGCCACTCTGTTCTCGCGGACGTTCTCGGCCGCCAGCAAGAGCGCGATCCCGGCGCTGGTCGAGCGCGACGACCTGCTGTCGGCGAACGCGCTGATCAACACGGTGTTCAACCTGCAGGTGGCGCTCGGCCCGGCGCTGGGTGGCCTGCTCGTGGCGCTCAGCGGCGGCTCGCGCACGGCGATCGCGATCGACGCGGGGTCGTTCGCCGTGTCTGGTCTGCTGATGCTGGGACTGCCACGTGTGCCCCGGGCCGCGAGCGGCTTGCCCGACGAGGGCCTTGGCAGCGATGTCCGCGCCGGCCTCACTTACATCTGGCGCGACCCGCTGCTGCGGGTGCTGGTGATGAGCATGTTCGCTTTCGTGATGTTCGCCTCGCTCGACAACGTGGCCGTGGTGTTCCTGGTCCGCGACGTGCTTCACGCGGGGCCATTCGCCTACGGCGCCGCGATGTCTGCGTTCGGGCTCGGCATGATCGCCGGCGCACTCGGGCTGGTCAGGCGCTGGTCGACCGTGCATCCTGCGACCATCGTCGGCGCGGGCATGTTCTTCACGGCGGCGGGCAACCTACTCGTGGGTCTGGCGCCCGTCGTCGGGCTGGTGATCGCGTTCATGGCACTTGCCGGCGTGGGCAACGGGATCGGTCTGGTGGGCGAGGACACGCTCATCCAGCGACACGTGCCGGAGCATCTGCTCGGCCGCGTAGTCGGCGCCGTAGCGTCCGCGATCTTCCTCGGCAGCATGGTTGCCTACGCGGCAGGCAGCGTCTTCGTGGATGCCACTTCGCCGCGCACCGCTCTGATCTCCTCAGGGATTGCGGTATTCGGCGTGGCCGCTCTGGCCTGGCCCGCGCTGTCACGCGCGGCGGCTAGCGATCGCGAGTCTCGCGCGCGGCCTGCGTCGGAGTGAGCAGGCCGGGGCGCTGCATCGCCTCGAGCCACACGGCTCGCGCTTCCTCGCGGCCGCCGGTGGCGGGTAGGCGCTCCGCCACCCAGGCGGGCGCGGTGGTGGGAATCTCGCCCTCGATCGGCGCGATGCCCTGGTGGCGCTCGGTGCCGATCTGCTCGCCGGGCGCCGTGATCACCTCGGTGAGCGTCTCGCCGCGGCGGATGCCGAGGAGGTCGATGTCGGGGGCGCCCTGGCGTCCCGCGCCGGACCAGATGCGCTCGGCCAGCTCGCCGACGGTGAGCATCGCGGGGTCGGCGGGCGCGGCGAGCATGGCGCCCTCGCCGGCGAGCAGCGCTCCGTGCGCCGCGAGCGTGGAGGCGTGGGCCATCGTGATCCAGTAGCGCACCATGCCGGTGTCCGTGACGGTGAGCGGAACGTTGGCGCGCGCCTGCCGCAGGAAGAGGTCAGAAGCGCTGCCGGCACTGTTTAGGACGTTGACGAAACGCACCGCGGCGCGCTTTGCCCCGGCGCGCTGGGCGGCGTAGGCGGTGAGCTGCTCCATGAAGCGCTTGGTGCGGCCGTAGAAGCTGGCGGCCAAGGCGGCCTTGTCCGTGGATGCGACCACCACGGTGTCGACGCCTGCCTTCTCGGCGGCGCGCAGCACGTTCCAGCTGCCGTGCAGGTTGTTGTCGATGAACTCCTCGGGGTAGGTCTCGGCCCAGTCGACGTGCTTGTAGGCGGCGAGGTGGAAGACGACGTCGGGACGGGCGCGCCCGAACTCGGTCTCGAGCCGGCCGGCGTCGCGGATGTCGCAGAGCACGTGGGACATGCGCTCGACGAGCACCGGGTCGCGGCGGCGGCGGTCGCCGGTGAGCGCCGCCTCGTGGCCGTCGAGCAGCGTGATCTGGCGCGGGCGGAAGCCTGAGAGCAGCGTGGCGAGCGCGCCGCCGATCGAGCCGCCGCCGCCGGTGATCAGCACGCGGCGGTCGCCGAACAGCTCCTGCAGCTCGAGCACGGCGGGCATCGGGTCGCGGACACCGATCACGCTCTGCCAGTCGAAGGGCTCGGGGCGCAGGCGGCGCGCCGGGCGGGGTGCGGGGCCGGCAGGCGGCTCTTCGAGCGCCTTCTCGATCGCTCTGTAGCCCGCCTTCATGTCGGGCGAGTGCGCCGGGTCCGGCTCGTTGATCTCGGCGACCACGTAGCGCACGAGCTCGCCGATACGGCGGACGGCGGGGTCGAGCTCATCCTTAAGCTCGCCGCTGCCGTAGGGAAGCCCCTCGCCGAGCAGGCCGTGAGCGTCCGAGACGTGCGCCACCTCGCTCGCGGGCGCTAGCTCCTCCACGTAGCGCGCGAGGTCGAGCTCGTCGTCGGACTCGAGGTCGAAAAGCGACGGGTACGCCGCCGCGAAGTTGCGGAACAGCGCGGCGTGCGAGGTGTCGAGCGTGAAGCCGAGCTGCGGGATGCGCTCGCGCCAGGCGAGCAGGTCGCGCCAGTGGCCGCCGATCGGGCTGAGGAACACGCCGCCCTCGCGCATGCGCAGGACGGGCGGGACGTTCTCGATCAGCGGCGTGACGTCGTGCGCGAGACAGGCGTCAGCGTAGAAGCGCAGGAAGCGCTCGACCTCGTCCTCGTCCACCCGCGCGTTCGACTGGCGGTACTCCTCAGATGTCTGCGGCGTGAAGAGGTGGATGGTGAGCACGGGGGAGCCCACCGTCGCCGCGAACTCCACGCTGCGCTCGATGCCGCTGCGCGCCTCGTCGTCCAGCCGGTCGACGCGCACGTGGGCGCCGCTCGGCCAGGCCACGGGCGCCTCGGCGGTGACCACGGCGTTGTGGCCGGCGAGCCCCTCGCGCGAGACCTCGATCGCCCGCGCAAGCGCGTCCTCGTCCGCCACATGCCACGGCATGAGGCAGAGCTCGAGCCCGCGCCACGAGCCGCCGACGAGGCGGTCGGCGATCTGATCAGGCTCGGGTGCGGCCTTGAGCAGCGGGATGGCGGCGTAGCCAGTCGACATAGCTCTTCACGGCGGAGTCGAGGGAACGGGTTTCGAAGCGGAGCCCGGCGCCTGTGTCATAGCTCTCGTTCTCGCCGGGCGCGAGATCCCCTCCCGGAGTCTCGATCGCGGAGACCGACCCTAGCGTCTCGACCACGAGCTGCGCGGCCTCGATCAGCGGGGTGTTGATCCCGCTCGCGATCGTCAGGGTCTGGTTCCAGCGCTCCTCGGCCACGATCTGGGCGAGCGCGGGAACGAGGTCGTCCACGTAGAGGAAGTCGCGCGTCCGGCGCGGGTCGCCGGGGATAACGATCGGCTCGCCATCGATGGCGCGGGCGGCGAAGGCGGCGATCGCGCCGGTGGCGCCCTCCCAGGCCACCTGCCCGGGGCCGAAGACGCTCGACAGCCGGACGATCGTGGCGCGCGCCGAGTGCACGCGGCAGGCGTGCTCGCCGAGGCGCTTGGACATCGCGTAGGCGTCGGGCGGTGGGTCCATCCCCGCTCGCACACTCGACGGGTAGATCAGGCCGGCGCCGTGTTCCTCGCAGCCCTCGAGCAGATTGACCGTGGTGCCCGCGTTCTCGCGCACCGCGCCCGCCGGGTCCTCGGCTGCGCCCGCGGGGGAGGGCTGGCCGGCGAAGTGCAGCACCGCGTCGCAGCCGCGGAGGAGGTCGCGGATCGCAGGGTCGCCGGCGTCGATCCGGATCGGGTCGAGGTCGGCCGACGCCTCGCGGCGGCGGCTCTGCGGCCGCGTGACCGGCACCACCTCGTGTCCGAGCTCGGCAAGCAGCACGCAGCAGCGCCAGCCGATGAAGCCCGATGCGCCGGTGACCATCAGCTTCATCGCATGTACTCCGCGAGCGAGTGCTCGTAGTCGAACGGCGAGACGAACGTGTGGGTCGCGCCCCCGGCGGGCTCCTCGCCCTTTGCGAGCGCCGCGATGTCAGCGACGGTGACCGTCTCGGCGGCCACATTGGCGGCGCCGGCGGGCGCGCTCAGCATGATCCGGGCGGCATCGTCCACGTGCACGACGCCGATCGTCGCCCTGCCGCCGTCGTCGAGCGTGAGCTCCTCGCCCGCCGCCGCCAAGCGCTTGAACTTGTCCACCACGGTCTGGGATTCCGGCCGCTCGTGCATCACGGGGCTTGGCCCGTAGACGATCCCGAGCCGCACCAGCGACAGGTCAAAGCCATGCCTGCGGGCGTACAGGTCGAGGCACAGCTCGGCATAGATCTTCGAGAGGTGAGAGAGGTCGCCCTGGGGCCCGTAGGGGTGGTCGGTGCCGATCTCGCCGGACAAAGACGGGCCGTACACGTGCAGCGAGCTGGCGTAGACGAGGCTCCGGCAGCCGCTCTCCGCCACGGCTTCTGCAACGCGCCGGGCGCCGGTGAGGTTGGTCTCCTCGGTGTAGTCCGGCTCGCTGATCGAGAGCGGGCGGCTGGCCTGAGCGGCGAGCAGGAACACACGCTCGGCGTGCGCCACGACATGCGCGACCTCCCCGTGATTGCGGATGTCCACCGTCTCGACCCGCGCGCCTGCGACACCGGCCATCACCTCCGCGCGCTCCGTCGCGTACCAGTTGTCCGCGAGCACCACCTCGCGCCCGGACTGCATCGCCATCTCCGCCATGCGGGCGCCGATATAGCCGGCGCCCAGGATGAGGTCGGCCACGCTAAATCGACCTGACGCCCGGGCCGGGCGGCACAACGTTGCGCGTGTCCACGATCGAGCTGGCCTCGCTCCAGAGCGGCGCCTGCAGGAACTCGCGGTGTGGCGTGAGGACGACCACACAGTCGGCCGCGCGCACCTCGTCCTTCGTCCACGCGACGCTGCTGTAGAGCTTGTCCTCGATCTCCACCTGGTCGACCCAGGGGTCGCAGTAGCGGACCTCGGCGCCGCGCGCCTCGAGCTGGCGCAGGATCTCGAGCGAGGGGGACTCGCGGATGTCGTGCACATCGGCCTTGTAGGCCATGCCGAGCAGGAGCAGGCGCGAGCCGCGAATGGGCTTGGCGGCGTCGTTCAACGCGTCCGCCACGCGCTGAACCACGTGGTTGGGCATGTTGGCGTTGATGTCGTGCGCCGCCGCGATCAGCTGTGCCGAGTAGCCGTACTCGCGCAGGCGCCAGGCGAGGAAGTGGGGGACGACCGGGATGCAGTCGCCGCCGAGGCCCGGGCCGGGGTAATGGGCGAGGAAGCCGAACGGCTTGGTGCTGGCGGCCTCGATCACCTCCCAGGCGGAGATGCCGAGCCGGTCGCACATCAGCGCCAGCTCGTTGGCGAGGGCGATGTTGACCGCGCGGAAGGTGTTCTCGTGCAGCTTGGCCGTCTCCGCGACCATCGGGCTCGAGACCGGGATCACGTGCTCCACCACCTGGCGGTAGAGCAGCTCGGTGCGGCGCAGGCACTCGGGCGTGACGCCCGCCACGAGCTTGGGCGTGTTGCGGATGCCGTATTGCTTGTTGCCCGGGTCGACCCGCTCGGGGGCGTAGCCGAGGAAGAAGTCCTCGCCCACCTTGCCGCCGCTCCGCTCGAGGATCGGCAACACGATCTCCTCGGTGGTGCCGGGGTAGGTGGTCGACTGCAGCACCACGAGCTGTCCCGCGCGCAGGTTGGCAGCCACGGACTCGGCCGCCGACACGATGTAGGAGATGTCGGGCGTGCGCGTCTTCGACAGCGGGGTGGGCACGCAGATCGTGAGCGCGTCGAGCTCGCGGACGGCCGCGTAGTCGATGGTGGCGTGCAAGCGGCCGTCGAGCCGGTCGTAGCGGCCGGCGGGCACATCGACGAGATATGAGCGGCGTTCCTGGACCGCGAGCACGCGCTCCTGGCTGACATCGACGCCCGTGACGCCGAATCCCGCCTCGGCGAACACCATCGCCAGGGGCAGTCCCGCGTAGCCGAGACCGACGATCCCGACCGCGGCCTCGCGCGTATCTATGCGCTCGTCGAACGCCTGAGCTGACGAGACAACCTCACTCACGCGGCACAAGGCTACTTGCCGGATCGGGGGTAATGCCGGTCGTTTCCCTCTACGGGCTGCGCTATAAACGCATGCGTATGTCCTTCTGGGACTCCCTGCGCGGCCTGGTCGAGCATGGATCGGTGGCGTGGGGCTTCGTTGTGGCGGCGGCGATTGTCCTGCTGCTCACGCCGGTCACGGCTTGGCTCGCGCCGAAGATCGGCGGAATTGACACCGGCGGCGACCGCCCGCGCGTTCACACGAAGCCCGTGCCCCGCATCGGCGGCCTGGCGATCGTGATCGGCATCCTCGTGGCGTCGCTCATATTCGTCGATCTCGACGGGCCGCTGCTCGGCATCCTGATCGGCACGGCCGGTGTGGCGCTGGTCGGCCTGATCGACGACACGCTCGGGCTGCGGCCGGGGCCGAAGCTGCTGGCTGTGCTCGCCCTGACTCTCGTGCCGGTGCTCGGCTGGCACCTCAAGATGGATCACCTGAGCCTGCCGATCCTGGGCTCGGTGAACCTCGGCTGGGCCGCCTACCCGATCACGATCCTGTGGATCGCGTTCCTCGCGAACCTCGTGAACCTGATCGACGGGATGGACGGGCTCGCCGCCGGCATCGTCGCGATCGCCGCGGGCTCGTTCGCGCTGCTCGCGGTGTCGTTCGACCGCATCCCGCCCGCGGCGCTCGCCGCGATCGTGTGCGGGGCGACGCTCGCGTTCCTGCCGCGGAACTACCACCCGGCCAAGATCTTCATGGGGGACACGGGAGCGCTGGCGCTCGGCTACCTGCTCGCGGCCATAGCCGTGCAGGGCGTGCTGAAGACGGCCGCCACCATCGCCCTCGCGGGCCCGCTGCTCGTGATGGCGGTGCCGATCCTCGACACCTCGTTCGTCGTGCTCAAGCGGCTCAAGTACCGCCGCGCGCCGTGGGGGGCGGACCAGAACCACTTCTACCACCGCTTCATGCGCATCGGCTTCTCGCAGCGGCGAACGGCGGCGTACCTGCATCTGTGGGCGCTGCTGCTGGCCGCCTACGGGATCATGCTGCGCTTCGTGCCGCCCCGGCCGTTCGGCGTCTGGAGCGTGCACAACTCGGTCATCGCGATCCTGGTTGGCTCGGCCGTGCTGGCCGCGTCGGTCTGGATGGTCTACACGCTCGAGATCCTCAAGGCGCGCCATTTCCGCGCGATCGGGCTCGGTCGCTTCGTGCGCGAGGAGTCTGAGGAGGACCGGGTGCCCTCGGAGGATCAGGCAGCGCAGGACGAGGCCGTCGAGCGCGCGCTCACCGGAGGGCGCTGACCGCGGTGCCCGACGAGCGCGTCGCGTCGCCGCTCGCCGGAGCCAGGCTCGAGAGCACCGACTTCGTGGTGGTCGAGTGGCGCGCGGAAGGCGACGGCAACGACCCGCCGCTCTACATCGCGCCGCTCCACATCCACAACAGCGACGACGAGGCCTGGTACGTGCTCGAGGGCGCGCTCCGCTTCCGGCTGGGCGACGACGAGGTGGAGGTCGCGGCGGGCGGGGCGGTGATGGCGCCGCGCGGAACCGTGCACACGTACTGGAACCCCCGGCCGGAGCCGGCGCGCTACCTGCTCGTCATGGCGCCGCGCATCAGTCAGCTGATCGAGGCTCTACACGCACCGGGAGCCGGCCCTCCCGACCAAGTCTTCCGAGAGCACGACAGCGAACTCATCGGCTGGCCCTAGGCAATTAGTTCTTAGTTCTTAGTTCCGTACACCCAGGGGAGCGCCAGCTCGAGTAGGTCACGTGGATCGCGCTTCACTCGCTGCTCTACGTGGCCCGGCGGCTTGCGCTCGATCTTGACCTCTGCCGGGTCCTTCAGGAAGCGCAGCCTGCCTTCGCGGGCGAGCATTTCGTCGACCGCGCCCATCTTCCCCTCGAAGATCGACCAGACCGGCGTGCCGAGCACGGCGGCCTCGCGGTTCATGGTGCCGCCTGCCGACACGAGCGCATCGGCGAAGGCGACGAGGCTGCGACCGTCGACGGCGCGGTCCGGCACGATCACGCGCTCGAGCCCGAGGGCGCGGATGTCCTGGCGCTGCTCCGGCGTGCGGGCGAGCACCACCGCCTGCGCCTTCTCCTCTTCGACCACGTGCCTGAGCAGCCGGGGGAGGAGCGGGTTCTCGGAGCCGCCGAGGTAGAGCGCGTAGGAGGGCGCGGTGCGCACCACGCAGAGCGGCAGCTCGCGGTCGACGCCCAGCTGTTCGAGCACGGCGGGGTCCGGCTCGAAGTCCGCCATGTAGTACTCCTCCTTGAGCCCCGGGTAGCGGATGAGCTTGGGCGGCTTGGCGCCGTAACGCGCGAGGCGATCGGCGGGGATCGCGTCCGGCACGAGGACGCGGTTGGCGAGCCGGCAGTTGACGTTGTGCTGGAGCGTGGCCCACTCGTAGTCGAACATCGTCGCGTTGGGAATGCGCAGCAGGCGGCTGGCCACCGGCAGGTCCGTGGAGCCGTGCGCCAGCGCAGCATCGAAGCCGCGGCCGCGCCCGAAGCGCAGCATGTCCCACACGCGCCCCGCGGCCGCGCGCGCCTTGCCTGCGCGCGACACGCCGCCGTAGTGCCCAAACGACGTGTACGGGTGGCCCCAGTCGTCGAGCAGCTCGAGCGTGTGCGACAGCGGCCGCGCGGTGATCTCCACCTCGTGGCCGTCGCTCTCGAGCAGCTCGACGAGCGGCCTCAGCACCAACACGTGCGCGGTGTTGGTCAGATCGACCCAGACCTTCACGGGATCACTCCTTGCAGGGCCGCCGGTCCTCGATCTCTAGGAGCGGCTCGACCATCATCTGAAGCGTGGTGTGCTCGATGCCGAAGCGCGCCTTGAGCTCTGCCTCCAGCGCATGACGCACCTCGTCGGGGTCGCGCGCGGGGTCGGTGCGCACATGGGCGGCGAGCGCGGGGAAACCGGAGGTGACCGTCCACACGTGCAGGTCGTGTACCTCGCGTACCCCGTCGACCGCTGCCATCGCCGTGCCGACCTCCTCGACCTCCACACCGGACGGCGCCGCCTCCATGAGCACGTCGATCGGCTCCTTGATGAGCCGCCACGACCCGAGCAGGATGAGGACGCCGAGCAGGATGCCGGTGATCGGGTCGACCCGGTTCCAGCCCGTGATGAGCACCAGCGCGCCCGAGACGATGACCGCGAGCGAGCCGAGCGCGTCCGCGGCCGAGTGGCGGAGGACCGCCTCGAGGTTGATGTCCTCGCGGTCGCCGCCGGCGAGCGCGTAGGTGCCGATGGCGTTGCCCAGCAGCCCCACGGCACCGATGATGAGAACGCCGAGGCCGCGCACGTCGGACGGCTGCGATAGCCGCATCACCGCCTCCACGAACACGAACACCGCGACAGCGACAAGCGTGATCCCGTTGACGAGCGCGGCGAGGATCTCGGTGCGGTGGTAGCCGAAGGTGCGCCGCCCGGCCGCCGGGCGAGCCGCCATCGCGGCGGCAAACAGCGCCAGCACGATTGCCCCGACGTCCGAGAGCACGTGGCCGGCGTCGGCGAACAGGGCGACCGAGTGGAACACGATCGCGCCGACCACCGCCGCCAGCACGAGCACCACGTTGACCGCGAGCGCGAAGCCCATCCGGGCCCGATTCGTCTCGCGACCGTGCGAATGGGCGTGTCCGCCGTGGCCGTGCGCGTGCGCATGTGAATGCATCCCTGCCTCTTTTACTGGGTAAGGAGGCCGTATGCCTTCGTCCGAGCGCGGGAGGCGCGCGGCGGGGCTCGACGGCCTGCGCGCCCTCGCTGCCCTTTCTGTTCTGTGCTTCCACGTATGGCTGTACCGCTTCCCGGATCCCACGCGGATCCGCCAGAACACCCTGCTCGACACCGTTCTGTCGGACTTCCGGCTCGGGCTGCTCCTGTTCTTCGTGCTCTCGGGCTACCTGCTCTACCGCGGCTTCGCGCGTGCAGCGCTGCGTCGCGACGGCCCGGTCGACGTCCGCGTCTACACCCTGCGCCGTGCCGCTCGCATCCTGCCCGCCTACTACCTCGCGATGCTCGGCACCTTCGCGCTGCTGTGGGGCGCCGGCGGCACGCCCGGCGTGCGCCTGCCCGACGGCGGCGACCTCCCGCTCTTCGCCTTCTTCGCGCAGAACTACTCGTCGCACACGATCCTCACCTTCAACCCGGTCACGTGGACGCTCTGCCTCGAGGTGCTCTTCTACGCGCTGCTGCCGCTGCTCGGGGCAATCGGCTACCGCTGGAGCGAGGGACGCGCGCGGCGGCAGGCCGCGCTGCTCGGCGGGCTGATCCTCTTCGGCGTGGCGTGGAACGCGGCCGTGTACCTGCTCGGCGGCAGCATGCTTGCCACGAAGGCGCTGCCCGCCTACCTGCCCTACTTCGGCCTCGGGATGCTGCTTGCGCTGTGGGTGGAGAGGGCCGTGGCGCGCGACGGCCGCCCGCCGCGGGTCGGCCCGGGGAAGACGCTCGCCCTGTTCGCTGCCGGGATCGCGGGGGTCGTGTGCAACGGCCTCTGGCATGCGAGCCCAGCCAGCGACGCCGTTCCGTTCATCACCGGTGCGCTCCAGAACCTGCCGGCTGGGATCGGCTTCGCCACACTGCTCGCCGCCGTGGTGGTGGGCCGCGGACCGGCCACCGCCTGGATCCATTCGAAGCCGCTCGCGAAGATCGGCCTCTTCTCCTACGGCATCTACCTCTGGCACGTGCCGCTGATGCTGTTCGGGGTGCGGCTCGGGCTGTTGCCGCACGCGTTCGTGCCGCGGCTCATAGCAGTGCTCGTGCCGGCCGTGGCGGCGGGCGCTGCGAGCTGGCTGCTCGTCGAGCGCGTGTTGCTCGCTCGCGCCACGCGGGCGGCGCGCCGGTCGGGCCGCAGCCGCGAGCCGCGCGTGGGCACCGCGCTGACCGCGCGCGCCGCGCCCTAGCCCGGGTAGTTGCCGGGCTCGAGCGCGAACGTGTAGAGCACGTCCGGCTCGAAGCGGAGGTACACGCCGGTGCCCGACCACTCCAGCGGACTCTGCTGGCCGCATTCGACCTGGGTGGCGTCGAGCTCCGCGAACTCCGGGTCCGACTGCCCGACCTGAGTCGCCCGGCCATGTCCGATCACGGCCAGGTGCTCGCCCTCGTAGTAGGTGAGGCTGGCTCCCGGCCGCCGCGCCAGGTGCCGTGCACGCGTGGCCTCCGCGACGGTGGGCACGTAGAACACGGCCCTGAGGAAGAACGCGTTGATCGGCGCCACACGCGGCTCGCCGCGAGCGGTGACCGTTGCGAACGCGATCTGGAGCGCACCCTCGAGATGCGCGCAAAGCTGCGCGGCCGAGAGCGAATGTTCCGGCATCCGGAAGGCCGTGCGCAGGAACGAGCTCGCACGCTCGCTGCTGCGGTCGAGCAGCGCTTGCAGCCCTTCGAGGTCGGCTGAGGTCTCGCGCACCCGGCGAGGATCGCAGCTGGCTCAGCCGCGTCGGCTGCCGGCGCGCTGCGCCCGGTGAGACTGAGCCGAGCGCCAGGGTCCGCTCTCGCCCTGGTCGGCCTGGTCCGCTGTCAGCTTCGACACCGCAGCGAGGATCTCGTCCGCCAGCTTCGGTCCGTCCTTGCCGGACTCGGGCGTCGCCGCGATGCGGACGACGACCTCGTCGGCATCCATCTCCTCGAGCCCGATGTGCGGGCGCGAGCGAGTGGGCACGGTGACGGCTTCCTCGAGCATTTCCTGGATGTAGCTCGGCTGCACCCCGGCCCGGAGGCGCGCGCGAAGGTCGACGGCAGCGGGCTCGCGCAACGGCACGATGGCCGCGCCGAGAACGACGCTGTTCGGGACCATCGCCCGGTCCTCGCCCTGAGCGAGCGTCGTGTACAGCAGGCCGAGCGAGCCGACGACGCCCTCCAGCGGGCCGGCGAGTGCGCCCGCCTGGAAGCGCACGCGGTCGCCAACACGGAACGGGCGCGCGCTCAGCAGCACCAGTCCAGCGATCAGGTTGCCGATCGTCTGCTGGGCGGCAAGACCGATGATCACGGCGGTGAACGCACCGCCGACCGCGAGCGTGCTCGGCTGTAGGCCGGCGACCCGTAGCGCAAACAGGATCGCCACCGACAGCGCGATCAGCCGGATGACGAAGCCGACGGTGCCCGCGGTGCCGCTGTCCATCCGGCGGAAGAGCGATGGGCCGAGCGCCCGGCCCAGTGCGCGGGCGAAAGCCCAGCCCAGGATCACCAGGACGACCGCCGAGGCGATGCGCACCGGCACATCGACCCCGAACAGCTCCTTGCGGTTGCTGTAGGCCCAGATCACCGCGCCGAGCAGCGGCATGAGCACAAGCGCCTGCCAGCGTGCGCGACGTGCGCGCTGCACAGCCTGCACCCGCAGCTGGCGGGCGATGGGGGAGGAAGCCTGGGCGCGAAGCTGACGCGCAATCGGCGTCTCGCGCAATGGCTTGCGGTCTTTTCTCGTGAAGAAGCGCATCTGGTTCGGTGCAGGGCCGTGGCACCAGGAGCGGATGAACGAAGCCCCTGCCGCTCGCCCCTTCTTTCGCCATAACCGGCGCATGGGGGGTTCCAAACATCCGCATGCCCGCTGGCCTCAGAACAGCGCAGGTTGTGCGGGCGGAGGCGGCGCCGCAGGAGCCTGTTCCGCCGCCGGCGATGCCATATCGCTGTCGAGCATGAAGCGCCGCGGACTCGACGGTTTGCCTGGGGGCACCGCCAGATCCTGCAGCCGCTGCCGCTCTGCGGGCGCCATGTAGGCACCTCGGCGATAGAGCTGCTCGTAGCGCGGCACGAGGTCCGGCCGGTGAGCGCGCAGCCAGTCGAAGAAGATCCCGCGCACCTCGCCGCGCAGATGCAGCGCGATGCCGCCGATGCTGACCGCCCCGGCCTCCGTCGCGATGTCGAGGATCTCCTCGACCTGCTCGGGCGCGTCGTTGATCCCGGGCATGAGCGGCGCGACAAGTACGCCGGTGGGAATCCCGGCGCGATTGAGCTCCGCCACGGCCTCGAGCCGCGCGCGCGGGTTGGGGGTGTGCGGCTCGGTGGCGCGCCAGGCCTTCTCGTCGAGGGTAGGCACCGAGAGGTTGGCGCTGATCGGTGCCACAGCGGCGATCTCCTTCAGCAGCGGCAGGTCGCGCAACAGGAGCGGCGACTTCGTCAAGACCGAGCACGGGTTGCGGAAGTCGCGGAATGCCTCCCAGATCCCGGGCATCAGCTTGTAGCGGCCCTCCACCCACTGGTACGGATCCGTGTTCGTCCCGAGCGCGACGTGCTCGCCCTTCCACGACGGCCGCGCCAGCTCCGTTCGCAGAACCTCCGGCACGTTCACCTTCACCACGATCTCGCGCTCGAAGTCCCGGCCCGCGTCGAAGTCGAGGTACTTGTGGGTGGGGCGGGCGAAGCAGTTGTGACTGACGACGCCGTTCGCGATGAAGTCACCAGTGCCGGTGGTGATGTCGTACAGCTCGCGCTCCTCACGCAGCGACTCGATCGAGACGACGCGCAGCCGCGGCTGAGTGCTGATCGGCTCGTGCGCCGGCGGATCGTGGAGCTGGCAGGTACCCAGCAACTCGCAGTTCATGTCGAGGTGCGGCCGGCGCACCGAGGTGTGGCCGATCACGTGCTTCCACCCGCGCGTGGTGAGAAAGCGATGGTCGCCGCTCGCCACGAGCTCGGTCCCATCCTCGAGTACCACGCGATACGCGGGCTTGACCGTCTTCCAGTGGTCGAGCACACGCGTGGCCGTGAGCAGCCGCTGCGCACCCACCCGCTCGGTGCCGTAGATCGCGTCCCCGACCACAAGGTCCGCCATAGCCTTCGTGCGCCCGTCCGTCAGCAGCACCCTCGTGTCACCGGCCAGGCAGTAGGTGCACGCGTGCGTGCAGCCGCGGTACGGATTGATCGTCCAGCGGAAGGGCATCCGCGACGCCTTGGGCACGTGATTCAAAGCCGACTTGGCGTGAACCTCGTAGAAGCGGATGTCGAGCGCCTCGGGCGCGTCGAACCGCCGGACCACCGCCGGATCGCGGTAGCCCGGCAGCTGATGCCCGTCCTCGTTCTCGATTCGCAGGTTGTCCCAGCGCACGAACATATGTTCGCATAAGCGCCGGACAAACGGCTACGTCGCTAGCCGCGCTCCTCGCCCCAGGCCGTGACGGTCAGCGAGCGCGGCCCACCCGAGTCGCGGTGCTCGCACAGGTAGATCCCCTGCCAGGTTCCGAGCGCGATGCGCCCGTCAGACACGGGGATCGTCAGCGAGGAATCGAGCAGCGAAGACTTGATGTGCGCCGGCATGTCGTCCGGTCCCTCGAGCGTGTGCTCGAAGTACGAGGCGCCGTCGGGCACCGCGCGATCGAACCACGTGGCGAAGTCGCGCAGCACGTCGCGGCTTGCGTTCTCGTTCAGAGTCAGCGACGCCGACGTGTGCCGGATGAACACGTGCGCAACGCCCATGCCGATGCGTGAGAGCTCCGGCACGGCGTCCTCCACCTCGCGCGTGACGAGGTGAAAGCCGCGCGGCAGTGCGGGCAGCCGGAGGTCCGCTTGGATCCAGATCACGGCGGCCAACCGTAGTGCAAGGCGTCCACCACGAACCAATAACCCCTAAAGGGATCTCGCGCGGGTCCGATCCCAAGAAGAGATGCCCTCCCGGCTCCTCAGCGTCGCCCTCGCCGCCTGCGCGTTCCTGGCAACCGCCGCTCCCGCGGGCGCCCACACGCTCGCCAACTGGGACAAGAAGCAGCAGAAGCAGGTCGTCAAGGCGGGCCTGATGCAGAACCTTCCCGGCGGCTTCCACGGCGAGCAGCCGCTGTCGGCGAGCGACCTCAGCAGCGCCTTCGCCGCCCTCAGCGCGCAGACCGGCACGCCCGCCGTCCACGTCTCCTCGGCGCCGATCAGCGTGACCCGCTTCGATGCGCTGATGGTCGCGCAGCTCGGCCTGAGCGATGCGGCGAACACCTTCGAGGCCGGAGCGCAGAACGCGGGCCTCCAGCCGCCCTCCTACTTCGGCACCGAGGTCGTCGCGCGCCTCTTGTCGCTCCGCTACAACCACCTTGCCGCCGACGACAAGCTCGAGCTCTACCCGAGCGACCGCATCACGCGCGCCGAGGCCGCCTGGTCGCTCTCTCAGACCCTGAACCTGGGGGACTGGGAGGCCGACAACGTCCGCGAGGTCGCGAGCCACTTCGTGCTCCCCACCTACACGGCGAAGCAGCGCACCGTGCTCAGCCTGGCGGTGTCGAAGATCGGCATGCCCTACATCTGGGGCGGCGAGTCCGACACGGCGGCGCCCGGCCAGGTGCACGGCGGCTACGACTGCTCGGGCTTCGCCTGGCGCGTGTTCAAGCTGAGCGGCAACCCCGCCGGCAACAAGATCCGCGGCCGCACGGCTGCGCAGCAGGCGGGCGAAATCCCGAAGTCGAAGCGCCTCCGGATCAACCAGGTCAAGCCCGGCGACCTGCTCTTCTTCGGCTCCGCGAAGTTCAAGTCGAAGGCCACCGAGGCGAACGTGATCCACGAGGGCATCGCCCTCAGCAAGGACTTCGTGATCCACTCCTCGGACCAGGGCGTGTACGTCCTGCCGCTCTACGAGGGCTGGCTGCGGGACCAGTTCACCTGGGCGCGCCGCGTCCTCTAAGCGGCGCAAATTCCTCAAACAAAGACGCCAACCGCCCGATTAAGCGGGTGACATGTCACCCAGCTCCGGTCAAGAGCTGATCGAGGAGGAGCGCAAGTTCGATCGGCCGGACACAGTGGCGCCTGCCGTGGCGCCGCTTCCGCCACCCGTTCCGTGGGAGGACGAGGCGTGCGAGACGGCCGGCATGACCTCGCGGCTGATCCTGTCCTACGTCGAGCGCAAGGGGGGCCGCGTGGCGATCGAGGAGGTGCTCGGCCTCTGCGGCCTCGAGCACGCCGAGGACGACCTGCGCAACGAAGGCCACTGGTTCTCGTTCGCGACGAAGATCCGCCTCTTCCTCGCAGCGGCGGAGGTGCTCGACGATCCGTACGTCGGCCGCCACGTGGGGGAGTCAGCGCTCGACCTCGGCGTGGGCGAGGCGCTCAAGCTCGCGCTGCGCGCCCTCGGCTCGCCGCGCCTCGTGTACGAGAACGTCGTGCGCGCAAACGGCAAGTTCACCACCACCGCGCGCATGGACCTGCTCGAGTCGAGCTCGTCGCACGCGCGAATCGCATACGTGGACGTGAGCGGCACGCCCTTCCACCCGCTCGACTGCCAGTACAACCAGGGCATGCTCTCCTGCGTGCCCGTGCTGTTCGGGCTACCGCGGGCGCGAGTGAGCCATCCCATCTGCGCAGGTGACGGCGGGGAGAGCTGCGTCTACGACGTCACGTGGGAGTCCGGCGGCTCCTACCTGCGCTTCGCGCTCGCCTCGCTGCTCGGCAGCGCCGGAATGCTCACTGCGGCAGGCGCGTTCGACTCGGCGCTGCTGCCGGTCGCCGGAGTGCTGGCCGCGGGTCTCGGGGGCACAGCCCTTCGCAAGGCGATCACTGTCCGCCAGCGCGCCTGGCGACAGCTCGAGAGCGAAGCGCGCGAGCAGGCGGAGGTCACGCAGCGGCTGAGCGCCTCGCTCCAGGACATCGTGTCCGAGCTGCGGCTCGAGGACGTGATGGCGAAGGTAACGGCGAACCTCCAGTCGACGCTCGCCGGCCGCCAGTTCGCGCTGCTCCGAGACGACGGCGGCAGCTTCTACTGCACGCGCTCGTCGTCGCTCCCGGCCGAGTCGGTCGAGGCGCTCGAGCGCTGGGCCGCCACCAGGGGCCGCACGCATGACGCCGCGCTCGTGCTCGAAGACCTGAGCGCGGTGCCGGAGCTCGCCGAGCTCACCGACTCCGGCGGCGTTCCGCTGCGTTCACTCTGCTCCGCACCCCTCACCTACCGCGGCGAGTCGCTCGGCGTGCTCGTGTCGCTCGCGCCTAACGCGCGCGTCTTCCTCCCGCGCGACGTCGAGGTGCTCCAGTCCTTCGCCACCCAGGCGGCGATCGCGCTCACCAACGCGCACCTCTACGAAGCCCAGCAGGACCTCGCCTCGCGCGACCCGCTCACCGGCCTCCTCAACCACCGCGAGTTCCACGAGAGCCTCGCGCGCGAGCTCGAGCGCTGCCGCCGCTACGGCGGGCGCCTGAGCGTCGCGCTGTTCGACCTCGACGGCTTCAAGTCGGTGAACGACGTGTCGGGCCACGCGGAGGGCGACCGCGTGCTGCGCCGCAC
>DATBKS010000165.1:0-1583 GCA_036555755.1 Thermoleophilaceae bacterium
ACGACCTTCATCGTCCAGGGCATCACCGGCCGCGAGGCCGTGAACCTCACGCGCGAGTGCCTCGACTACGGCTCGAAGATCGTCGGCGGCGTGACGCCTGGCCGGCGCGGCCGCGAGGTGCACGGCGTGCCGGTGTACGACTCGGTGGCGCAGCTAGTGGAGGCCGAGGGCTCGGTGCCCGACGGCTCCGTCGTCACGGTGCCGCCTGCGTTCACGCGCGACGCGGTGTTCGAGGCGATCGAGGCCGGCATCAAGCTGATCGTGATCGTCACCGAGCGCATCCCGCGCTACGACGTGGCGCAGATGGTCGAGCTGGCCAACCTGCGCGGCGCGCGCATCATCGGCCCCAACTGCCTCGGCATCATTCGCCCGGGCGTGGCCAAGATGGGCGGCATCGGCGGTCCGGCAAAGGACGCGGCGAAGTCGTACCAGCCGGGTCGCGTGGGCGTGATGTCCCGCTCCGGCGGCATGACCACGGAGATCTCCTCCACCCTGACCGCCGCCGGACTCGGCGTGTCCACCGCCATCTCGATCGGCGGCGACGCGATCATCGGCTCGACCTACGCGGAGCTGATGCCGCTGTTCGAGGCCGACGAGCAGACCGAGGCGATCGTGATCTACACGGAGCCGGGCGGCCGCATGGAGGCGGAGCTGGCTCGCTACGTGACCGAGAACGATTCGCGGCTGCCGATCGTCGCCTTCATGGCAGGCCGCTTCATGGACGAGATGCCGGGGATGAGCTTCGGCCACGCCGGCACGATCGTGGAGGGCAAGGCCGACACCGCAACCGAGAAGATCGCGCGCCTCGCCGAGGCGGGCATCACGGTCGCCGAGGACATCGCCGACATCCCGAACCTCATCAAGCAGAAGCTCGGCGAGGAGGTGGCTGCCTGATGCCCGGCTTGTTCATCGACGTCGACGTCGACGACCAGATCCGCGACCAGGCGGACGTCGCGCAGAAACTCGAGGACGCCTGCCCCGTGGACATCTTCAAGAACGCCGACGGGCACATCGAGATCGTCGAGGGCAACCTCGACGAGTGCGTGCTCTGCGAGCTCTGCCTCGCCGCCGCGCCCAAGGGCACGGTGCGCGTGAAGAAGCTCTACGACGACAGCGTTCTCCAGAGCTGAGCCCAGCCGCCGTGAATCCGGAGATCACCGCCGAGGCGATCGCCGAGATCTCGAAGGGCACGCTGCCGCACGACCTGGGCGTCGAGCCGCTCGAAGTGGCCGACGGCGTGGCGCGCGGGCGGCTCGTGGTGCAGAGCCGGCACCTCCACCCGTTCGGCTTCGCGCACGGCGGCGCCTGGGTGACGCTGGCGGACACCGTCGCCGCCTGGGCCACGATGCGCCACCTGCCACCGAACACCGGCTTCTCCACCGTCGAGCTGAAGACCAACGTCTTCGCGGGCGCGCGCGAGGGCGACGAGCTGATCGCCACCGCCACTCCCCTCCACACCGGCCGCCGCACGCACGTGTGGGAGGTACGCATCACGCGCGACGAGCAGCTGATGGCGCTGTTCGTCTGCACGCAGATGGTGCTCTAGGCGCGCACGTTCCTGACTTTTGGTTGCAGTGGAACCA
>DATBKS010000166.1:0-27750 GCA_036555755.1 Thermoleophilaceae bacterium
CCGCCGCGGAGCGAATGGTCTCCTTGAGCTCCTCCGGCGTGCGGGCGCGGGCGACGCCCAGCTCGAGCTCGGCCTTGAGCAGCGCGAGCGGGGTGCGCAGCTCGTGGCTGGCATCGGCGACGAACCGATGCTCGCGCGCGAGGCCCTCCTCGATCCGCGCGAGCATCTCGTTCAGCGTCTCACCCAGGCGCGCCACCTCGTCCCTCGCCGGCGTGACCGGTAGCCGCTCGTCCATCGATGAGCTCGTGATCTCGGCGGCTCGACGGCGCATCGCCTCGATCGGGCGCAGCGCAGCGCCGGCGAGCCAGTACGCGCCGAGCGTCGCGAGGAGCAGCGCGATCGGGCCGCCGATCAGGAACGCGTCGCGGAGCGAGCTCAGGGTCTCGGCGCGGTTCTCGCGGGTGGCGCCGACGACGAGCACGAACCGCCGGCCGGAGCGGCTCAGGGGGAGCGCGAGCAGGCGCGCCGGCTCGTCGAGCCCGGGGACCGACGGCCGGTTCGCGAACAGCGCCCCGCCGCGTGCTCGTGCCAGGTCGGCCCGCGATACGAGCAGTGCTCGGCCGATCGGGGGAGTCGCGTCGACGACGCTCCCGTCCGCAGCGACGAGCTCGGCGAACGACTCCCCGCGCTCGACCAGCGACCCGTCGGTCGATGCGAGCGAGCCTCCGTGGCGGACCAGCGCCGAGAGATCCTGTGCACGCGCACGGAGCTCCTGGTCGAGCGACGCCGCCAGGTCCGAGCCGACGCGCTCGTAGACGAACAGGCCCGCGCCGAAGAGCACCACTGCCGTCGCCAGCCCGAACACGAGCGCGAGCCGGACGCGGATCGGAAGCCTTTTCACGCGTCCTCCTCGAGCCGGTAGCCGACACCGCGAACGGTCTGGATCGAGACCGCGCCGAACGGACGGTCGACCTTCTCGCGCAGGTAGCGGACGTAGACGTCGACGACGTTCGAGCGGTTCTCGTAGGCGAAGTCCCATGCGTGCTCCAGCAGCTGCAGGCGCGACAGCACCTGGCCCGGGCGCCGCATGAAGGTCTCCAGGAGAGCGAACTCCTTCGGCGACAGCTCGATCTCCGTCTCGCCGCGCCGCACGCGCCGGCTGGCGGGGTCGAGCCGGAGGTCGCCCGCGACGAGCTCGGTCGGCCGCTCCACGCCGCCGCGACGGACGAGAGCGCGGAGTCGCGCGTACAGCTCTGCGAGGGAGAACGGCTTCGTGAGGTAGTCGTCTGCGCCCGCGTCGAGACCGCAGACGCGGTCGGCCACCGCATCCCGCGCGGTCAACATGAGCACGGGCGTCCAGACCCCCTCGTCGCGGAGCCGGCGGCACGTCTCGAACCCGTCCGCCCCCGGCAGCATCACGTCGAGGACGATCGCCTCGTAGGGATGGGATCCGGCCATCCACAGGGCGTCCTCGCCGGTGGCGGCGATGTCGGCGGCGTAGCCCTCTTCGACGAGGCCCCGTCGGATCAGCCCGGCCATCTTCGGTTCGTCCTCGACGATCAGGACGCGCACACCCGGCATGTTCCCGCTTTCGCATGAGGGATGGATGAGAACGGGCGCCGCTCTCACGAGCGTCTCACCTGCCGGCTCTAGCGTCGGGCGCACCGACCGAAGGAGCGTCATGCGCCCGAACCCGATCCGTCTTGCCACAGCCGCACTCGTCGCCGCCACGAGTCTCCTCGCCGCGGGCGGCGCCGGTGCAGGGCAGCCCCGCTTCGTCCACCGGATCGACAACCCGTGGCTGCCGTTCAGGCCGGGGGCGGTCTTCGTCTACCGAGGCGTCAAGGACGGGAAGCCGTCCCGTGACGTCGTCAGGGTCACATCGCGCACGCGGACGATCGCCGGCGTCCGCTGCGTCGCAGTCGACGACCGGCTCTTCCTGCGGGGCACGCTCGAGGAGCGCACGAGGGACTGGTACGCGCAAGACGCCCAGGGCAGCGTCTGGTACTTCGGTGAGGACACTGCGGAGCTGGACGCCGCGGGCCATGTCACCAGCCGCGAAGGCTCCTGGCAGGCCGGCGTCCACGGTGCGCGGGCCGGAATCGTCATGCCGGCACGGCCCCGCGTCGGGCAGTCGTTCCGGCAGGAGTTCTACAAGGGCCACGCCGAGGACCACTTCCAGGTGCTGAGCCTCTCGGCGCCGGTGCACGTGCCGTACGTCTCCTCGCGGAAGGCGATGCTGACGAAGGAGTGGACGCCGCTCGAGCCGGGCGTGATCGACCACAAGCACTACCGGCGCGGGGTAGGCACCGTCCTCGAGGTGACGGTGAAGGGAGGGAGCGAGCGGAACGTGTTGCGGTCGTTCGACCGCAGCTAGTCGAGCGTCGCGCGAACCGCGGAGACGATGTCGTCGGCGCCCGGGATGTAGGCGTCCTCGAGCGGCGGGCTCAAAGGGATCGGCGCGAACGGCGCGCCCACCCGCTCGATCGGTGCGTCGAGCTCGTCGAACGCCACCGCCTGCACCTCGGCCAGGATTTCCGCGCCGAAGCCGCCGTGCTCCACAGCCTCGTGCGCGATCACGAGGCGGTTGGTCTTCTCCACCGAGCGGACAATCGTCTCGAGGTCCAGCGGCACCAGCGTGCGCGGGTCGATCACCTCGGCCTCTACGCCGTCGGCAGACAGCCGCTCGGCCGCGACCAGCGCCTCGCCCACGAGCCGCGACAGCGCCACGATCGTCACGTCGCCGCCCTCTCTCAATACGCGCGCGCGACCGATCTCCACCGGCTCGATCTCGTCCGGCACTTCCTCGCGCTTGAAGTAAAGGGTCTTGTTCTCGATGAAGACGACCGGGTTCGGATCGGCAACGGCGCTGGCGAGCAGCCCGCCGGCGTCCACCGCGGTGGACGGCATGACCACCTTCAGCCCCGGGATGTGCGTGAGCCATGACTCCAAGGACTGCGAGTGCTGCGCGCCCCCGCGCGTGCCCGCGCCACCCTGCGTGCGCAGCACCAAAGGCACGGTGAGCTGCCCGCCCGACATGAAGTGCGCCTTGGCCGCCTGGTTCACCACCTGATCCAAGGCCAGCGTGATGAAGTCGATGAACATGATCTCGAGGATCGGCCGCCGGCCCGACTGCGCCGCGCCGATCGCAACGCCGGCGATCGCGCTCTCCGAGATCGGCGTGTTGATCACGCGCTCCACCCCGAACTCCTCGGCGAGCCCGGCCGTGGTGGTGTACGGCCCGCCCTCGGCCACGTCCTCGCCGAGCACGAACACGCGCTCGTCCTCGCGCATCGCGCGCGCCATCGCGGCGTTCACCGCCTTCACGTAGGTCGTCTCAGGCATAGACGAAGTCGGCCATCACGCGCTCGGACGGGAACGGGCTCTCGCGAGCGAACTCCTCCGCCTTGTCGACCTCGGCGAGCGACTCGCGCTCGACAGCGGCCGCGTCCTCTTCGGAGAACCAGCCCTCGCCCACGCCGTGTCTCTGGAGCCGCAGGATCGGGTCCTTCTCCTGCCAGTCGGCCTTGGCGATCGCCTCGCGGTACTTGCCGGGGTCGCCCTCGTAGTGGCCGCGCAACCGGTGCGTCAGGCACTCGAGCAGGAACGGCCCCGAGCCGCCGCGCGCCGCATCCAAGAAGCGCCCGAACGCCTCCCACACCGCGAGCACGTCGTTGCCGTCGACCGTCGTGCGCTCGACCTCGTACGGAGCCACCACGTCCGACACCCGCTCGACGTTCGTGTGCGCCGAGCGCGGCGTGAACTCGGCAAAGCCGTTGTTCTCGCACACCAAAATCAGCGGCAGTCCCCACAGCGTGGCCAGGTTCACAGACTCGTTGAAGTGACCGGCCTGCACCGCGCCGTCGCCGAAGAAGACGACGGCGACGGAGTCAGAACCAGCCAGCCGCGCCGCCAGCGCCGACCCCAGCGCCATCGGGATGTTCCCGCCGACGACGCCCGTCGCCCCCATGAACCCGTGCTCCACATCCACGAGGTGCATGGACCCGCCGAGCCCGTGGCAGAGCCCATCCGAGCGGCCCATCAGCTCGGCCAAGACCTTCTCCACCGGGGCGCCCTTCGCCAAAGCGTGCCCGTGCGCGCGGTGCCCGCTGTACACCGGGTCGTCGCCGCGCAGCTGGGTGCACACTGACGCGGCAACACCCTCCTGTCCCACGCTCAGGTGGATCAGCCCGAACACCTGGTCGGCGCGCTTGAGCACGCCCACCCGCTCCTCGAAGTGGCGGATCCGCCACATGACGCGGAGGAGCGCGAGCGCCCCCTCCGCGTCAAGCGACTCTGACTTAGGCGGTGACAGGAGCCTGTCCCAGCACCTGCTGCACGGCGCCGACGATCTTGTCCTCGTCCGGGAGGATGAACTCCTCCATCGGCTGCGAGTAGGGGATCGTGGCCTCGAGCGCCGTGACCTGCTTGATCGGCGCCTTCAGCGACGAGAAGCCCTGGTCCGCCACCTCGCCCGCGATCACCGCGGAGGCCGAGCCGTGCCGCGTAGCCTGGTCGACCAGCACGAGGTGCCCGGTCTTGTCGACGGACTCGAGGATCGTCTTCGTGTCGAGCGGGTTCAGCGTGCGCGGGTCGATCACCTCGGCCTGCACGCCCTCGCCCGCCAGCCGCTCCGCCGCGGCCAGCGCCTGACCCACCATGTAGCCGAGCGCGACGATCGTCACGTCGCCGCCCTCGCGCCGCACCGCAGCCTCGCCGAACGGCACGAGGTGCTCGCCGTCCGGCACCTCGCCGGGCTCGAGTGTGAGCAGGTAGTGGTGGAAGTAGGCGACCGGGTTGTCGTCGCGGATCGCTGTGGCCATCAGGCCCTTGGCGTCGGCGGCGGTCGACGGGATCGCCACCCGCAGCCCGGGGACGCCCATGAACATGCCGTAGATCGTGCCGGTGTGCTGGCCCGCCCAGCCGGCGGTGAAGCCATAGCCCGCCTTCAACACCAGCGGCACGGTTACCTGGCCGCCGGTCATGTAACGGAAGCGCGGCGCCTCGTTCACCACCTGGTCCATGGCCACGAGCATGAACTCGGCCATGTACAGCTCCACCACCGGGCGGTAGCCGGCGAGCGCGGCGCCCACGGCCATGCCGATCTCAGCCGTTTCGGAGATCGGCGTCACGCGGACGCGGTCGGGGCCGAACGCCTGTAGGAACTTGTCGTTCTCGGTCGTCGCGATGTTCTGGCCGAAGTACAGGACCTTGTCGTCCCGCTCCATCTCGCCGTGGATGGCCATCTCGATCGCGGCTATGTAGGGAATCTCTGCCATGACTGTTCTGGCCTCCTATGCGTACACGAACTTGGTCGCTTCCTCTGGAGCCGGGAGGTCGCTCTCGATCCCGAAGTCCACAGCCGCCTGCATCTCGTCCTTGGCCGACTGCACGATCTCGTCGGCCTGCTCGGCGGACAGCGCGCCGTCCTGCACGAGCTTGCCGCGGTAGCGCGGCACCGGGTCGCCGGCCTTCGCCGCCTCGTACTCCTCGGCGTTGCCGAACACCTCGATCGCCTCGTGCTCGGGGAAGTGCAGCGGGATCCCCGGGGGGACGATGATGTTGCCGTGCGCCGATAGCCGGTAGACCTTCGACTCGACGAGCGTCGGGCCGTCGCCCGCGCGGGCGCGGTCGACCGCCTCGCCCACCGTCGCGTAGACCGCCTCCGGGTCGCCGCCGTCGACGGTCACGCCGGGCATCGAGAATGCCTTCGCCTTCACCGCAAGCGGCTCGCCGGCGGCCGCGTTCGCGTCCTCCTGGTCGGAGCGGGTGACCACGTTGTAGTTGTTGTTCTCCATCACGAACACGATGGGGAGCTTCCACAGCGAAGCCAAGTTGAGCGACTCGCTGAAGGCGCCCTGCTTGGAGGCGCCGTCGCCGAAGAAGCAGAGGACGACCTGGCCCTCCTTGCGGATCTGCGCCGCGTACGCCGCGCCGGTGGCCTGCGGAATGCCCTGCGCCACGATCCCGCTCGTGCCGAGGAAGCCGCGCCCCACATCGGTCAGGTGCATCGAGCCGCCGTAGCCGCCGCAGAGGCCGGTCTTCTTGCCGTAGATCTCGGCCATCATCGCCTTGGTGTCCGTGCCGAGCACGATCGGATAGCCGTGACAGCGGTACGTCGTCATCAGCTGGTCGTTCGGCTCCATCGTCGCGAGCGATCCCACAATCGACGCCTCCGCGCCGTCCGCAAGATGCGTGTGTCCGCGAATCACGCCGGGATGCTCTTCGAAGGTCCCCTTGACCCGCTCCTCGAACTCCCGGATCCGGGCCATCTGGGTGAAGATCCAGATCCTCCGCTCGTTGTCGAGCTCCTTCATCGACTCCTCCTCAATTTCAATCTCAAGCCACGCCCGCGCGGAACTGCGCGGCGGTGGTCTCATACGCTCGCTTGAACTCCTCCTCGATGGGGAGATTTCTCAGCTCTTCCGAGAGCACCTCGACGCCCCACGGCCCCGCGTAGCCCGCCTCGATGCAGGCGTCCACGTAGGCCGCGACGTTGAACTCGCCCTCCCCGGGAAGCTTGCGGTGGTTCACGACCTCGTCGATCGCGTCCTCCATGTCCTCGTACTGGCCGTCGGACAGCTCGATCCACGTCAGGTACTCGCGCGGGATGCGCTTCATGTCCTCGGGCGGGATGCCGAGCTTGGCCATGTGCCAGGTGTCGATTGCGAGCCCGCCGTTGGGCTGCGCAGCGCCCTCGGCCAGCGTGAGCGCGGAGTCGAGGCCGCGCACGTTCACGTCGAACGGCATGAACTCGTAGACGACCTTGGCGTTCGTGTGGTTGGCCGCGTCCTGGCAGAGCTCGGCGAAGCCCTCGGTCACCTGCTCGAGCGCGGCCGGGGTGCCGGGGATGTTGCCCACCTTGATGTGGTGAGCGTCGAACGTCGCGGCGGCGTCGAACAGCAGCTTGCGACGCTCGTCCGACTCCTTCCGCAGCGGGTCGCCCGCCGGCACGAAGAAGTCCTGCAGGAACTCGAGCTGGATGAACTCGAGCCCCGAGTCGTCGAAGACCTTCTTCATCTCGTCAAGCGTTGTGTTCTCGAGCTGGTGCTCGATGTCGGCGTGCCATAGGCCGATGCCCTTGAAGCCGACCTTCTTCGCCTCAGCGCAGCGGTCGTGCCAGCTGAAGGTGCTCCACTCGCGACCGAAATGCACCTCCACCGGTCCCGAGACGGTCCAGTAGAGCGCGACCAGATCGACTTCGCCCATCGTTGCTCCTCCTCCGGATTGAGGGCCCAGTGGCGAAGGTACAGCCGCTGCTCTGGCGAGTCCAGCCTCCCAGCGCATGCCTTCTTGCCGATGAGCGCGTCCGGACTTTGCGGGTTTACCGTCACGGGTGTACGGTCGCCGGGGCAGACGAGGGCATCTGGCCGAAATCGATGAGGGGGACTGATGAAGGTTCTTGACGAGCAGCGCGCGGGGGTCGTCGAGCAGCTGTGCGAGGCGATCGTTCCTGGGTCCGGTCGCGTTCGACCCGTGGTCTATGTCGATGCCGTGATGGCTGCGATGCCGGCGCCTCAGCGCGATGCGTTCGTTGCTGCTGTCGACGCCCTGGCTGAAGCGGCGGGACAAGGCACTGAGGGATTGCGGCCTGTTGCTCTTACGCCCGAGTTTCAGATGATGCGCGCGCTGTGCGTCGAGGCCTTCTACTCCGACTTCGTGGCGCCTGATGGTGAGGGCCCGTCCGCATACGAGGAGATCGGCTTCAACGCCTCCCCCCTCGCCGCGCGTGTAAAGAAAGACTGGTCCTACCTGGGGGTGGGAGCATGAGCGAGCGCTTCGAGGTCGTCGTCGTCGGCTCCGGCGCGGGCGGCGGCGTGGTGGGGGGCGAGCTCGCCGAGAGCGGGCGCAACGTGCTGCTGCTCGAGACCGGTCCACATCTCACAGCCGCGCAGTTCGAGCGCTGGGAGTCGAAGGCCTCGCACGACATGTGGTTCCCCATCCGCCTGGCGCTGCCGGCGGGCGACCCCGGCCCCGGGCCGCTGGCGCTGATCAGCGCGCGCTGCGTGGGCGGCACCACCACGATCAACACAAAGCTGGCGCTGCGGGCGACGCAGCGCGAGCTCGACAAGTGGAACGCCGCGTCGGGCGTCCAGCTGACGACCGACGAGATGGCGCCTTATTACGCGCGCGTGGAGGAGTACCTCGGCGTGCGCAGGCGGGTGGATTGGAACTGGCGCCAGTGCGTGCGCACCGCGGCGGCCGGCTTTGAGAAGCTCGGCTACGAGCTCGAGCCGGTGGACGCCTACACGGACGAGAACTGTTCGCAGTGCGGGTCGTGCCTGCAGGGCTGTCCGACGAACGCGGGCAAGGGGACGCTGAATACGTACATCCATCGGAACTGGATGGCCGGGCGGCTGGAGCTGCGGGCGGACTGCTTCGTTGATCGCGTACTGATCAGCAATGAGGAAGCGACGGGCGTGGAATATGTGGACGCCTCGGGTGCTCGTCATGTTGTCGACGCTGACGTCGTGGTTGTCGCGTGTGGCGCGCTTGGGTCGCCTCAGCTGTTGATGCGGTCCTCGGTTCCGAACGATTGGGTGGGCCGCAATCTTGGCTTCCACCCAGCGCAGTTCGTCTTCGGCCTGTTCGACGAGCCACAGGACGCGCACATGGTGGCGCCGATCAGCTCGCACTTCATGGACAACGCACCCGACGACAAGGGCGGCTACATCATCGAGGCCGTGACCGTGCAGGACCCGATCGGCTTCACGGTCGCGCTGTGCGATGAGAACGGCCCGATGTGGGGCGAGCCGCTCGTCGAGGCGGCGAAGAAATACCGCCGCTGGATCGGCCTGCTGTGTCTCTCGAACGACGACAACAACGGCCGCATCGAGGTCGACGCCGACGGCAACGAGTCGTACTGGTGCGACTTCCAGCCACACGAGATCGAACGCCAGCAAGCAGCGTGGGCGTTCTCAAAGGAAGTGCTGGAGGCGGCCGGCGCGTCGGAGATCTTGTGGTCCTCGTTCGCGAGCACCCACGTGCAGGGCACCTGCAGGATGGGAGCGGACCGCTCGAACTCGGTGGTCGACTCCAACGGCGAGTCACACGACGTGAAGCGGCTCTACGTGGGCGACAGCTCGGTGTTCCCACGCACACTGTCGGTGAACCCGTCCATGACGATCATGGCGATGGCGACCCGCCTGGCGCGGCATTTGGACGCCAACGAGAGCGGTTACCTCTCGGGGGCGTCCCAGCTCGTCGCATAAACGGCGGCAATAACGGCACACAAGCGTTACGCGGCGGTCTGGAACCGTCGCGTTGCCCCTGCCACGCTGGCCGCATGCCAGACGTGGTCGATCTAACCCGCGACTATGACGGGCCAAATCGACCACGTCACTCGATGGTCGCGGATTTGGCTACGAATCAGGGTGGACCGATCTCGCGCGAACAGTTGCTGGCGCTCGGGCTGGGACCGCGAACCATCGAATCGTGGCTACGCTCGGGCCGCCTTCATCGCTATTTCCGCGGCGTCTACCTGCTCGGTCACGAGGCCATCACGCCCAAGGGACGCCTGCACGCGGCGGTCCTCGCCTGCGGTCCAGGCGCCGCCATCAGCCACCGCAGTGCCGCCGACTGGTGGGGAATCCTGCGAACGTCGCGCGTTCCCGTCGACGTCACGGTCCCCGGCCGCTCCAAAGCCGGCCAAGACGGCATCGACCTGCATCTCGTCAGAAGCCTCGACCCGAGCGACGTCACCGAACACGAAGGCCTCGCCATCACCACCGTCGCCCGCACGCTGCTCGACCTCGCCGAGGTCGTCCCGCGGAGACGCCTCAAGCGCGCGATCGAGGAGGCCGACCGGCAGCGCCTCTTCGATGGCAACGCCGTCCACGACCTACTCGCGCGGAGCCCGGGCCGCCGCGGACTCAAGCCACTCAGCGATCTCCTAAGTGATTTCACGTATGACGAATGCAGCCGCGAGGAGCTCGAGGCGCGCTTCGTCGACATGTGCAAGCAGTTTGGGTTGCCGGTGCCGCCGATGAACGTGCCACTTCTCGGGTACACCGTGGACGCCCACTGGCCCGGCACCAACCTCATCGTCGAGCTGGACAGCCGCGCCTTCCACCTGAACCCGAAGGCCTTCGAGGAAGACCGCGAGCGAGACGCCAACCTCACCGTCGCCGGTTATTGCGTAGTTCGCGTGACCTGGCGCCAGCTCACGCGGGAGCCGGCCGCGGTTGCGCAGCGCCTCAGCCGCCTGCTCGCCGGTCCACCACCCGCACGGCCTTCCCCTCGCTCCGGGGAACGTCGCCGGGTGGCAGCACTTCAACCGCGATCCTGATTCCGATGTGCTCGCGCAGCAGGTTCTCGACGATCGAGCCGAGCGAGCCCGCGTCCACCTCGGACGAAGCCGGCTCGCACTGCACCGTCAGCTCGTCCATCGTGCCCGACCGCTCCACCACGAGCTGGTAGTGCGGCGCCACCTCAGGCACGCTCAGCAGCAGGTGCTCGACGTTCGATGGGTAGATGTTCACGCCGCGCACGATGAGCATGTCGTCCCGCCGGCCGCGTAACCCGCGGATGCGCGCGGTTGTTCTGCCGCACGCGCACGGCTCGAACGTGAGCGAACCGATGTCGCCGCTGCGGTAGCGCAATAGCGGCATCGCCTCCTTGAGCAGCGTGGTGAACACGAGCTCTCCCTCCACGCCCTCGTCCAACACCGCACCCGTGTCCGGATCCACCACCTCCACCAGGAAGTGGTCCTCGTGCACGTGCAGCCCGTCGCGAACCTCGACGCACTCAGTCGCCACGCCCGGGCCGCACATCTCGGACAGCCCGTAGAAGTTCACGGCCTTCATCGTCGGCAGCTCGCGCTCGATCTGCTCCCGCAACCCCTCGGTCCACGGCTCGCCGCCGAAGAGCCCGAGCTCGAGCTTCAAAGAAGAAGGATCGATTCCGGCCTCGCGTACCGCCGCGGCGATCACGAGCGAGTAGGACGGCGTCGCGCAGATCGCCTGCGCGCCGAAGTCGTTCAGCAGCAGCGCCTGTCGCGCCGTCATGCCGCCAGACACCGGCAGTACGGTCGCGCCGATCCGCTCCGCCCCCTGGTGGAAGCCGTGCCCGCCCGTGAACAGCCCGTAGGTGTTCGCGTTGTGGAGGAGCATCCCCGGCCGCACCCCGGCCATCGTCATGCAGCGCGCCATCAGCTCGGTCCACGCATCGAGGTCCGCGCGGGTGTAACCGACCACGGTCGGCTTGCCGTGCGTTCCGCTCGAAGCGTGCACCCGCACTAGCTCGGACACAGGGACGCGCAGCAACCCGAACGGATACGCCTCCCTCAAAGCCGACTTAAACGCAAAGGGCTGCTCGGCCAATGCGGAGATCTCCACCCCGAACGTCGCGTGTAATCGCGAAGCCTGCAACGCCCGCAGCTCCTCCCGCGGCAGCTGCTCCGCCGGATCCCAGATCACCGGGTCAGACGCTGCGCTCGTGCGCATTCCAGTTCACCTCGAGGTTGTGCACGAGCGCGGGACTCAGGTGGCAGTACGCCTGCTCGCGGCAGTACATCGCCATGTACTCGCGGAACATCTCGAGCGGCTCCGCCCCCACCCTCATCGCCCGCCGGTTGGCCGCCGCGTTGATGAGGCCGGAGCTCGTCAAAGCCTCCACCCGCGCCTCCACCGCGCCGTCCATGTCGGCAGCGTCGTCGATCGTCTCATCGCACAGCAGGTCGCCCTCGGGCGTGCCCGCCTCGAACTCGAGCCCGGACAGGATCGCCTGCCGCGCGAGCCGGTCCCCCACCGACCGCGCCAGCCGCATGTTGGACGCGCCGGGGATGATCCCCTCCTTGCGCGCCGGCAGGTAGAGCCGGCACCCGCGCGTCGCGATCACGTGGTCCATGGTGTGAAGCAGCTGGCACGCGCCGCCGATCGCGTAGGTCTCCACCGCCGCCACCCACAGCTTCTCGGTCGTGTCCTCGGGCTCTCCGGGCCGGTGCTCCTCCGAGCTCAGCCCCCGGTAGAGCTTGTTGACGTAGCCCATGTCGCGCGTGATGTAGAAGAGGAAGTCGATCTGCCCTTGGTAGAGGAGCGTCAGGTTGATGCCCGCGCCGAAGATGCGGCCGCCGGCGTAGCGCGGATGCTCCACCACGCCGCCGCGGAACACGCCAACCTCGACGTCGGGGTCGAGCAGCACGAGGTCGACCGCCACCTCGGTGTCCGGCAACGTGTTCAGATCCTCCGCGTTCAGGTGCCGCGGGTTGCGCAGCTCGAGGTGCGCGGCGCGGCCGCGCTTCTCCACGTATGCGCCGTCGAGGTCGGCCACGCCGGTAGAACGAAAGTCGTCGAGCCGCTCCAAAGCCGCCTCGGTGGGCCGCAGCATCGACCACACGAGGTGCGCCCCGGAGCGAGACTCCGCGAGCACATGCGCGAGGAACAGCCCCTGCGCGACCTCAATTCCCTGCTTGTCGGAGAGCTTGCGCGCCCGCTCCAGCTCCATCGCGGAACGCGTGGGACACAACCCCGGGTAAAGGTCCGCCGCCGCGTAGACCAGGTCCTCCACGCGGGCAGGAATCCGAAGGTCATCCGTAAGTGCGCCGTAGACATCCGCGGCATAGGCACGCATGAAGTCCGCACGGGCACCGTTCAGGAAAGCGATCAGCTCGTCAGCAGCCGCGCCCTCCACGTCTGTCCGCTCAGCCGCCTCCGGCAACCGCCCGAGCAGTTCCTCCCCGCGCATCAGGAAGTCGCACGTGGCGCGCGCCGCCGCGGGGAACGAGCCCAGCGTCGTGGGCGTGGCCGAACGCCAGGCGGCGACGTCAGCCCCGGACAGGCCTGCGGCCTCGAGCGTCACCAGCCCGCCACCGATCCGGCATCCACGGGCATCGACACGCCCGTGACGAAGCCGGCCTCGTCCGAGCACAGCCACACCACCGCGGCGGCAACCTCGGCGGGATCGCCTGGCCGCTTCATCGCCTGCGGCCGCAGGATCTCGGCCTGGCGCTCGGGCGTCTCGTTCGAAAGGAGCGGGGTCATGATCGCGGCAGGACACACCGAGTTAACCCGAATGCCGTCCTCCGCGTATTCGAGGGCGGCGTTCTTCGTCAGCCCGACGATGCCGTGCTTCGACGCCGTGTAGGCGCCCAGCAGCTTCACCCCGCGCAGTCCCGCGTTCGACGACGTGTTCACGATTGCGCCGCCGCCCGAGCCGAGCATCTGCCGGATCTGAAACTTCATCCCGAGGAACGCGCCACGCAGGTTCACAGCGATCACGCGGTCGAAGTCCTCGTCGCTCGTGTCGGCCAGCCGCGCATGCACGCCGATGCCGGCGTTGTTGTGAGCGAAGTCGAGCTTGCCGTACGACTCCACCACCCGCCCGACAAGCGCCTCGTTGTCGGACGACGAGGCGACGTCGCATGGGAAGAACTCCGCCGTGCCGCCCGCCTCCTCGATCGCGCGCACGGTCTCCTCACCACCCGCGCGCGAAGACTCGAGATCCGACACGACGACCGACGCGCCCTCAGCGCCAAAGCGCAACGCGCACGCGCGCCCGATCCCGCTGGCGGCGCCCGTGACGAGCCCCGCCTTCCCCGCCATCAGTCCAGGCATTCGATGCGTGCAAGCGCCACGTGGCGCGCCTCGGAGGGCGTCAGCCCGAACTCGCGCTTGAACACGCGGGAGAAATGAGCCGCGTCCCGGAAGCCCCAGCGGAACGCGATCTCCGTCACCGACCCGCCCGTCACCCGGCCGAGGTCCTCGTAACAGCGGGCGAGCCGCTCGTGCCGCACCAGCCCAGCCACCGATTCGCCGGAATCCTCGAACAGCGCATGCAGCGCGCGCACCGAGATGGCGTGAGCCTTGGCGATCGTGTCGGGACACAGCGTCGGGTCCTGCAGATGCGTGCGCACGTAGCGGCGGACGTCGGTGCGCAAGGCCTCGCGCTTGGCGGCGCGAGTGGTGGGAACGCTCGGCTCGACGGCTGCGCGCAGGAGCTCGAGCGCGGCATCCGCCGCGGCGGCGCCGGCGGCGTCGTCCAGGCTCGGCAGCTCCATCGCCAGCGCGTCGAGGTAGCGGACGAGCAGCCGCGCCGGCCCACTCTGATTCAAGGGCGGAAGCGCCTTCAGCTCGCCGAGCCGCGGGCACACGGCCAGCACGCGCTCGCGCGGGAAGATCAGGGTGCGCTTGAGGAACGGCTCGACCACCTCGACCTCGGTGGGCTGCCAGCCGTCCCACAGCACGATGTCGCCGGTGGTCAGCGTCACCTCGCGACCGCTCTCGCGCACGAGCTCGACTCCCTTGCGCACAGTCTGGAAGCCGATGATCGGCTCGGCCTTGTCGCCCGTCACCGCGCGTGTATGCCGCCCGAGCCAGGGCGACGACGCGCAGTCCACGAGCGCGAGCCCGCCGAAGCGCCGCCGCGACACCGCGCCGTTGAACCGCTCCGGCGTCCGCGGCGTCGCGCGGATGTCGAAGCTCAAGTGCGTCGCCGCGAGGATCTCGGTCCAGGCATCGAGGCCCGCCCCGCTCGGAACCGCCCTGAGACGCCAGCGCTCAGGGGCACGGGTGGTACTGCTCAAAGCGGTCGGTGCCTGCTTTTCGGCCAGCAGCTCCCCAACTCCTCTCTGCACGTGCAGACCGGAAGTCCTCGGCTGATGCTAGACCAGATCAGGCGCCCAACGAGCACGGATTGGCAAGAACGTCGGCGCTCTGTGGCTGGCTCAGCTTGTACGCCGGGTTGACAATACGGAACCAGTGGTACGTCTACGTGCTCGCCTCGGACGGCACGCTCTCTTCCGCATCGTCCTCGTCCCCGTCGGGGAGCGAGAGCAGCGACGCGCCAGGCAGCCGCTGGAGCACGTCCTTGTGCCGGAGCACGATGTCGAGGTTGTGGCGCGCGAGCCGCGCGTGCTCGCGTCCGATGCTCTCCGCGCGGGCGCCCTCGCGCCGCTCGATCGCGTCGATAAGTCCGCGGTGGTGGCTCTGCGCGACCACCAGCACCTCGCGCGACTCGGGCAGCTCGGCCTCCGCGAGCACGAAGGCGCTCGGCCCCGCAAAGGGCAGCGAGATCGTCTGCTCGAGCGCCCGCTTGAGCAACGGGCTTCGCGCCGCGTCGTAGATCAGCGCGTGGAAGCGCTCGTTGAGGTCGACGTAGACCTCGAACGACGCGTAGTCGGCCTGGTGCACGACAGCGTCCGTCTGCTCGACGATGTCCGACAGCGACTTCAGCTCGCGCCGGCTCACGCCGCGCTCGGCGGCAAAGCGCGCCGCGGTGCCCTCGAGCACCCCGCGCAGCTCGATCGCGTCGTCGATGTCGCCGCGCGTGAACTCCCGGACCACATAGCCGCCACCCGGCAGCACACGGAGGAATCCCTCGTGCTCCAGAGCGGCCAGCGCAAGCCTCAGAGGAGTGCGCGAAACACCCAGCTTTTCGACCAGCGGGAGCTCGGACATCCGCGCTCCGGGCTCGAATTCTCCGCTCAGCAGGAGTTCTCTGAGGCGGAGAAGAGCTCGCATGGTCTGCGAGGTGCCATCGGCGTGCGTACTCATACGCGGGTCCGTGGCGAGCATACCGCGGAAGGCCCGGATTGTATTCAGGAAGGGCCTCCCAGAGGCCTTAATACGGCGTTAACCCCCCCAGAACACACGCCATTGCATACATCTGGGGTTGCATTTAGTATCGACCGACGCGTCGCTGGGGGCGGCGTTGACTCGTATTCACTCGAGGAGGAGGAGCGGTGAGGAAACACTTGGGCTCGCGCAAGACCCGTTCGGTCTTGTCGCTTTTGTTCCTGGCGATCGGCCTATCGATCGTCGTGTCGGCCTGTGGAAGCAGCAATAAGAGCAGCACCAGCACGGCTGCGGCCGGTGGCGGTTCGACGGCCGCAAGCACGACGGCCAACGCCAGCGACACTTCGAAGTGCGGCACGAAGCCGGGCGTGAAGGCCACTGGCACGCCTATCAAGCTCGGGGCGATCGTCACGAAGCAGCCGGGTACGGACTTCACCGACGGCGCGCAGATGGCGAACGCGTACTTCGAGTGCGTCAATGACAACGGTGGCATCAACGGTCACCCGATCAAGTACAAGTGGTACGAGGAGCAGACGGATCCGGCTCAGATCGCGGGCTTCGCCCACAAGCTGATCCAGTCCGACAAGGTTCTCGGCATAGTCGGCGGCTTCTCGATCATCGAGTGCGCCGTGGACCACAAGTACTGGGAGTCGCTCGGCATCTACGAGATCGACGCCGGCATCGCTCCCGAGTGCTACGGCACGCCTAACAGCGCCGCTCCGAACATGGGTCCGCGCTACAGCTCGGACGGCGCCGTTCAGGGCGTCGTGCGCGCGGGCGCGAAGAAGATCGCGTTCGATCAGTCGAACGTCCCCGGCACCGGCTACATCGCTGCCGGCCCGACGGCCGTCGCGAAGAGCCTCAACGTGCCGATCCAGCTGTTCAAGGACAACGTGCCGATCCAGGACGCCAACTCCGTCGCGCTGAAGCTCGTGCAGGCAGCGGGCCCCGACGGCGCCGTCGTCCTCAACTTCACGCCGCCCGAGGCGCTCAAGATCCTCCAGGCCGCCCAGCAGCAGGGCCTGCAGGACCGCGTCAAGGCGTGGGGCTGCTCCACCCCGTGCAACACCGACTTCGTCGCGAAGGCACTGGGTCAGCAGTGGGACGGCAAGCTGCTCGTCAACGCTGAGCTCAACGTCACTGACGCTACGGGTCCGCAGAGCACGCTCTACCGCGCCGTCTTCGACAAGTACGGCTCGAACGTGTCCGGCGGCCTCGGCAGCTTCAGCCAGATGGGCTTCGCGATGGGTCAGTTCGTCGTGCAGGCCTTGAACACGATCAAGGGTGACTCGTACACGATCAAGAACGTGAACGCGGCGATCAAGAACCTCAAGGGAGTCAAGACCGACATCCTTTGCAGGCCTTGGTACTACGGCGATGCGCCACTGCACATCCCGAACAACGTCGACTGGACCACCACGCCGAAGAGTGGTCACATGGTCATCAAGGACGGCTGCATTCCGATCGCAGCCGCGGACCCGACCATCGCGCAGGTCCGTGGGATCGAGCAGAAGGATCCCAGCCTCACCCAGGGATCGACCGAGCTCCCGCCGGTCGCGTCCGGTTCGTGATAGGTAATAGTTCAGACAATTAGGTGGAGAGGGCGCCCAAGGTTCCAAATGCCAAGCTGGGAGGACTTCAAGCCGTTCATCATCACCGGCCTGGCCCTGGGCAGCGTTTACGCGATGTCCGGGGTCGGGATGGTGGTCCTCTACAGGGCAACTGGAGTGCTGAACCTCGCGTTCGGTGCCGTCGGAGCCATGGGCGCCCTCATCGCCTGGCAGCTCATCAACCACAACGGCTGGGCGGAGGGGCCGGCCTTCCTCATATGCGTCCTCTTCGGGGGCGCGGTCACTCTCCTCTATGGAGTCCTCTTCGGCCCGCCTCTGGCGGGCCGTGATCCGCTTGTGAAGGCCACCGCCACCCTCGGGTTGGCGCTTATTTTGCTGGGGATCATGTCGTGGGTCTGGAGCGACAAAGCGCGCTCGATGATCCTGCCGACCTCGAACCACGGCTTCGAGGTCAGCGACGTCTTCGTCAACTACACACAGGTGATCGCGCTTGCGTTCGGCATCGTGCTGACGATCGGCACCGCGCTCTTCCTGCGCTTCACCAACCTCGGCACCGCCATGCGGGCGCTCGCCAACGATCGCGAGATCACGGCCACGCTCGGTGTGCCGGTGCGACGGGTCGAGGCTGCCGCGTGGCTCGGCTCCGGCCTCCTGTCCGGCGCCGCGGGGCTTCTGCTCTCCAACCTCGTCGGACTCGACGCCGCAACCCTCACCTTCCTCGTCATCTCCTCGCTCGCGGCCACCCTGATCGGTCGCCTGCGTTCGATCACCGGCACCTTCCTCGCGGCGATGGGCATCGGCCTCGTCAATGCCCTGATCACGCCGATTCTGTCCATCTCCCAGTACCGCGACATGACCCCCTTCGTCCTCGCGACCATCGCGCTCCTCGTCCTGTCGGGCCGGCGCGGGAGCGCCCTGACGGGTAGGGCGGGCTGACGTGAGCAGCACGGGCACCGAAGAGGTAACGAAGCAGGAGACCGCCGAGGCGCCGACCACGGCGCAGGCCTCGCGGCGGTCCTGGGTCCCTCACCTCCAACGGGGCGAGTGGATCCGCGCGGCGATCATCGTCGGGCTGCTGCTGTTCGTCCTGTTCGCGCTGCCGGCCCGGCTCAGCGGCTACTGGATCAACGTGTCCACCGACACGGCGATCTACTCGATCGTCGCGCTGGGCCTCGGCGTCCTGATGGGCCGGACCGGCCTCGTCTCCCTCGGCCAGATCGCCATCCTGGCGCTTGCCGGCTGGGTGGCTGCGCGGCTCTTCTTCGTCACCGACCTGCCGTTCCCGCTCGTGCTGCTTGGGGCGGGTCTCATCACGATGGTCCTCGGCACAGTGATCGGGCTCCCGGCGCTGCGCCTCCAAGGCCTCTACCTCGCGCTGATCACCCTGATGCTTGCCGGCGCGATCACGGTCGTGATCAGGACCACGAACTTCCCGAACGGCGGCGGCGGCTTCCTCGGACACACCGAGACGGATCGCGGCGCCGCCGACGTCCGCAGGCCGGCCATCGCCCACGCCGACACCGCCTTCTTCCGCTACACGGTGATCGTGGCGGCGGTCATGTTCCTGATCGCTCTCATACACGTGCGCGCGAAGCCCGGGCGCGCCTGGGCGGCGATCCGCCAGAGCGAGCCGTCCGCGCTCGCCGGCGGCGTCAACATCACGCTCTACAAGCTCTGGGCCTTCGCGCTCGCCTCGTTCCTGACGGGCGTCGCGGGCGGCCTGCTCGCCGCGCGCAGCGGCCAGCTATTCACGCTGCAGTTCCCGACACAGGACTCGATCCTGCTGCTCGCCGCCGTGCTCATGGGCGGGATCTACAGCCTCTGGGGCGCCATCGTGGCGGGCGCGTTGATGCGCCTGTTACCGGCGTTGCTCGACAACTGGGGCCTGCCTGCCGACCTGCTGACCATCCTGTTTGGCGTCGGTGTGCTGCAGGTGCTGCTCACGGCTCCGCAGGGCATCGTCTACCAGTTCCCGAGGGACATGGCGAAGCTCGGCAAGCTGATCTACGGGCTGTTCGGACGCGCCAAAACGCCCGCTCGGGAGCGTGCGGGTTGATCAAGGTCGAGAACCTCACCGTCCGCTTCGGCGGCGTCACGCCGCTCGACCACATGACCGTCGACTTCAGTGACGGCACGAACGGCCTCATCGGCCCCAATGGCGCCGGCAAGACAACGTTCTTCAACGTGCTGAGCGGCTTCATCCGCCCGCAGGAGGGCAGCGTGCACGCGGGCGACCAGGATCTCCTCTCGATGGCGCACTACCGCCGGGCGCGCTGGGGGCTCCGCCGCACGTTCCAGACCGAGCAGGCGATCGAGGAGCTGACGATCTACGACAACGTCCTCATGGTCCACGAGCACTCCTCCAAGGACGGTCGTGCGACCCGTGAGGACGACGTACTGAACTCGATCAAGTTCGTCGGCCTGACCTCCAGCCCGTACGCGAAGGTCGGCACGCTCGGCGCCGCCGAGCGCCGCCTCGTCGAGATCGCGCGCGCCGTCGCCGGTTCGCCGCGCGTGGTGCTGCTCGACGAGCCCGCCGCTGGTCTGCCCGACGAGGAGACCGAGCGGATGGGCGCGGTGATCCAGAAGATTCCTGAGGAGACCGGCGCGCAGGTGATCCTGGTGGACCACGACATGAGCCTCGTTTCGGCGTGCTGTAGCAAGACCGCGGTGCTCGACTTCGGCAAGCTGATCGCCGCGGGCGACACGGCCGAGGTGCTGCGCAACGACGAGGTCAAGCAGGCGTATCTCGGCGCCGACACCGAGGAGGCCGCGTGAGCGAGGCCGAAGTGAGCGAGACCACGACCGGGCCGCAGGAAGGCGTCAAGGCCGACACCGCGCTGAAGATCGAGGACATCACGGTCGAGCGCGGTGGGCGTCCCGTCGTTCGCTCCGTGTCGCTCGACGTCACGCCCGGCGAGGTCACAGCGTTGCTCGGTCCCAACGGCGCCGGCAAGTCGAGCCTGGTGCTCGCGATCGGCGGCGTGCTGCGACCCACCGGCGGGTCGATCACGCTCGGCGGTCTCAACCTCGCCTCGCGCCGGCCCGAGCGGATCCGCCGAGCCGGCATCGCGATCGTCCCCGAGGGACGTCGCCTCCTCCCGCTGCTCACGGTGCGGGACAACCTCGGCGTCGCCACCTACTCGCTGTCGCGGGCGGAGGCGAAGGCCGGCCTCAACACTGCGATGGAGCTGTTCCCCGAGCTCGAGAAGCGGCTCGACGTTCCGGGTCGCCTGTTGTCGGGCGGCGAGCAGCAGATGCTGGTGCTGGCGCAGGCGCTCGTCTCCCAGCCCAAGTTCCTCTTCATCGACGAGCTGTCGCTCGGTCTCGCTCCGGTGGTCGTCCAGCGGCTGCTGCCGACGATCCGCGATGTGGCAGAGCGGGGCGTCGGCGTGTTGCTGATCGAGCAGTTCGCCACGGTCGCCCTCGGCATCGCCAACCGCGCCTACATCATGGAGGGCGGCCGCGTGCAGTTCTCCGGCACGGCGAGCGAGCTCAAGGCCGACCCGAGCCTGCTCCACTCGGCGTACCTGCTGCGTGGCAGCGTCGGGACGAACGGCACGGGCGGCGCCCCCTCCGGCGGCCCGCCGCCCGCAGCGCCGGCAGAGCCCGCCGGCGACTGAGTTGGCCCTCGGCCACATCGAGCACTTCCTCGTCCTCAGCGACGACATGGACGGCACGCGCGACTTCTACGAGCGCGTGCTCGGGCTGGTGGACGGCGAGCGCCCGCCCCTCCCCTTCCCCGGCTACTGGCTCTATCTCGGCAACGTGCCGGCCGTGCATGTGGCCGACCGCGCGGCGTACGTCGCGCACACCGAACAGGCGGGTACGGGCTCATCCGCTCCGGCCGAGAGCACGGGCGCCGTGGACCACATCGCCTTCGGCGCCACCGGCTACGACGAGCTGAAAGCGCGGCTCGCCGAGCACGGCGTGGACGCTGCCGAAAACGAAATCCCCGGCGTGATGCGCCAGCTGTTCCTGCGGGACCCGAACGGAGTCCGCATAGAACTGAACGTGCGCGGCTAGCTCCGCCTACGGCTGCTCGTACAGACCGAGCACGTTGCCCGCGGGATCTTTGAAGCGCGCGGTGATCTCCGGCGGGTCGCCGCCGATCTCCTGCACGATCTCGCCTCCGTTGGCCCGCACGGCCTCCATCGTGTCGGCCACGCTGTCGACCATGATGTAGACGAGCAGGCCGGGCTCGTCCGATGGCGGCCGTCCCTTGCGCCAGGTGCCGCTCACCTGGCCCACCCCATCGTCGAAGGCGAGCGAGCCGTCGCCGCGCGTGCGCGTCTCCCAGCCGAACACCGACGAGTAGAAGCGGCTCGACTCCTGGATGTCGGTGGCCGGGAGCTCGATGTAACAGATCTTCCCGTTGCCGAGCGTCGGCTCTGTCATCAGCTGTCAGGCACCGCGAATCACAACCTTCATCACCTCAGAAGGATTGCTCATCGCGAAGTCCATTGCCTCGGGCGCGCGGTCCAGCTCGTACTCGTGGCTGATCAGGCGCCTGACCGTGTCGGGGTTGCGCTCCACCGCCGCCACCGCCTCGGCGAACTCGCCACCGCCGCAGCAGCAAACGCCGAGCATGTCCAGCTCCTTCTCGGTGAACCAGCCGACGCGCAGCGACACCTCTTCGCCCGACATCCCCACCTGCGCCACCCGGCCGGCCGAGGCCGCCATGTCGACGGCGGCGCGCACCGCCTGCGGCACGCCCGTGGCATCCACAGCAACGGGCACGCCCTCGCCCCCGGCCCAGTCGCGCGCGTAGGCCACCACCTCGGCGGGGTCGTTCCACACGAGGCCCTCCGCGCCCATCGAGCGGCTGAGCTCCAGGCGGCTCTCCTGCGGATCCACCACCAGCACCTCGGCGCCGCGCTCGCGGGCGAGCAGGCAGACGGACTGTCCAATCGGGCCGGCGCCGAGCACGACTACGTGCTCCCCCTCCTCGATGCGCGCTCGGCGCACGGCCCTCACACCGATCGAGACGGGCTCCGCCATCGCCCCTACGGCGGCGTCGTCTTGGTCGATCGGGTACACCTGGCTGGCCGGCATCACGAGCTGCTCCTGCAGCCCGCCATCGACGTGGATGCCGATCAGCTGAAAGTTGTCGCATGTGTTCGGCCGCCCCGCGCGGCACGGGTAGCACTCGCCGCAGTGGCTCAGCGGGTGGAGCGCCACCGGTCGGCCCTGCTCGAGCTCGGGACCTACGTCCGGGCCAACGGCGGTCACGACGCCCCCGACCTCGTGGCCCTGGATCTTGGGGAACGCCTTTTCCCCGCCGCCCGCCTCCTCGGTGAGATGGCCGGCGAAGAAGTGGAAGTCGGAGCCGCAGATGCCGACGGCCATCGACCCGACCACAACCTCGCCGGGACCTGGCTGAGGGGGCTCCGGGACGTCGACGATCTCCATCGTCCCGACCGCCTGCGTTACTGCGGCAAGCACTCCTTGCATACAACCAGATCGGACCCGGGCATTGCAAGCCCGTTTATTAAGCGCGGCGTCGTCGCGCGCAGACGTGCGGCTGCATACAAACGAGCGGGAACCCCAGGGCGGGGGTCCTCCTATTGACACTCCCTCTAAAGAGGTAGCCGCCCGGGCCGATCACGCGAGGCGTGAGGCTCGTACCGTTCAGGTATCTCCTGGCTCTGTTCGCCGTCGCCGTCGCTTGCGTCGGCGTGATTGCTCTGTCCGGACGCGCGATCGAGCGGCAGAAGCGCGACCGCGCGCACGAGGCCGCCGAGATCGTCACCGCGACCATCTCCTCCCAGGTCGCCTCGGCCGACGCGACCCTGGAGGACACCGCAGCGTTCTTCGGCTCCTCGCGCGATGTCTCGCAGCACGAGTTCACCAACTTCGCGCGCGCCGCGCTGCGGCGGCCGGGGATCCGCGGCCTCAGCTTCGCCCAGTACGTGCCCGAGCGGCGCCGCGCCGCCTTCGAGCGCGAGCACGGCGTGCGCATCAGCTCGCTTGACGCAGAGCACCGCGTCGCCCCCGCCCCTCACCGGAGCGGCTACTTCCCGATCGTGCTGAGTGTGAGCACGAGCAAGTCGAGTCCGACGACGGTCGGCTTCGACGGCTCGGGCGAGCCCGTCCGCGGAGCCGCGATCGACGAGGCAGTCCGGACGCGGCAGCCCATCGCCACCCCGCCGCTGCGCACGGTTGCCGGCAAGTGGAGGCCGCTGCTGTACGCGGCCGTCTTCACCCCCGGCGGCCGGCTCGAGGGCTTCACGAGCGAGGCGCTCGATCCGACCGCGCTCGTGAAGACCGCCCAGTCGGCGTTCCCCGGCTCGGTCGGCGTGCGGGTGCTCGACGGCAACCTCCCGGTCTTCTCGAGCGACGACGGCGACTACTCGCACGCGCAGCGGAGGACGATTTCGGTGGCCGGCAGGCAATGGACCGTCGAGGTCGTCTCGCACGCGTCCCTCGGGCCTGCGGAGAACCTGCGCTGGATCGTCGCGCTGGGCGGTCTCCTGCTCCTCACCACTCTCTTCATCCTCTTCCGGCGCGCGCTGCGCCAGACCGAGGACGCCGAGCGCCTCGTCCGCGAGCGCACCGCCGAGCTCGACGCCGCGCTGCGCGACGCCGACACCGCCCGCGCCGCACTCAGCGAGCGCAACGAGAGCCTGCTCGAGCTCGACCGCTTCAAGGACCGCATGCTCGCGCTGATCTCGCACGACCTGCGTTCGCCGCTCACCTCGATCCGTGGGTATGTGGAGCTGCTGCTCGACGAGGAGACCGGGCCGCTCGGCGAGGACCAGCAGCGCTTCCTCAACGTGATCAAGCGCAACTCCGACCGCCTCGACAGCCAGATCGGCGATCTCCTCATGGTCGCCGGGATCGCGGAGGGCAGCCTGTCGCTGAACCGGACCGCCGTGGATCTGCCGCGACTCGTGATGGAGGCGGTCGAAACCGCCGCGCCGACCGCCCAGGAGCGAGGCATCGAGCTGCACGCCGGCTGCGAGCCGCTCCACGTGATCTACGCGGACGGCCCGCGCCTCTCCCAGGTGCTCGACAACTTGATCTCGAACGCCATCAAGTACACGCCCGCGGGCGGGCGCGTGGATGTGCGCTCCTTCGTAGAGGACGACTGGGTCTCGCTGAGCGTCACAGACACGGGCCTCGGCATGAGCCGCGACGAGCTCGACTCGATCTTCGACCCCTTCTTCCGGACCGATGACGCCAAAGAGCGCGGCATCAAGGGCACAGGCCTCGGCCTCGTGATCGTCAAGGCGATCGTGGAGGGCCACGGCGGCGGCGTGCGGGTGGACAGCAAGCCTGGCCAGGGCAGTCGCTTCACGATCTCGCTGCCGATCGACTCCCCCGCGCCTTGGGCGCCCCCGCGGCGCCTTACTACTCTCGAAGCATGAACTCAGAGCGCGCACAGGCATACGGCCGCGTCGTCAAGGCGGTCGACGATCTCGGCGGGGCAAAGCTCCACCGCGACGAGCAGGACACGATCCGGGCAGCCGCCGACGCGCTCGTCTTCTGCCGCGATCTGAACGACGATCCGGTCGCCGAAGAGGCGCTGGCGTCGGTCTATGAGCTGGCCGACCACCTGGTGGAGAGCGAGCGCCTGTCACGTGACGGAGCGCAGAAGCTGGTGCTCGATGTGGAGTCGTGCGGGCCGTTCGCGCGGCGGGCTGCGTAGCGCGGCTACCCCGACAGCAGGTACTGCGTGCAGCGAAACAGCGCCAGCACCTTCCCGTCCGACTCCCGGGTGACCGTCGCGTCCCACACCTGAGTCGTCCGCCCTCCATGCGCCACCCGCGCCTCGCAGCGCAAAGCGTCGTCAGGGCCGGCGGAGCGCAGGAAGTTCGACTTCAGCTCGGAGGTGGTGAAGCCGTTCATGCCGTCGCTCCCCCGCCTCCACGCGCAGCACCTCGACGCCGGCACGGTTGTGGCGTTGGCCGACACGTGCTGTGGCTACGGCTGCGTGGCGACGCTCCCCGCGCTGACCTCGTTGAACTGCTCCGGCGCGGGACCGCTCACGAAGCGGCCAGGAAGCGCAACATCTCGTCGGCGATCTGCTCGCCGCGGTCCTCCTGGAGGAAGTGCGCCGCGCCCTCGATCCGCACCTGCTCGCCCGCCGTCGGGATGAGCGACTCGAACACCTCGCCCGCGCGCGGGAAGGGGAACACCGGATCGCTGTCCGAGAACGCGATCAGCACTGGCTTGTCCCAGCGCGACAGCGCGTCCGACACCTCGCGCATCGTGGCCGCGCCCTCCATGTCGTCCGAGGTCGGCACGATCAGCGGGAACTGCGCCGCTCCGGCCTTCGACTCGGGCGTCGGGAACGGCGCCTCGTAGGCGGCCACCACCTCCGGAGGCACGTCGGTGGCCGTAGCGCCACCCACAACGAAGCCCACCGGCAGGTCGGGGTTGCGCTCGGCAAAGTCGCGCCAGGCCATGAAGCCCTTGCTCACGCGCCCCGTGAAGAGTCCGGTATTGAGGATCACGAGCCGCGCAACGCGGTCCGCGTTCTCCACCGCCCAGCGCAGCCCGATCGGGCCACCCCAGTCCTGCACGACGGCGGTTGCGTTCTGAACGTCGAGCTCCGCCAGCACGCGGGTGACGAGGTCGGTGTGGCGGTCGTACGTGTACCAGCCGCGCTCGGTTGGCTTGTCTGAGCGGCCGAAGCCCACGTAGTCCGGGCAGACCACGCGATGCCCGCCGGCCACGAGCGGCGGCAGCATCTTGCGGTACAGGTAGGCCCAGGTGGGCTCGCCGTGGAAGCAGACGATCGGGTCGCCGGAGCCCTCGTCCACGTAGTGCATCCGCAGCCCGTCGAGCTCGGTGTAGTGCGGCTCGAAGTCGTAGCCGGGGAGGTTCTCGAAGCGCTCGTCCGGCGTGCGGAAGACGTCCATCAGCCGTGCGCGGGCAGCGCGTAGCCCGCGATCGCCGCGTAGTGGGTTGCGGCCGCCACGATCACGAGCACGTGGAAGATCTCGTGGTAGCCGAAGACCTTGGGCAGCGGGTCCGGGCGCCGCAGCGCGTAGATCACCGCGCCCGCGGTGTAGAGCAGGCCGCCGGCGGCCAGCAACGCCACCGCCCCCACTCCCGCGTCCGAGACCAGCTGCGGCGCGGTGGCCGCACCGACCCAGCCGAGCCCCACGTACACCGCGGCCATCAGCCACTTGGGTGCGTCCACCCATGCCAGCTTGAGAATCACCCCGGCAAGCGCGCCTCCCCAGACGATCGCCAGCACCACGGTCGCGAGCGTGCCGTGCAGCACGAGTAGCGCGAACGGCGTGTAGGTGCCGGCGATCAGCACGAAGATCATCGAGTGGTCGAGCCGCCGCATCCAGCGCCGGGTGGCCGGGCGCCAGGTGACGCGGTGGTAGAGCGCGCTCGCGCCGAAGAGCCCGGACACCGAGGCCGCGTAGATCGCCGCGGCGGTGCTGGCCTTGCGCGTGGGCGCGACGAGGATCAGCACCGCGCCGGTGATGAGCGACGCGAAGAACGCGTACTGATGGAACACGCCGCGCAGGCGCGGACGCGGCAGGTTCTCCGGCTTGATTGCGCGCAGCAAGGTCACGGAAAGGTAACGCCCTCAGGCGGCCTCGGCGCGGGTGCGGTCGGACACCGACGCGAGCGCCTGCAGGAGAACGCGCGCGAACTCCTCGCCGTGGACGGTCACGCCGGCGTGGTCGCACGCGATTTCGAACGTCGGCGCCCCGAGCGACTCCGCGAGCTCGTACTGCTTGCGCGGCGGCACGGCGCTGTCGCGCGTGGTCACAACCACGGCCGCCGGCAGCTTCAAATCCTTGATCCAGGTGCGGCTGTCGAAGCGCCCGAGCTCGCGCCCGGCCTCCGCGATGTCGCGCGCGCTCCCGCGCGAGAGCTCCGCCGCCACCCAACTCGTGGTCGGGCTGTCGGGGAAGCCGCCCCAGCGCAGGCCCCAGCGCCACGCCTGGCGCGGGAACAGGTTGAGCCACAGCCGCAGTACGCCCATCCCGCTCCAGAGCGCGCGCATGCGCGGGTCCTTCCACTCGCGGGCGGTGGCGCATTCCACAAGGGCGCTGACCGTGTCCGGATGGTCTCGCGCCATCAGCGCGGCGACCGGGCCGCCCATCGAGTAGCCCGCCGCGATCACCGGGCCGCAGCCCAGCTCACGTACGAGCGCCGCGGCGTCGGACGCGCAGCCCGCGAGCGTGAACGACTCGCTCGCTCGCAACCCGCGCCCGTGGCCTCGTGCGTCGAGGGCGAGCACGCGGTAGCCGGCGTCGGCGAGCGGCTTGTAGGTGCGCCACCAGTTCAGGTCGCTCGGGAACATCCAGCCGTGCAGGAGGAGCACCGGCGGTCCGCTTCCACCCGTGTCGCGCACGAACAGCTCGCCGAGCCCGTGCACGCGGACGATGCGCCCCTCGGGCAGCTCGACCGGCGGGTCCGGGAAGACGCTTGGGTCAGAGGCCACGGGCCGCCTCCGAGTGGCCGGCGAGGAATGCGATCTGCAGGTAGCTGATCACCGGCTCGAGCTCGGGCAGCTCGGCGGTGCGGCCCTTGCGCACGCGGTCCGAGACCAGCTCGTTGACCGCACCCACGACGGCGACGAACACCTCGTCGGGAAGCTCCGGGATCTCCTCCGGATGGTCGGCCCGGTAAGTCTCATGGAGGTGCTTGAGCAGCTCGGCGAAGCGCCCGTGCACCTCGGCGCGGCGCTCGAGCGCGTGCGGCCCGGCGGCAAGCACCTCGATCAGGAACGTGCGCGCAAAGTCCGGCACGGC
>DATBKS010000167.1:0-2926 GCA_036555755.1 Thermoleophilaceae bacterium
TCACCGAGCGCCGCGGCAGCGACCACAACGTGTTCGAGGCGCCGCAGGCGGTGTCCGCCGATGAGTTCGGCAAGGAGATCTCACCCGAGCTGCGTCTCCACGCGCGCGTGCAGGCGGGCGCGCCCGCGGAGGGCGGCTTCCTCGCGCTGTTCGTCGGCCGGCTAGAGAAGGAGAAGGGCGTGCGCGTGCTGCTCGAGGCGTGGCGCAAGGCGGACCTCGGCGAGGGCGCGGTGCTCGCGCTCGCCGGCGATGGACCGCTGCGCGCCGAGCTCGCCCGCGAGCCCGCGGACATCCAGGCGCTCGGCTTCGTCCCGCGCGACCACCTGCCGGCCCTCTACGCCGCCGCGGACGTGCTCGTCCTCCCCTCGATCCGAACCGAAACTTTCCTCGAACCCTGGGGGTTGGTCGTTAACGAGGCCATGCATCAGGGAACGCCCGTAATCACGAGCGACGCTGTGGGAGCCGCGCGGGGCGGCCTCGTGCAGGACGGCCGCACCGGTCTGATCGCGCCGCAGGGCGATGCCGACGCGCTCGCGGCAAGGCTGCGATCGGTCGCTCAAAACCCGCAATTACGGGACGCACTGGGAGTGGCCGCGCGCCAGGAAGTGGCGCATTTCACGTACCCTGCCTGGGTTACGGGGATGCGACGGGCGCTCGCTGCCGTCGAGAGGACGTAGGGATGGATATTGCTAGCCTGAGGAGGGAGTGGCCGTCCACGGCTCTTTTCGTGCCGCCTTTTAGCGCGCGGCGCCTGCTCAAGAGTTGTGTAGAGGGTCACCGGTCTGGGGAACTTCCGTAGTTATGCGTCGAATTCGCGACATGTTCATCTTCTTTGCTGCGGCGCTCGGCGTCGTCACGCCAGCCGTGGCGATCGGCCTGGCGGCCGGCGGCACGATGCTCGCCTCGCCAAGCGTGGCCCTCGCGAGCCCGCAGGCCGTAATCCGCGACTGCGCCCAGGACGGCAAGCTCGACCACCACTACTCCCTCAGCGACCTGAAGAACGCCGAGAAGAAGCTGCCCACCGACGTCGACGAGTACACCAACTGCCGCGACGTGATCAACCAGGCAGAGGTGCAGGGCTCCGGCGGCAAGTCGCACGGCAACGCGCACGCCGCGGTGTCAGGCGCCGGCAACTCCGGCGGAGGCGGCGGCGGTTCGCACGCCTCGCAGAAGGACGTGCGCGCGCTCAACAACGCGCAGTCGGACGGCGGCAAGCCGCTCGAGCTGCATGGCCAGAAGGTGATGCCGGGCAGCGGCGGCGTGTTCAACACATCAGGTGCTGCAAACGATCTTCCGACACCGGTGCTGCTCGCGCTCATCGCGGTGCTGGCCCTGACGGCCGCCGGTGGTCTGGTGGCGCTCAAGCGTCGCTTCCCCGAGGTTTTCGGTGCAGCGCTACGCCTCCTACGCCGCTAGCGTCCTAATAGGCGCGGCGTTCGCGGGAGTCGCCTTCGGCGCCAAGGGCGGATCGGACCTGGGGTCGCTCACCTGGGTCGAGATCATCGTGATCATCGCGGGCGCGCTGCTGATCGCGGCAGCGCTCGTGCACGGCCGCCGCGACCGCCTCGACGGCGGCTCCGCGCTGCTCGCCTTCGTGGCGCTCGCCGCGCTCACCACGCTGTCTCTCGGCTGGTCGATCGCCCCGGACCTCACCTGGATCGAGGCCAACCGCACGCTCACCTACCTCGTGGTATTCGCCGCGGGCATCGCCCTGGCGCGGCTCGCACCGGGGGCTTGGAGTGTGCTGCTGAAGGGGCTCCTGCTGGGAGCGGGCGCCGTGGTCTGTTACGCGCTTGCCTCGAGGGTGTGGCCGGGACAGCTGGCGGCCAACGAGATCTACGCGCGCATCGGCCAGCCGTACGGCTACTGGAACGCGGTGGGCGTGACCGCGGCTCTGGCGATCCCGCCGGCGGTCTGGCTGGGAGCGCGCCGCTCCGGCCACGCGCCCGCGAACGCGTTCGCCTATCCGCTGCTCGGGCTCTTGATCGTGGCGCTCTTTCTCAGCTACTCGCGTGGCGCGCTGGCCGCGGCGGTGATCGCGCTGCTCGTGTGGTTCGCGGTCGTGCCGCTGCGCGTGCGCAGCCTCGCCGTGATCGGCGTGTCGGTGCTCGGCTCGGCGCCGGTGATCGTGTGGGCACTCGAACGCGACGCGTTCACCAAGGACCTCGTCCCGCTGAGCGTCCGCGAAAGCGCCGCCGGCGAGTTCGGGCTGCTGCTGCTGACGATGGTCGCGGTGCTGCTCGCCGCCGGGCTCATCATCGGCTTCCGGGTGAGCCGCGAGGCCCCCTCGCCGCGCATCCGCCGCCGGGTGGGCCTGGCGGCCGTGAGCTTCGCGGTGTTGATCCCGCTCGTGGCTTTCACCTCGGTGGCGTTCAGCCAGCGCGGTCTCACCGGCACGATCTCCAACCGCTTCCATGCCCTGACGAGCGAGACGGCCACGACGTCGGGCGGGCCGCAGCGGCTCACCCAGACCTCTTCGTCGCGCGGGCGCTACTGGCGTAACGCCGGGCACATCTACGCGGCGCATCCGCTCGATGGCACAGGCGCGGGCACGTTCGGCACGGCGCGGCTGCGCTACCGCAAGGACGTGCTGGTGGCACGGCATGCCCACGGCTTCTTCGCCCAGACGATGGCCGACATGGGCACGCTCGGACTGATCGTCGTGATCGCCTTCGCCGCGGCCTGGCTCGCGGCGGTGTTCCGGACCCTCGGCGGCCGGCTCCGCCCCTGGCGCCCAGGCGGCGCGCCGTGGGACGCCGAGCGCGTCGGCGTCACGGCGCTTGCGCTGTCGGCGCTGGTGTTCGGAATCCATTCGTCGATCGACTGGACCTGGTTCGTTCCCGGCTGCGCGGTGATGGGGATCTTCGTCGCGGGCTTCGTCGCCGGACGCGGGCCGCTACCCGTGCTCAGCTCGGCGGGCGGACCC
>DATBKS010000168.1:0-9518 GCA_036555755.1 Thermoleophilaceae bacterium
ATCACACAACGCCGGATACAACGGGTAATCGAACTGCACATAACTCGCACCCGCCGCCACCGCACCCCCAACCAACTCCCGCGACAACTCCACCACATGCCCCACAAACTCATCCCGCGACCCATACGCCGACGAGCTGTAGGAAGAGGCCGGGAAGTAGAAGCTCGACGGAGCCTGGATCGTCACCTTGCTCGGGTGGTCGGTGAGCTCGCGGACGAAGGCGATCTCACGGGCCAGCGGGTTGTCGACAATGCTCAGATGCTGCTCTGCGGTCGGCTCCGGTGGCGGAGCGACCCCCTCGTCCCCTGCGAAGAACTCCGGCTGTTCGTTCTCGCCTAGACCTCCGAGCGCGTCAAACAGCGAGTTGACGTAGTGCGCGCGGCGCATCTCGCCGTCCGTGACGACATCCAAGCCGACGCTCAGCTGACGCGCAACGGCGTCTCTGATCGCCTCTTCGGCGAGGGCTTCGAGCTCCTCCAGCTGCCCACGCTCGTCGTCACCCAGCACCTGCACGGCGTGGGACGAGTGCGACGAGAAGATGCGCTCGAACATCTTCTTCAGCGGAGCGGGCCTCAGCAGGCTCCCGACCGGCTCGGCGCGGTATGTGGTCGTTCGAGTGGCGGTTGCCTCGGCGTTCTGCATGCGCGTCCTCCTACGGGTCGCGCCTGACGGTACCCGCGCTCTCGCGGCGCTGGACGCGGCGGCAACGGCAATCCGAAGGGAGTCCTACAACAACCGCCGAAAATGCCTACCCATCGGCCACCGATAGCGGGAAGGTTCGAGAGTCCAGCAGTTTTCGGGGACACCGACGCGCGCAGCCGAAGCGACAGAAGGAGATAGCCGTGGGGACCGAGGAATCTCGACACGACGGGGGTCCTGGCCGCGACGACGACCACGTCGCGCCGTCACCGGGTGCTGAGCCGGACATCCTGTCCCAGGACAGTTTCACCAGACGGCGTCTCATGCTCGGGGCCGGAACCGCCGGGCTTGGCCTCGCAGCCTCGGGGTTGCTGGCCGCCTGCGGTGGTGGCAGCAGCAGCACATCCAGCGCCGCAGCCGGCACGGCGACAGCGGCAGCGGCCGGGGGAGGGCCTCCGCCCCGAACGCCCGGCAAGGGCGGAACCCTGCGTGTCGGCTACATCGGAAACGGCACAAGCGAGACCTTCGACCCCGCGCTCGGAAATACGCCGGTCGACAGCTTCCGCGGTTACTGCGTCTACGACCCGCTCATGCGCGTCGGAGCCGACCACAAGCTCGAGCCCGGCCTGGCCACCGACTGGCAGCCCAACGCCGACGCCACCGTTTGGGAAATGCGGCTGCGCGACGGCGTGACCTGGCACGACGGCAAGCCGTTCACGGCCGACGACGTGATCTACACGCTCCGGACGCTCGGCAGGCCCGAGCACCTCGGGCACTACGCGGGGCAGAACATCCGCCTTGCGGAACTCAAGAAGCTCAGCGACACGCTCGTGCGGGTCCCGCTCAAGCGCCCGATCGGCCAGCTCCAGCAGTACTTCGGCTACTTCAACGCCGCGATTGTGGTCCAGGACGGCGCGAAGAACTTCAACAAACCGGTCGGAACGGGTCCCTACAAGCTCGAGACCTTCACCCCGGGCACGCGCACGACCTTCACCGCGAATCGGGATTATTGGGACTCTCCAAAGCCCTATCCAGACAGGCTCGAGCTACTGGATATCGACGACGACACCGCGCGGCTGAACGCACTGCTGAGCGGCCAGATCGACATCTGCGGATTGCTGAACTCGACGCAGGCGAGGGCGGGCCTCCACGGTAGCCAGTACGAGGTGCTGGTCGGCGCCTATGGGCTGTCGGCCTGTTTCAACATGCGCGTCGATCAGGCGCCCTTCAACGACGTCAAGGTGCGTCAGGCGATGAAGCTGCTGGCCGACCGCCAGGGGCTCATCAATGCCGCCCTGAATGGCTTCGGCGAGATCATGAACGACCTCGCGGGCAAAGACTTCCCGCACTACAACGACTCGCTGCCGCAGCGTCAGCACGACGTCGAACAGGCGAAGTCGCTGCTGAAGGCCGCCGGGCAGTCGGACCTCCGCTTCACGCTGACGAGTACGGACGCCGGCCTGGGCCAACTCCAGGCCGCGCAGGCCTACATACAGCAGGTCAAGAGCGCCGGCATCTCGGGCGCACAGCTCAAGGTGGTGCCGCCGGCCAACTACTACAACCCCAACCTCCTGTTCACCAAGATGACGTTTGCCCAGAACATCTGGGCAATCGGTTCGCTCCAGGCTTTCTACGCCCAGGCCCTGGTGACGGGAGCCCCGCTCCACGAGACCCATTGGCAGAGCCCGTCGTTCGACGCCCTGTATTACAAGGCAATCGGCGAGACCGACCCCACCAAGTCCAAGCAGTATTGGGACCAGCTGCAGAAGATCCAGTGGGACCAGGGTGGCTACATCTTCTGGGGTCTGATTCACAACCTCGATGGGCTTTCCAAGCGTGTCGCCGGTGTTGGCGGTCCGGGTGTAGGTTGGGCCTATCCGACCGGCGACCAGCGCGTTTGGGACTGGGGGCTCATCAGTTGAGGGTGCGGGGCGCCCGTAGGTGAGCGGCGCCGCCGTCGAGCTCTCGGGGCCGCCCGCGACGACGGAACGCGAGCGTACAAGGCATCCGCTCGCCCGCTTTGTCGTGCGCCGGCTGGCGCAGGGGCTCGTGACGCTGTTGGTGGCGTCGGCGGTGATCTTCTTCGCGACCTCTGTGATTCCCGGCTCGCCGGCGACGTCGATCCTCGGGCACAGCGCCAACCCACAGGCGGTTCGCGTCCTGGATCATCGGCTGGGGTACGACAAGCCGATCACCAGGCGATACGTCGACTGGCTCAACGACGTGGTGCACGGTCGCCTCGGCGACTCGGCCGTCGTGATCGCTCAGGGTGCGCCGAAGGCGCCCGTCTGGCCGACCATCCGCTCACCGCTCGCCAACAGCGTCACCCTGGCGCTCGTCACGACGTTCTTCCTGATCCCGATATCCCTCACGTTCGGAGTTCTCGCCGGTGTCAAGGCGGGACGCTGGCCGGACCACCTCATTTCGGTCGCGTCTTTGGTGTTCGTCTCCCTACCCGAGTTCGTAGTCGCGACCATCCTCGTCACAGTTTTCTTCGTCGTCTTCGACCTGCTGCCGCCGGTCTCGGTGCTCCCCCCTGGGGATTGGGCCCTGACCCAGCCGAAGATCCTGGTGCTCCCTGTGCTGACGTTGCTGGCGGTGTCGGTGGCCTGGACCGTGCGCCTGGTCCGCGTGGGCACGATCGAAGTCCTGAAAGCCGACTACGTGCAGACCGCGCGGCTCCACGGCATCTCTGAGCCGAAGGTAATGCGCCGCTACGTGCTCCGGAACTCACTCGCGCCGAGCATCCAGATCTTCGCGCTGTCGGTGCAGTACCTGTTCGGAGGCGTGATCGTGACGGAGACCGTCTTCGGCTACCCGGGCATCGGCAAGCAGCTGGTCGATGCCGTGAACAGCCATGACACCACCGAGGTGCAGGCGATCGCCCTCATCCTGGCGACGATCTACATCCTCATCAACATCTTTGCCGACCTCCTCGTGGTGCTCCTCGTTCCCAAGTTGCGGACGCAGTTGTGAGCGGGCGAGCGTTCACCACGCGACGGCTGCCGGCGTTCATGCGGACCGGTCGGGGAGCGTGCGGCATGGTGCTGCTGGTCGCCGTGCTGGTGATCGCGCTCTTCGGGCCCTTCTTCACGAGTAACGACCCAGCCGCAATCGTCGGCGCTCCCGGAACGGGACCCGGGCCCGGTCATCCACTCGGGCTCGACTACCTCGGGCGCGACGTGCTCACTCGCGTGCTCTGGGGCGGCCGGAGCGTCATCTGGCTTTCGCTTGCCGCAACCGCGCTCTGCTTCGTGATCGGGCTCGCCATCGGGCTGATCGCGGGTTACGTGGGCGGAATCGTCGACCCAATCCTCATGCGCACGGTCGATGTCGTGCTCTGCTTCCCTCCACTCCTCTTTTTCCTTCTGGTTGCCACGAGCGTGGGCACGAGTGAGCTGACGCTCATCGCGGGGGTAGCGATCGTGTTAAGCCCGGGGATGGCGCGAATCGTCTACAGCGCGACCAAGGAGACCGCGACCCGCGGATACGTGGAGGCTGCGGTTTTGCGCGGCGAGTCCACGTCATCGATCCTCAGGCGGGAGATATTCCCCAACATCCTCCCGCCGGTGATCGCGAACCTCGGCCTTCTGGTGACCTTCTCGATCCTGTTGATCGCGGCCGTCAACTTCCTGGGCATCGGCATCCAGCCTCCGGCCGCCAACTGGGCCTTGATGATCTCCGAGAATCGGCCCATCATCTCAATCAACGTGTGGGCCACCCTCGTTCCGGCGCTGATGCTCGCCACGCTCACGATCGGCGTGAACCTCGTCGGCGACGCCGTCTCCCACACGCTCGGGCGCACGGAGCGCATCGCCGAGGCGGTGGCATCGCCGACCGGCCCGGGCGCCCCGACCTACTCTCCGACCGAGGTCGCGTGAACAAGGGTCGACCGGCGCTGAAGGTGAGCGACCTCACCGTCGTTCTCGACTCGGGCCAGCCGGTCGTCGAGCACGTCGACCTGGAGCTCGGCCCGCGCGAGACGCTGGGGCTTGTCGGGGAGTCCGGTTCGGGCAAGACCACCACCGCGTATGCGTTGCTCGGCTACGCCCGTCCCGGGATGCGCATCGCGAGCGGGGAGGTCGAGATCGGAGGCGATCGCATCGCGCTCCGCAACGAGAAGGAGGCGCGCAGGCTGCGCGGGCGAGTCGTCTCGCACGTACCGCAGGATCCGGCCACGAGCCTCAACCCGTCGCTGCGGATCGCGGCCGCGCTGTCCGACATGCGCACGGGCGCGGCGGGTGGCGGATCCCCCGACTGGGTGTTTGAGGGCCTCAGCCGTGTGCAGCTCCCGGCCACGCGTGAGTTCGGCCGGCGCTTCCCCCATGAGTTGTCGGGAGGCCAGCAACAGCGTGTGCTGATCGCCTGCGCCCTGGCCAACGAACCGCCGCTGATGGTGCTCGACGAGCCGACCACGGGCCTCGACGTCGTTACGCAGGCGCGGATCCTCGACGAGATAGCGCGGCTTCGCGACCAGCGCGAGGTCGCCATGGTCTATGTCTCGCACGACTTGGCGGTCGTGGCCCAGGTGGCCGACCAAATCGCGGTGATGTACGGCGGCCTGGTGGTGGAGCAGGGTCCGGCGCGCGAGCTTCTCTCGCGCCCCCGCCATCCATACACGAGAGGTCTCGTCGCCTCCATCCCCGAGCACCGCGTGCGCAAGGCGGTACGCGGCATCCCGGGCGTAGCCGTCGGCCTTTCGAACAGGCCAAGCGGCTGCCCGTTCGCTCCCCGCTGCCCTCAAGTGGTCGTGGAGTGCACGACGGTGGTGCCCGAGTTGCTCTCTGACGCAGGCAGGACAGTGCGCTGCATCAGAGCCCACGAGACGCCCCCTCTGCCCTCCATGGAGACCGCGCCTGGGCCTCCGGTGGTGGATCAAGCGACGCTGCTCCTTTCGGTCGAGCACCTGCGGGTGCTCCATCAGGGCCGTAGAGCGACCGTCGTGGCGGCGGAGGACGTCTCGTTCCACGTGCACGTAGGCGAATGTGTCGCGCTGGTGGGCGAGTCTGGTTCCGGCAAGACCACCATCGCGCGCGCGATAGCCGGACTGCACCCTCCCGCCGGTGGCCGGATGGCGCTTGGCGGCAAGGAACTGGCCGGAGCCGCACGCGCGCGGTCGCGCGAACTGCACCGCAGCTGCCAAATGGTGTTCCAGAACCCATACGAATCGCTCAACCCGCGCAGGCGGGTCATCGATGAGGTGGCCCGCCCCGCCCGGATCCTCCGCGGGATGTCAGGGCGCGAATCTCGGGCCGAGGCGGAGCGCCTGCTGGAACGGGTCCGCCTGCCGGTCGGACTCGGGCGGCGCTTCCCCGGGGAGCTGTCCGGGGGGGAGCGCCAGCGAATAGCGATCGCTCGGGCTCTGGCGGCGGCTCCGTCGCTGCTCGTGTGCGACGAGATCACGTCCGCTCTGGACGTCTCGGTCCAGGCGGCGGTGATCGAGCTCCTGACCGAGCTCAGGCGGGACCTCTCGCTGTCGCTCATCTTCATCACGCACAGCCTCCCGGTGGTGGCGTCCATCGCCGACCGCGTCCTGATCCTCCACGACGGCCGGATCTGCGAGGAGGGATCGGTGGAGCAGGTCTTCCAGACTCCCCGCCACGAGCGCACGCGACAGTTGCTCGACGCCGCGCCGGCGATGTCCGATCTCATCGAAGTCGGCGGTGCGGAGCAGCAAGTCCCCGGCTAATCTGGACTCCGTCCAGATTTGTGCAACACTGCGGTGGTGTCGGCTGGCCCGGAACTCGAGCAATTGCTGCGCGGGGCGTCCCTGCGCGTCACGCGTCCTCGGGTCGCGGTGTTGGGTGTGGTTTATGAGCATCCGCATGCCGACACGAACTCGATCATCGGCCTCGTGCGCGAGCAGCAGAGCGGAGTGTCCCGCCAGGCTGTCTATGACGTGCTGCAGGCGCTGACCGACGCGCGTCTGGTGCGGCGCATCCAGCCGCCCGGGTCCGTCGCGCGCTATGAGTCGCGCGTCGCTGACAACCATCACCACATCGTGTGCCGGTCGTGCGGCGCCATCGCGGACGTCGATTGCGCCGTCGGCGATGCACCGTGTCTGACCCCGTCCAACGATCACGGCTTCGCGGTCGACGAGGCCGAGGTCGTCTATCAGGGCCTCTGCCCAGCCTGCTCGACCTCAACTTCCAGCAAGACCCCCTGACCCTCGAAAGGATGCCCCGTGTCTGAGACTTCTGACGCCCCAGTCGCCCCGAACAGCGAGCCGCCGAGCGAAAGTGGCTGCCCGCACGCGAACGGAAACGGACGCGCGCCGTACCCGAGTGAGGGCGGGGGGAACCGGGGCTGGTGGCCCAACCAGCTCAACCTGAAGATCCTCGCCAAGAACCCGGCCGAGGCCAATCCGCTCGACGAGGGCTTCGACTACGCCGAGGCGTTCAAGGCCCTCGATCTTCCCGCCGTGAAGCGGGACATCGAGGAGGCGCTCACCACCTCGCAGGACTGGTGGCCCGCCGACTTCGGCCACTACGGCCCGCTCATCATCCGGATGGCCTGGCACAGCGCGGGCACCTACCGCATCAGCGACGGCCGCGGCGGCGCCGGTGCCGGCCAGCAGCGCTTCGCGCCCCTGAACAGCTGGCCCGACAACGCGAACCTCGACAAGGCACGCAGGCTGCTGTGGCCGGTCAAGCAGAAGTACGGCCAGAGCATCTCCTGGGCCGACCTGATGATCCTCGCGGGCAACGTCGCCCTCGAGTCGATGGGCTTCAAGACCTTCGGCTTCGCCGGCGGGCGCGAGGACGTGTGGGAGCCGGACGAGGACGTCTACTGGGGCCCCGAGAAGGTCTGGCTCGATGACGAGCGCTACACAGGTGACCGCGAGCTCGAGGACCCCCTGGCGGCCGTCCAGATGGGCCTCATCTACGTGAACCCCGAGGGCCCGAACGGCGACCCTGACCCGGTGCGTGCGGCCATCGATATCCGCGAGACGTTCCGCCGCATGGCGATGAACGACGAGGAGACCGTCGCGCTGATCGCCGGCGGCCACACGTTCGGCAAGACGCACGGCGCGGGCCCCGCGGACAGCGTCGGCCCAGAGCCCGAGGCCGCCCCACTCGAGGAGCAGGGCTTCGGCTGGAAGAGCTCATACGCGAGCGGCAAGGGCGCGGACGCCATCACCGGCGGCCCCGAGGTCACCTGGACCACGACGCCGACGAAGTGGGGCGGCGACTTCTTCGCGCACCTGTTCGGCTACGAGTGGGAGCTGACCAAGAGCCCGGCCGGCGCGTACCAGTGGGTCGCGAAGGACGGTGCCGGGGAAGGCACGGTGCCGGGCCCGATGCCCGACTCCGAGCGGCGTGCGCCGACCATGCTGACGACCGACCTCTCGCTTCGGTTCGACCCGGTGTACGAGAAGATCTCGCGGCGCTTCCATGAGAATCCGGAGGAGCTCGCGGACGCGTTCGCGCGCGCCTGGTTCAAGCTGACGCACCGCGACATGGGCCCGGTCGTGCGCTACCTCGGTCCCGAGGTGCCCGACGAGGTCCAGATCTGGCAGGACCCGCTGCCGGATGTCGACCACGAGCTCGTCGACGCGAACGACATCGCCGCGCTCAAGGGCCAGATCGCCGAGTCCGGGCTGACCGTATCGCAGCTGGTAGCGACGGCGTGGGCGTCGGCCTCGACCTTCCGCGGCGGCGACAAGCGCGGCGGCGCCAACGGAGCCCGCATCCGGCTCGAGCCGCAGAAGGACTGGGAGGTCAACGAGCCCGACCAGCTCGCGAGAGTGCTCAGCACGCTGGAGGGCATCCAGGAGTCGTTCAACTCCTCCGCCTCAGGCGGGAAGAAGATCTCGCTCGCGGACCTGATCGTCCTCGCCGGCGGCGTGGGCGTCGAGCAGGCCGCGAAGGCGGCGGGGCACGACGTGGAGGTTCCCTTCGCGCCGGGCCGCGCCGACGCCACCCAGGAGCAGACCGACGTGGAGTCCTTCGAGGTGATCGAGCCGAAGTCGGATGGCTTCCGCAACTACCTGCGCCCAGGCGCCAGGCTGCCCGCCGAGTACCTGCTCGTGGACAGGGCCAACCTGCTCACCCTGAGCGCCCCGGAGATGACCGTCCTCGTGGGCGGACTGCGTGTTCTTGGCGCGAACCACAAGGGATCGCAGCTGGGCGTGCTCACCTCGAACCCCGGATCGCTGACCAACGACTTCTTCGTGAACCTGCTCGACATGGGCACCACGTGGAAGCCGACGTCGGCCGACCCGGACACCTACGAGGCCCACGACATGGCGACCGGCGAGGTCAAGTGGATCGGCAGCCGGGTCGACCTCGTGTTCGGCTCGAACTCCGAGCTGCGCGCGCTCGCGGAGGTCTACGCGAGCGACGACGCGCGCGAGAAGTTCGTGCGCGACTTCGTGGCCGCGTGGGTCAAGGTGATGAACCTCGACCGGTTCGACCTGAACTGAGCCTGTAGTCGGCGGTCGCCCGCCGCGTGACTACGCGGCGGGCGGCTGGTCGATGCGTACGAGGTTTCCGGAGGGGTCGCGCACGGCACAGTCGCGCGTGCCCCACGGCTGGTCGGTGGGCTCCTGGACGATCTCGGCGTCCGACGAGACAAGCTTGTCGAACGTTGCGTCGAGGTCGTCCGTGTGGAAGTGGACGCCGTTCAGGGCGCCCTTGGCGAGCAGCGCGTTGAGGGCGTCGCTGTCGCCCGGCCCGCCGTTCACGTAGTTGGTCAGGACGATCGAGAGGCCCGGCTCGGAGGGAGCGCCGACGGTGATCCAGCGAAAGCCCTCGTTGGCGACGTCGTTGCGCACTTCGAGGCCGAGCGCGTCGCGATAGAAGGACAGCGCGTTCTCGGGGTCATGGACGATGACGAAGCACTGGGAAAGCGTGAGCTCCATGCCGCAAGGCTACGGC
>DATBKS010000169.1:0-31711 GCA_036555755.1 Thermoleophilaceae bacterium
GGACGTCTTCATCGAGCACGTCGGGATCCCGACCTTGCCCGCCGTGCGCCTCGCAGTCGACGCGCTGCAGGAGCTCGGGATGCACCGGAAGGTGCAGCTCGTCGTCTCGGGCGGCATCCGCTCCGGCGCCGACGTGGCGAAGGCGCTCGCGCTCGGCGCCGACGCGGTGTCGATCGGAACGGCGGCGTTGATCGCGCTCGGCGACAACAGCCCCGAGCTCGGCATCGAAGCGCGCCGCGAGCCCCTCGTCCTGGGTGGAGATCCCCAGCGGGTCGCGGCCCTCCTGCCAGTCGTCGTAGAAGCCCGGGGCGCTCCCGATCGCGGCGTAGTCGTCGGCGAAGGCCGGGGAGTTGTCGCCCAGGGCGATGAGCGCGGCCACGCCGCTCGAAACCGCGTCGGCGCCGAGCGCGAGCGCCTTGGCCACGTCCGCGCCGCTGCGGATCCCGCCGGAGACGATCAGCTGCACCTTGCGGTGCATGTCGAGCTCCTGGAGCGACTCGACCGCCTGCGGGATCGCGGCGAGGATCGGGATGCCAACGTGCTCGATGAAGACCTCCTGGGTGGCGGCGGTGCCGCCCTGCATGCCGTCGAGCACGATCACGTCGGCGCCGGCCTTGATCGCCAGGGCGACGTCGTAGTAGGTGCGGCTCGCCCCGATCTTCACGAAGATCGGCTTCTCCCAGTCGGTGATCTCGCGCAGCTCGCCGATCTTGATCTCGAGGTCGTCGGGGCCGGTCCAGTCCGGGTGCCGGCAGGCGCTGCGCTGGTCGATGCCCTCGGGGAGGTCGCGCATCTCGGCCACGCGGGCGGAGATCTTCTGGCCGAGCAGCATCCCGCCGCCGCCCGGCTTCGCGCCCTGGCCCACCACGATCTCGATCGCATCGGCGGCGCGCAGGTCGTCCGGGTTCATCCCATAGCGCGAGGGCAGCAGCTGGTAGACGAGCGTCTTCGACGACTGGCGCTCCTCCGGCGTCATGCCGCCGTCGCCGGTGGTGGTCGAGGTGCCCAGCTCGGACGCGCCGCGGCCGAGCGCCTCCTTGGCCTGGGCGCTGAGAGCGCCGAAGCTCATGCCGGCGATCGTGATGGGTATCTCGAGATGGAGCGGCTTGGACGCAAAGCGGTCGCCCAGCACGACGTCGGTGGCGCAGCGCTCGCGGTAGCCCTCGAGCGGGTAGCGGGACACGCTCGCGCCGAGGAAGAGCAGGTCGTCGAAGTGCGGCACGCGCCGCTTGGCGCCCCAGCCGCGGATGTCGTACATGCCCTCGGTGGCCGCGCGCTGGATCTCCGCGATCACGTTGCGGTCGAAGGTCGCCGACTCGCGGAGCCCGGGGCTCCAGCCGTTGCCGTTCCCCTCGCCCATCAGTACGCGCCCGCGTTGTCGACGTGGAAGTTGTAGAGCTGGCGCGCCGAGCCGTAGCGGCGGAACTCGGTCGGGTCCGCGTCCGGCAGGCCGGCGGCGTCGAGCAGCTCGCGCAGCTCGAGCAGGTGCTCGCCGAGCATCTCCTTCTCGATGCAGTCGGCGCCGAGCGCCGCCACCGAGCCGCGCACATAGAGGCGTGCCTCGTAGATCGAGTCGCCGAGGCCGTCGCCGGCGTCGCCGCAGACCACGAGCCGGCCCTTCTGCGCCATGAACGCGCTCATGTGGCCGACGGAGCCGTGGACGACGATGTCCGTGCCCTTCATCGAGATGCCGCAGCGTGAGGAGGCGTCGCCGTGGATCACGACCAGGCCGCCGCGGCCGGTCGCCCCCGCGGACTGGCTGGCGTTGCCGTCCACGATCACCGAGCCGGACATGATGTTCTCGGCAAGGCCGACGCCGCAGTTGCCGTGCACGCGCACCGTGGCGCGCTTGTTCATGCCGGCGCAGTAGTAGCCCACGTGTCCCTCGATGTCGATCTCGACGTCGGTGTCGAGCCCGACCGCGATCGCGTGCCGGCCGCCGGGGTTGACCAGCCGCCAGGCGCTCGGCTTGGGTGGGTCACCCAGGTCGTGGAGGCGTTGGTTGAGCTCGCGCAGCGGCGTGACGTCGAGATCGACAGTCTCGACCGTGACGGGGCTCGTCGTCGTCATCCGACGGGCTGCCTCTCCCAGCTGTAGACGGTGGCCGGGGCCGGCTCCCACACGGTGGCTTCGGCGGCGCCGGGAAGGACGGCGATGGCGCGGAACTCGGACGCCATCGCCACCCAGTCGTCGGTCTCGGCCATCACGGCGGGCTTGCACGCGATCGGGTCGCGCAGCACCGCGAAGCCGTCCGCGGTGCCCACGGCGAAGGTGTAGAAGCCGTCGAGCTCGCCAAGGCAGCTCTCAAGCGCCTGCTCCAGCGAGTCGCCCTGGGCGAGCCGCCAGGTGAGGTAGCCGGCGGCCACCTCGGAGTCGTTCTCGGTCTCGAACTCGATGCCCTCGCGGCGCAGGCGGGTGCGCAGCCAGTTGTGGTTCGAGAGCGAGCCGTTATGGACGAGACAGAGGTCGAGCCCGGTCCAGAACGGGTGCGAGCCGTCCGTCGTGACCGCGCTCTCGGTGGCCATGCGCGTGTGGCCGAGCCCATGGCTTGCCTGGACGTTGTCGAGCGCGAAGCGGGTGACGAAGTCGCGCGGGAGCCCGGCCTCCTTGTAGATCTCGATCGCGGAGCCGGCGCTCATCACGCGCAGCTCCGGGCGGCGCTCGCGCAGCCACTCCTGGACGAGCTGCGACTCGGCGTCGACGACGAACACCGCGTGGCTCGCGCGGACGTCGGGCTCCGAGCAGCCGAAGCGCTGGTCGAGCTCCTCGCGCAGCGCCTCCCAGTCGTAGTCCGGGTCGGTGGAGTGCAGCGAGACCTTGGTCGAGCCCGCCGGCGCGGGGTTCCGGTAGATCGCCACGCCGGCGCTGTCCGGGCCCCGGTCGGACAGCTCGAGCAGCATGTCTCCCAGGTGCTCGCCTAGGCGCTCACTGACGGACAGCGACTTGCTGAACAGCCCCACGATGCCGCACATCGAGGCGAGTCTAGTGTGGGTCTGTCCCACCGGTCATGGCTCCAGACCGCACAATTCGGGGGACCTGTATGTGGAGTTCCTACATGCCCAGTGGGCGTAGCACGGACAGGCGCTTCTGTGCGTCCTGGACCGCTCGCAGTGCCTCGATCAGCTCGGCTCGGCGCGGCGCTGAGAGCTCGTCCGGATCGATCCGGTTGGTGGCCTTGACCCCCGCCCGGTAGCAGGCGGCGTGGTACTCGTGGCGCACCCGCAGGACGATCCCGAACGCCTCCTTGAGCGACGCGGCCGTGTCCGCGTCGACCTGGCCGACCTCCTCTGCCGCCGTCAGGCGGTCGAGCGTCGCGGAGGTGGTGATGCCGCCCGACAGCGCGTAGAGGCGGCCGAGGTTGCTGATCGGGAGCGAGCCGCCCTTCTTCACGTCGAAGCGCCCGTCCTTGCCGGTGGCGATCGAGTTGCGCCGCTTGAGCGGCACCTCCCAGTCGGTGGCGGTACGGGCGAGTCGGCGCACGAAGTCCGGGTACTCGCGCGCGCGGCGCATTACGTCGACGAGCGGCGGCACGATCTCCAGCCCGCCCATCACGTGCCGGAAGTCGAACGTCACCGCTGCGCGCACGAGGTGCGACGAGTCCGGGTACTCGAGGCACTCCTGGAAGATCCCGCGCCAGCGGCTCGCCGGCATGCGCCAGCGGTGATCGCGCGCGAGCACCTCGGCGTTGTCCTCGCCGAAGCCGCAACGGGCGAGCCCCGCGTTCACGTCCGCGGCCGCAACAGCCCAGAAGTCGTCCGCCTCGGCACCGCCCTCGTCGGCGAATGCGAGTGCGTTGTCCTGGTCAGACGCGATCGTCATCTCACGACGAGCGACGCTTCCGAGGCCCATCCACGCCCACGGCACGGGCGAGGCGCCTCGTTTGGCAAAGGCGAAGTCCACGAAGCGCGCGGTGACGGTGTCGCTCTGCACCGAGAGGGCGCGGCTCACGTCCACCGGGTCGAGGCCTGCGCCGAGCAGCGAAGCCTGCAGCCGCGGAACGCCGTCGACCACGAGCTGCACGAGCGCGTCCTCGTCCTTGGCCTTGTCGATCTCGCGGCGCAGGGAGAACACTGAGCGCTCGCCCGCAGCGATGTGCTCGAGCGAGACGATTCCGACCACCTGGCCGCGCTCCGTCACGAGCGCCTCGCGCAGACCGGAGTCGAGCAGCTCGAGCAGTGCCTCGCCGACCGTCCGTTCGGCGGGCACGGACAGCGCGGGCGAGCGCACCGCGGCGCGCACCGGCGAGTCCGCCCCAAGCCCGGCGCCGAGCACGTGCTCGCGCAGGTCTGCGTCGGTGACGATCCCTGGCCCGTTTGGCGTCTCCACGAATGCGGCGGTGACCTTCGACTCGGTGAGGGTCCGGGCCACGTCGCGCACGCTCTCGTCCGGGCTGACTGTGACCGGCGGGCGCTGTGCAACAGCACCGACGCGCGTGAGCGACAGCTCGGGCACGCCGCGGGCGATCTGCTCGGTCCGGACGATTCGGTCGCGCAGGCTGCGGGCGATGAAGCGCGCGCCGGCGGGGTTGGAGAACACTTCCAGCGCGACCTCGCCGGGGATGAGCAGGCAGGTGGAGTCCTCGCGGGCGCGCACGCTGAACGAGGGCGCGAGGCCCGAGACGAGCGAAGGGTGGCCGAAGCACTGGCCGGGCTCGAGCACCTCGACCATCTCGGTGCCGTGCAGCAGCTCCATCGCTCCCGTCCGGATGACGAACAGGTAGCGCGTGGGCTCGCCGTACATGATCAGCGCGAGCTGACCGGCGCGATAGGTGTGAAGTGCGGAGACCGCCGCTATCCGCTCGAGTTCCTCGTCGGAGAGCGTGTCAAAGGGCGCGTTGCGCCTCAGGAATTCGGCGACTTCGGAGAGCGCGCTCAGGCGGCCGACTCTAGCGCCTCGTCCAGCACCAGGTAGACCGGCAGGTCCCCTGCTTTGGCCTTGACGCGGTAGGGCTCGTGGGCCCAGCTGAAGTCCCGCAGCAGCATGTGCTTCGGCGGATCGGCGCCCATGACGATGGCGTCGCACTTCAGACGCTTCGCCTCCTGCACGATGCGCTTGGCCGCTGCCCGCGAGCCGATCACACGCGCGTCCGCCTCGACGCCCTTGCGCCGCAGCCGCGCGACGGCCTTCCGCACCACGTCGTACTGCCTGTCCCACTCCTTCTTGGTGGGTAGCAGCCCGGGGTTGGGGAAGCCGAAGCTCGTGCCCCACACGCGCGCGATGCTGAACACGTGCACCGGCGCGTTCGAGCGCTCAGCAATACGGGCGGCGAGGTCCACCGCCGCCCGTGGGATCTCGCGCTCCTCTGAGGCGAGGAGGACCGCGCGTACGATCAGGGTGTCAGGGTCAGGTGGCTCCCCCGATCTCTGCCGGGGGTTCACTCTGATGGGACCACCCCCGGCGGCATCTGCACGCTCTGCTCGGGTGGAGCTTCACGCTTGTCCTCGATCCGCGTCCTGTACAGGTAGAACGGGATGTAGGCGAGGGCCACCGCCCAGCCGAGGAAGTAGTAGATCCTCGTGTCGCCTATTCGGGCGTAGTTGATCCCGCCGTACAGCCAGATCACGAAGTACAAGACCGCCATTCCAAGGGCGACGTACTTCATGAACTCCGGCAACCGCACCGGCCGCTTGACGTTCGGCCGGTAGCGACGAAGCAGGTAGTAGCCCACCAGCACCGACAGGAACGAGCCGGTGTAGCCGACGTTCGAGAACGTGTAGATCTCGACGGCCCCACCGAGCAGGATGACCACCAGCGAGAAGCACACGTTGAAGAACATGGCCCGATCCGGCACCCCGTGATGGTTGATGTGCTGGAAGAACCTTGGGAACTGGCCGTCCACCGACATCTGGTGGAGAGACCTGGCGCAGCCCATGATCGCGTTGAGCGCCGAGAGTGCCAGCGCAATGATCAGCATCAACGCAATGATCCAGTTGAGCAGTTCGCCGCTGGTGTTCAGCGCCTTGCCGGCGAATGTCACGAACATCGTGTTCGGGTCCACCAGGTCCGGGTTGCCGAGCGCCTTGGCGCCCAGGATCGTGATGAAGCCGATCGGGATGAGCGTGTAGATGAAGAGGCCGTAGCCACCCTCCAGGTTCATCGCGATCTTCGCGTCGCGCTCCGGGTCGCGGCATTCGCCGATGTAGCAGGCGGCCGCCTCCATGGCGATCACGTTCCAGGTGAGCAGGAAGGCGTACGCCGCATACACCGTGAACCATCCATCACCGCCCACCCCCGAGAAGAATGCGGAGCCGTCGAGCTGGTGGAAGCCCGAGAGCTGGCCCCAGTCGGCGTTGCCCGTGAAGATCCAGCAAACGGCCAGGAACGTCAGCGGGATCATGGACAGCAGGCCGAGCACGGTGGCGAAGCCGGCGCCGATCCTGATCCCCAAATACGCGGGGATGAAGAACAGCAGGATGCCCACAACCGCGATGCCGAGCGTCCACCAGGCGATGAACGTATGGATAGGGGTGAATCCGGAGGTGGTGTTGAGGTTGAAGCGGTCGGCCAGGTAGAACGAAGCGAGGATCATGTTCAGCGGCGCCACGGGGAACCAGCCGAGCCAGTACATCCAGGCGGTTGCTCCGTTCACGTGCTTGGCGAAGCGCGGCCACTTGTCCTTGTAGGCCGGGTAGGCATACGAGGGTGCGCCACCTGCCCTCTCGGGCATCATCGCCGAGAGCTCCGCCAGTAGCAGACAAAGGAGATAGCCCGTGATCGTGATGAAGACGATCAACGGGATCGACGCAGCGCCGAGCGTCGTGACCATCACCGGCGCGATCCCCGTTACCAGGATCGTGCCGGCGAGGCCTACGACAAACGCGCCCCACCAGTTTGTCCCCTTTACGAGCCCACCCTCGGCGTAATCGAGCTCGTCGATGTCCAGAGCACCTGCCCCTGGATTGGCAGGAGTCAGATCATCAGCCATGAGTCCGTCCCTCCGGTCCGATTGGCCTCTCTAAGTGGCGATTTACACGTACAACCCCCGGACCGTCAAGCCTGCACAGCCCACATGGGCCCAAAGACGGCTATTTGTGGAGAAGTCGCACACCCGCCGTGCCCCAAACGTGGGCACGTCCACATTGCCCATGCCGCGGCCTCCCAGCTATACGTGGCTGTGAGCGGCGTCCCACGCCGATGCTTCGGCTTGCGTCGCGCGCGATCGATCGGCAAGAGGAAGGGCGGCTATGACGGCATCGGACGTACTCGTAGGCGGCAACGGGGCGGCTGATGCCGCCGCCATGTTCACGGCCCCGACCTCAGCGGACGAGGTGCGCGACTTCGTACGCAAGAACAACATCCAGTTCCTCTTCGCGCAGTTCGTCGACATGCACGGCAAGCCGAACGCCAAGCTCGTGCCGGCCACCCATCTCGACGACCTGCTGACCGAGGGCGCCGGCTTCGCGGGCTTCGCCGCCGGTGAGATCGGACAGCAGCCGAACGATCCCGACATGCTCGCCATCCCCGACGTGCGCACCCTCACGCCGCTCCCGTGGCGCCCAGGCGTCGCACGCTTCGCCTGCGACGTGACGGTGGAGGGCGAGGAGTGGCTCTACTGCCCGCGCACGATCCTGCGCAAGCAGCTCGAGCGCGCGGCCGCACTTGGCTTCGAGTTCAAGGTCGGCGCGGAGCTCGAGTACTTCCTCGTGCGCCGCAACGACGACGGGACGATCGAGCTCGCCGATCCGCTCGACAACCTGCCGCAGCCTTGTTACGACATGCGCGCGCTCACGCGCAACCTCGACTTCGTGAGCGCGGTGGCGCAGAACTGCACCTTCCTCGGCTGGGACAACTACGCCACCGACCACGAGGACGCCAACGGCCAGTTCGAGCAGAACTTCCAGTTCGCCGACGCACTCACCACATGCGACCGCGCGATCTTCTTCCGCTACATGGTTGAGGCGATGGCACAGGAGCGCGGGTTGATCGCGACCTTCATGCCGAAACCGTTCGCGCACCTGACGGGCAACGGCTGCCACATGCACATGAGCCTGTGGAAGGACGGCGTGAACGTGTTCGACGCGGATCCTGCGGATGATCCGAACGGCATGGGCCTGTCCGAAACCGCGTATCACTTCATCGGCGGCCTCAAGGCGCACGCCAAGGCGTACATCGCGCTGACGGCGCCGACGGTGACCTCGTACAAGCGGCTCGTGATCGGCGCGCGCAGCGGCTCGGCGTGGGCTCCGGTCTACATCAGCTACGGCTGGAACAACCGTACGCAGATGCTGCGGATCCCGGACGCCGGGCGGATCGAGGACCGGACCGTGGACGGGTCATGCAACCCGTACCTGGCCGCGACGGCGATCCTCGCCGCGGGCCTCGACGGAATCGAGAAGGGTCTCGACGCCGGCGCGCCGACCAGCGACCTCAACCTGCACGACCTGACCGCGGAGGACCTGGAGAACCTGGGCATCGAGACGCTGCCGGCCAACCTGCTCGACGCCACTCGCGCGCTCGAGGGCGACGACGTGCTGCGCGCGGCGCTTGGGAACACCGGCCGCGAGGACTACATCGACTACTTCGTGCGCGTGAAGCAGCGCGAGTGGTCCGAGATCCACGAGCAGGTAACGCAAGCGGAAGTCGACCGCTACCTCCAGCTGTTCTAGGCGAAGTTAAGCTGGCCGTATGTGGGTCGCCGCCGGTGGCGATCTCCATTTCGCTCCCGCCACCAAGGTGGCGGCGATGCAAGCTGAGCTGAGGGCCGCCGCCAGTGCCGCGGACATCGTGCTGCTCGCGGGCGACCTCACGGCGACCGGGCGTCCCGAAGAGGCGGCGTCGCTCGCCGAGGTGTGCGCCGACATGGGCGCGCCGGTGGTCTGCGTGCTGGGCAACCACGACCGCCGCTGGGAGGGCGGGACCGCCGTGGCGGCGGCGCTCGCAGAGGCGGGCGCGGTGGTGCTCGACCCGGGCGCCCACGTGGTGGAGGTAGCCGGCACCCGCATCGGGATCGCGGGCGTGACAGGCGCGCCGGGTGGCTTCGCCGGGCGGGCCGCGTGGGGAATGGGCCGCAAGGCGGACAAGCAGTGGCGCAGGGCTGCGGCAGCCGAAGCGAAGGAACTCGACGCGGCCCTTGCCTCCCTGCAGGGCTGCTCGATCCGCATCGCGCTGCTCCACTATGCGCCCACGTTCGAGACGCTCGAGGGCGAGGAGCCGTACCTGTGGCCGGCGCTCGGCAGCGACCAGCTGGCGGTCCCGATCCAGCGCCACCGGCCGCATCTCGTATTACACGCGCACGCGCACGAGGGCTCGCCGCAGGGTCAGATCGCAGGCATTCCAGTGCTCAACGTGTCGGCGCAGGTGATTGGGAAGCCCCTTGCGCTGTTCGATCTCCCCGGCGAAGCGGCTGTATCGTCAGCGTAGGGTGAGCACCGCACATACCCCGCCAGATTCGCCGGTGCGGGCTCCCGGGGACGATCTCGCGGAGCAGCTCCAGCGCGTCCGCCTCGAGAGCGACACGCTCTACAAGGTGATCGGGGTGATCGCCTCGGCGCCCGATCTGAGCCGGGTGCTCGACTCCATCGTCGACCTGCTGAGCGAGGCCACCAACTGCCACGCCTGCTTCGTATACCTGCGCGACGGCAACCGCTTGCGCCTGCGCGCCGCGTCCGAGATGTACGCGCACCTCGTCGGCAAGGTCGAAATGGGCATCGATGAGGGCCTCAGCGGCTGGGTGGCTCGCCACAATGCGCCGGCCTTCATCCGAGAGAACGCGTTCGAGGACCCGCGCATGAAGTACTTCCCGGAGCTCGAGGAGGACCGCTTCCAGTCGATCGTGGCAGTGCCGATCCCCTCGCGCTCGGGCGACGTGCTCGGCACCGTGGTCCTCCACACCGAGGCGCCGCGCGAGTTCGGGGAGGGCGTCCTGAACTTCCTCGCGCACACCGCCTCGCTCGTTGCGGGCGCGATCGAGAACGCGCGTCTATATGAAGAGACGCGGCGGCGCGTGGAGGGACTGACCTCGCTCGCGCGGCTCTCGCAGGAGATTGCCGCGGCACCGGGACGCGAGGAGCTGTTCCAGCTCGTGCCGAGCGGCGTGCGCGAGCTGATCGGCTGCGATCTCTGCCAGCTGTACCAGCTCGACCCGAGCCGCGGCCGGCTCGAGCTCGCGGCGGCCGATCCTCCGGACCACCCGTCCCCGTGGCCGCGCGAAGGCGGCGCGGCTCTGCTCGAGCTGCTGCAGCGCCGCGCGCCGCGGGGCAGCCGCCCGCCCAGCGCGGATGGCAGCGGCCCGGGCGTGCTCGCTGTGGCCCTGACGGCGGGCGACCAGCAGATGGGCGCGCTAATCGCCGTCGCCCACCGCTCGTTCCGCGATGACGACGACGAAGTGCTCCACCTGCTCGCCGGCCAGGTGGCGCTGGCGCTCCAGAAGGCCGCTCTGATCGAGCGGCTCACCGAGGAGAACATCGTGCGGGACCTGTTCAGCGCGCTGGCGGAGGGCGCCGCCGACGTCGCCGAGGCGCGAGCGCGCGCGGCGGGCTGGGACATCGCCCGCCCGCACGTGTTCGTGGAGGTGCGCCCCCTGGAGCGGCCCGGCGAGGAGAAGCCGTGGCCCGAGCGGGCGGAGCGCCTGGAGGGCCAGCTGCGGCGGCTCGCGCCGGGGACGTTGTGCGACAGCGGTCGCAGGCAGCTGCGCGCGCTGATGCCGCTGGGCCGAAAGAACGGCTCGTCCGAGCTCGAGACGCTTGACGCCGCGCTCGGCGAGCTAGGCAGGACCGAGAGCGTCGCGATCGGCCGCAGCGACCAGCGCGCGGGCGCGCCCGGCAGCGGCGAGAGTCTGCGCGAGGCGGCGGACGCGGCTCAGATCGCGCAGTCGCTGACGGCAGGCGAGGGCGGCACGATGGCCTACTCGGAGCTTGGCGCCTACCGCTACCTCGTGCGCCTGCCGCTCGACGAGGCGCCGCACGACGCACACTTCCAGGCGGTCCAGAAGCTGGCCGACTACGACCGAGACCGCCGCACCCAGCTCGTCGACACGCTCGAGCGCTACCTGCGCGACCGGCGCAGCATCGCCACGACAGCGCGTGCGCTGTACGTGCACCCGAACACGCTGCGCCAGCGGCTCAGCCGGATCGAGGAGCTGTCGGGACTGGATCTGGCTGCGGAGGACCTGCTGTCGCTGGAGCTCGCCGTGAAGCTCATGCGCCTCAGGTCCTAAGCCCGGCGGACGGCGGACTATTCGACGAGGTGCGGGTAGTCGCGCTCGAGCATCTCTCTGTAGCGCTCGAACACGGGCTTCGTGATCGGGATGAGCGCGAGCGCCTTCTTCACGTTGCCTGAGGTCTTGATGCGCCGGCGGGCGATCGCCATCGCCACGTTCTCCTTGCCCTGGAAGTAGCGGTTGGCGATGTCCGAGTCCATCACCATGCCCACCTCGGGCTCCCAGCTCACGTCGTCGGACCACTCCCAGCGCAGATTCTGCTCGCCGCCGTTCTCCGCGTAGGTGATGTTCACCACCATGTCGACGTCCGGGAACTCGAAGCGCTGCGGGGTCTCCGCGTCGCGCAGGGCCGGGCCCATCTGCGGATCGGTGCTCATGATCGTGAACACCTTGTCGATGACCTCGCGGAATTCCGCGGGCGATTTGAAGTTGCTCATGCAGCGCAACCGTACCCGGAAACGGTTGGCAGTTGGCAAGTTGGCAGTTGGCGGGTGAACCCCACCTCTGCCAACTGCCAACTGCGAACTGCCAACTAGATAGGCAGCAGCGGCCCGGAGAAGGCCTCCGTGCCATTGGCCAGCGTGACCGACGCGCCGTGGCTCGCCGCGTAGTTCAGCTCGCGGCTGAGGTCGCCCACGCCGTTGCCGCCCGGAGTCGGAGCGACCTCGAGCGTGCTCAGGATGCCGATCGCCTTGCCGGCCTCGTTGATGAAGGCGCTGCCCGAGTCGCCCGGGATGCCGGGCGTCGCGGTGAACACCTCATGCGACCAGCCACCGCCCTGGTCCCCGAGGCTCTTGCCCTGCTTCGGGCTGAGCTGCTCGATGCCGCCGCGCAGCTCCGAGTTCCCGTAGCTGAGGACGGTCTCGCCTTGCGTCGTCGAGGTGGCGAGTCCGGTCGGCCCGCCCCAGAACGGGATCGACGGGTTCACCTTGCCCACGTCCGCCGGGTCGATCTTGACGAGTGCGAGGTCGTTGTACTGGCACGTGTTCGCGTCCGCCTCACCCGCATTGTGCATCGCGATCCACGAGTTGTAGACGAGCGTGCCCGGCTTGCTCGCACCCGTGATGTCGACCGGCGTGCCCAGCGGCAGCGACTGCGTGTCGCAACCGTTCGTGGCAGTGTTGTCGCCCGTGCTCGAGCAGTGTGCGGCCTGCCCGAGATAGACATTCGAGGCGTCGTAGTAGACGAAGTTGGCCGTGCACTGCGCGCCGTTCGTGAACACCTGAACGCCCGGATGGATCGTGGCGGTGCTGGCCGGCGCCCACGTCGGTGCCGCAAATGCCGACGAGGCGGTAGCCATCAGAACAACCGCCGTTGCCGCCATCGTGGCGGCGAGAAATCGCTTCTTCAACATCCCTGCCTTTCGCAGATTGACTCGGTAATCGGGCTCCCGCGGGACAAGTACCCAATGCCACGTTGCGGCCAAACCGAGGTGGCGCGCGAACGCTTACGACTGCAATAACAGGCGCCCCGAGCCACGCGCTTCACGTTTGCCACCCATACGGTGCAAAAAGTGAAGAGCGTAGGGTCGTCGCCCTTATTGCCGCTGTAAACGCCTCGAACTACAGAAACGCCGAGCCGCGCTCGACGAGACCCTCGTACACGAGGTTCTGGATCGCCTCGCGCACCTGCTCGGAGAGCTCGAACACGAACGAGCGGTCCTCCGCTGCGTCCGGGCCGAAGCGTGCGGTGTCGATCGGTTCGCCGAACTGGATCCGCCAGCGCGACGGCAGTGGCACGACGCCCAGTGGGCCGAGCAATGGGAACGTCGGCGTCAAGGGGAAGTACGGAGCTCCTATTAGACGCGCGAGGGGCGGCGCCTCGCCGATCTTCGGGTAGATCTCCTCGCTGCCCACCACCCCCACGGGCACGATCGGCGAGCCGGTGCGGAGCGCAAGCTCCACGAAGCCGCCGCGGCCGAAGCGCTGGAGCCGATAGCGCTCCTTGAACGGCTTGCCCGCTCCCTTCACTCCCTCCGGGAACACCGCCACCAGCTCGTCCTGCTCGAGCAGACGCAGCGCGTTGTAGGGCGAGGCCACCACGCCGCCGAGCTTGCGCATCGCCACCGAGATGTACGGCAGCTGGAAGGCCCAGTCGAGCACGAGGAAGCGCGGGTAGCGCGGCAGCGGGTGCTCGCGGACGAGACCGACCGAGATCATGGTCGCGTCCCACGGCAGGATGCCCGCGTGGTTGGCCACGAGCAGTGCGCGACCGTGCGACGGCACGTTGCGGGCGCCGATCGTCTCCACTCGCCACCAGCTGTCGTAGAGGAACTCGAGGAACGGGAGCAGCGCGTCGGCGAACTCCTCGTCGAAGCCCCACTCGTCCTCCTGGTAGTCGCCGGCGAGACGGCTGAGCAGCCGGTCGAGCGCGTCGCGCAGGTCGCGCGGGAGCGTGGCGCCCGCCTCGCCGAGCGCAGCCGACAGGTCGCGGTTCCCCTCAAGCCCGGCTCGGAAGCGCCGCAGGAACGAGATCGTCGGACCGATCGGGAACGCGCCGGGGAAGCTCCCGGGCCGGGCGCTGCGTGGATCGCGCCCCTCATCCCGCGGCGGCGGGGAGGCCTGCCCGCCCCCGCCGTTGGGGCCCGACTGCGTGTGGACGCCCGAGCTCATCGCGCCACCGCCTCGCGGAACACCGGCACGAGCCGCCGGCCGCGCTGGGTGCGCACGTAGTCCTCCACCGCGTCGACCGTCGAGTGTCGGGGCGTGTAGCCGACCTCCTCGACGAGCCGCGTGATGTCCACCGCGCGACCGAAGCGCAGCAGGCGCCGGAAGTCGGGCGAGATCGAATCGAGCCCAAGGCGCCGCCCGGCGTCCACCACGGTGGGGAACACCCCCGGCAGGAGCGGCAGCGTGGGCTTGCCCGCCAGGCGCACGAGCCGCGTGAGGCCGATGGTCCCCGGCGCCGCCACGTTCACGGGCCCGCGCACCGGGTTCTTGATCGCGGCCACGAGCGCGTCGATCGCATCCACCTCGTGCACGAACTGAAGCCGCGGGTCGAACCCGAGGTAGGTCGGCACGAGCGGCTGCGAGAGGTAGCGCGTGATCTGGGAATCGAGCGACGGCCCGATCGACGGCTGGTAGCGCAGCATCGTGCAGACCACCTGCGGGTGGCGGCGCGAGAAGGTGTCGAAGTAGTTCTCGATCTCCGCGACGTCGCGCTGGAAGCGCGTGCGCAGCGGGTAGCGCCGCGCCATCTCCTCGGTGAAGAACTGCGGGGCCGCCGGCTCGGAGCCGTACACGCCGGCGGAGCCGCGCACGACGATCGAGCGCAGCGTGTCCGCCTTCTCGGCGGCGGCGAGGAGCTGGAGTGAGCCGATCACGTTGATGTCGTGCGCCGAGCGGCCGGACATGCCCGGCCCGGGACGGCGGATGATCTTGTTGTGGACGATCGTGTCCACCTCGGCCTGCGGGATCAGCTTGGAGATCACCGGGTTGCGGATGTCGGCCTCGATGAAGTCCATGCGCTCGAGCCGCGCCCGCGGCGGGCGCTCGTCGAGGCCGGCGATGTAGTCGATCTCAGGATCGGTCTCGAGGCGGCGAGCGATCTCGGTGCCGAGGAAGCTCCCCACTCCGGTGATGAGGACCCGGCGCGGGCTCACGTCAGCCCTTCGTCTTGCGGGACCGGGATGCGGCGGAGCTCTTTTTGGCTGTCGAGGTCTTCTTGGCGGGTGCCCTCTTGGTCGTGGGCAGGCGCTTCTCGATCGCGTCGAGCCGCTTGACGATCGCGCGCAGCTCGGCGCGGATCTCCTTGAGGTCGTCGTGGCTGGCGGGTCGCCGCTCCTCGAACGCCTCCGCGATCCGCTCGCGCAGCGACTCGGCGCTCGCTCCCGCCCCGCGGACGATCTCGTCCACGGCCTCCTGCGCGCGGTCGCGCGTGATCTGCGCCGATCCCACCGTCGCCTGGATCGTGCGCTCCACGGCATCCCGCACCGCGTCCGGCACCTGCTGGCTGCGCTTCGCCATTCGGCCCGGAGTCTGGCATATCGTGCCCCGGGTGCCCGACGCCCCGCCGATCCACATCAAGCCGGCCGCCGACCTTGCCGAGCGCGTGCTGCTTCCCGGCGATCCCCACCGCGCGCTGGCCGTTGCCCAGGCCTTGCTCGACCAGCCGAAGATGTTCAACCACCACCGCGGCCTCTGGGGCTACACGGGTGCGGCGCGCGACGGCGAGCTGCTCACGGTGCAGGCCACGGGAATGGGCGGACCGAGCGCGGCAATCGTGATCGAGGAGCTGATCGGCCTCGGCGCCCACACCTTGGTCCGGATCGGAACGTGCGGTGCGCTGACCGATGGGTTCGCGATCGGCGACGTCGTGGCCGCGGACCGGGCGCTGGCCGCCGACGGCGCGAGCGCCGCGCTCGGCGCTGACGGCGATGTGGCCCCGGACCCCGAGCTCACCGCGGCGCTGCGCGACGCATGTGGGGGCCGTGCGGTAACCACCGTCTCGACCGACCTCTTCTACGACCGGCGCGAGGGCGTGACCGACGACTGGGTTGCCCGCGGCGGGGCCGTGGTGGAGATGGAGGCGGCCGCGCTGTTCCAGCTCGGCCAGATCCACGGCGTGCACACCGGTTGCGTGCTCGGCGTGACCGACCTCGTGGGCAGCGAGCGCACGCGCATCGACCAGGAGCAGCTCGCCGAGCTGGGGGTGCGAATCGGAGAGGCGGGCTTCGAGGGCCTGGAGCGAGCGGGCTCTACTGCTCGCTGACTGTCAGCCGCTCCTGCGCCCGCGGCACGGGATCGGCAGTCGGCGTGACGGCTTCGCGCAGGGCGACGAGGTCGCGGGCGATCTCGTCGAGCTTGCGCCCGATCGGCTCGCCGCGCATGGCCTCGTCGATGCGGCTGTCGAGCGACCCGATCTTCTCCTCGAGGCGGTCGAGCAGATCCTCGATCGATTCGAGCCGCTGCGAGAGCGAGCGCAGCCTGCGGGTGACCCGCTCGATGTCGGCCGCGGACGGAATTCCGAGGGCGCCCATCGCGGCCTCCTGGGCCTGCGATGCCTTCTCGCGCGCGTCGAACGCACGCTGGAGCGCGCCCGCCACCATCTGGTTGCCGAGCAGCTCCTCGGCGAGCTTGCCCAGCGCCTCCTCGCTCTGACGCGAAAGCTTGTCGCGCAGACCCTGCGGCTCGTCGGTCACGGTGCGCAGCCTAGCGGAATGCCGGCCCGGGTACGGAGCACGGAAGGAGGGCATCGTCGCGCGCGTCTCTATGGGTGTGCCGTGCGACGGCCCGGCAAGCCCATAATCAGACAACTCTAACCCTCTACTTGAGCCTTATCCCATGTCTGAACCGTTACGAGGTGGGTATTACATGGCCACTTTGGCGGGCGGGGGATGTTGCAACCACTGAAGCATTCCCCGGTTTTGGCCGATAGGGAGTGTGTAAATGCCCTTCATGCGGCCACGACCCTCAGTGGCTTAGGAGCTAGGGACGGTTCCCAGTTGCAGCGCAGGATCACACCGGTTAGCTTTCAGTCGGCGCCAGGCGCTTCTGGTAGCTTGCGCGCTGGATTGCGCGGTCCCTTTCCGGGGCTTGCGGGGATGCTCCTACGGGGCTTGGGAGGAGACAGAGAGCAAGGATGAGGAAGCGCCTCCTCTATATCGTGCTTGCCGCGACGCTGGTCGCTGCTCTCGCGACCGCGGTTGCTCTGCCGGCCTCCGCTGATACGACGACTGTCGAGGTCACCCTGACCGACGGTTCGACCGTCCCTGTCCAGGTGAACTCCCCGACCGACAGCACGCCGGTCTCCTCGATCGACATCCCCACGGTCACCGTCCCGACCACGCCGAGCGTCCCGCTGCCCAGCACCCCCACCGTCCCGAGCGTGCCCACGCCTACCGTCCCCGGTACGGGCACGACTCCGACGACCCCGACGGCGCCGGGCACCACGCCGACCCCGACCGGCACCGGTACCACGCCGACCGGCACCACCCCCACCCCGGACAAGACGCCGAGCTCCGGCAAGAAGGCCAAGACCCCAACCCTCAAGGTCCACCTGAGCCCTCAGAAGAAGAAGGCAAAGACCGACGGCAAGAAGGACAAGCCCCTCTACAAGCCCGACGGTGCACCGACCCCGAACAACCCCACTTTCATGGACGCGCTGCCGCCGTCCATCGAGGTCACCTCGGTCCCCAACTTCGTCATCAGCCAGTTCCACGTCCCGCCGTTCCTTCTCCCCATTTACCAGGCCGCCGGCATTCAGTACGGCATCCGCTGGGAGATCCTCGCGGCGATCAATGAGATCGAGACCGACTACGGGCGCAACCTCAACGTGTCGTCCGCCGGCGCGGTTGGCTGGATGCAGTTCCTCCCCTCCACCTGGAAGACCTGGGGCGTCGACGGGAACCACGACGGCCGCAAGGACCCCTACAACCCGGTGGACGCGATCTTCGCCGCGGCCCGCTATCTCAAGGCCGCCGGCGCGGGCCAGGACATCCACCGCGCGATCTTCGCCTACAACCACGCGGGCTGGTACGTCGACTCCGTGATGCTTCGCGCGCGTCTGATCGCCGGCGTCCCGCCGGACGTGATCGGCTCGCTCAGCGGACTCACCGAGGGCCGCTTCCCCGTGTACGCGCATGCGCGCTACGCCGACGACATCGCGATCGCCAAGTCCGGCAAGAAGGTCGCCGCCGGCCAGAATGCCGCGCGCCTGATCGAGTCGAGCGCCAAGCGCACCGGCATCAACATCTTCGCCCGCAGCGGCGCCCCGGTGATCGCCGTGCAGGACGGCGTCGTCAAGAAGATCGGGACGTCCAAGAAGCTCGGCAAGTACGTCGTGCTGCAGGACGTGTACGGCAACCAGTACACCTACTCGCAGCTCGGCTCGCTCGCGCGCGTGTACCCGGTGCCGAAGAACTCGCTGCGGCCGAACAACAAGACCGCCGTCACCGCCCTGCCCGCCAACGGCACCCCGAGCACCCCGGCCGCGCCCGCCGACCCGTCGGCCGCCGCGCCGAAGGCGCCGGCCCTACCGAAGCCGACCGAGCCCGCCACCGCCGGCCTCCAGAAGCCGGGCTCCCACACCGCCGCGAGCGTCAAGAAGGCGGCGACCAAGACGAAGAAGGTCGCGTCGTCGAGCGATTCCGAGTCCGTGCCCGCCCCGGCCGCTCCCGCCGCCGGCGTGAGCAAGGAGCGCCTGTTCGCCCACCCGAGCCGCCCGAACGCCAAGAACTCCGGCGGGCTCGACCAGATCTTCAACTCCCAGGCCACGGCCGCCGGCTTCTCGACCTTCCAGAACTACTTCTCGAAGGCGCTCGGCCTGAACGCCAAGAACTCGAAGCTGCGCCGCCTGCACCGCGGCTCCCACGTTGTCGGCGGCACGATCCTCGGGCGCATCGGCAAGACGGACCCGAACGCCGCGCCGCACGTCTTCTTCCAGATCCGCCCGACCGGCAAGGGCGCCCCGCTGATCGACCCCAAGCCGATCCTCGACGGCTGGAAGCTGCTCGAGGCCACGGCGGTCTACCGCGCCTCCGGCAAGAACGCCCTCTACTCGAAGAACGGCGACGACTTGTCGATCGGCCAGGTCATGCTCCTACCCAAGCCACTCCTCGAGCGTCGAGTTCTGAGCGATTCCCGAGTGTCGATCTACCAGTGTGGCCGCGACGACATCAAGACCGGCCAAATCGACCGGCGCGTGCTCGCCACGCTCGAGTACCTGGCCGACTCCGGGCTCAACCCGACGGTCTCGGCGCTCAAGTGCGGCCACAGCTACCTCACCGCCTCGGGCAACGTCTCCGAGCACTCGTCCGGCAACGCCGTGGACATCTCGGAGATCAACGGCATCCCGATCGCCGGCCACCAGGATCCGGGCGGCATCACCGAGATAACGGTGAGACGCCTGATGCAGCTCCAGGGCACGATGATGCCGCACCAAATCATCTCCCTGCTCTCGCTGGGCGCGAACACGATGTCGCTGCCCGACCACTGGGATCACATCCACGTCGGCTTCCACCCGCTCTTCGGCGACAACGCCAAGGCCGGCAAGGAGGCTCTCACGATCCTCAAGCCGGGCCAGTGGAGCAACCTGGTCGACCGGCTGCGGCAGATCGACAACCCGGTCGTGCCGACCAAGCCGTCGAAGTACTCGATCCCGGTCCACCCGCGCGGCAAGCACCCCGCGGGCGACGACTAACCCTCTACGTCAGCGTTCGCGTTCGTCCAGTTCGAGTTCGGGTTCCTTCTGGGCCCGCCGGACGGTCGCTACGTGAGCAGGCAGGCGGCGGCGGACGAGCCTGAGCACGTGATCGTGCTCCGCACCCAGGGCGCGCCGCAGCGCGGGGTGTTCCGCGGCCGCGTGGCGCGCAAGGTCGAGGAGGGCGACGTGGAGTCCGTGCCCACGGCGCGCGTGAGCATCGTGCGCGCGGAGCCGTTCGAGTCGGATGACGCGGCCGAGGCATGGCTGAATGAGTTACGCGGGGAGAAGGGCGCGCTCGAGGCCGAGGCGGCACGCGCCGCGGCGACGCTCAACCGCTTTCTGCGCGCGCACCGCGCGGCTGCGGCCGATCCCTGGGGTCGCGACGTCTCGCCCGAGCACGCCCTCGTGGTTCGGGTGGGCTACGGCGACGGCGACCAAGTTGCCGAGGGGCGCTACGCGTCGGCGTACGAGCTGCCGCGCAAGCCGCGCGGCTCGCGCAAGCGCGACGACCTCGCTCCGGCCGAGCGCCTGGCGGCCCTGATCGGCGGGCGCGAGGAGCAGCTCGCCTGCGAGGAGCTGGTGCTGCGCGCCCGGGCCGACCTCGACGCACGGCGCCCACGCGAGGCTGCGCTGCAGACCCGGATCGCCCTCGAGGCCGTCCTAGCCGAGCTCGACGAGCCTCTGGATGCCGACCGCGCCGCGATCGGAGAAGCGGCCAACCAAGCCCTAAAGGCAGACCCGAGCCCGGAGCTCCAACAGGCCATAGCCGAAGCCGTCGCGAGCATGGAGGCAGCGCTCCGTAAGCGCCGCCTCCGCTCACAACTAGGAACTAGCAACTAGGAACTAGGCAACTCGAGCCGACGCAGTCGGCTTCCCATAGAACCCATCCCGCCAGCTCGCATACCTCGGCTGCCAGCCCAGCTCGCGCTTGGCCTTTGCGTTGGAGGAGCCGCGCATCTCGGTCATCATGGACACCGCGATCCTGCCCGCGAGGATCCTGCCCAGCCACGCCGGCACGTGGCGCGGCGGCTTGGCGCCGACCGCGTCCGAGAGGACCGGCAGCCACTCGCCGACTGGGGCGGGATCGTCGTCCACGATGTTGTAGATGCCGGGCGCCCCGCGCTCGACCGCGAGCGCCGTGGCGGCGGCAGCGTCCTCGATCTGGAGGAACGACCAGACGCCGGTGCCCTCGCCGACGATCGGGAACTGGCGCTTGCGGACCGCCTGGGTGAAGTTGCCGCCGTCCTGGGCGAGTCCGGTGCCGGGACCGTAGAAGCCGCCGTAGCGGAGCACGATGCCCTCGATGTCGTCGGCCAGAGAGACCACACGCTCCAGGTGCTTCAGCGCGGCCATCCCCTCGCGCGTGCCCGGCAGCGGGTCCGGGTCGAGCGGATCCTCCTCGGTCTTGATCATCGAGCCCTTCTTCTCGTTCGGCCAGCCGCCGAAGCTCTGCGCGATGAAGCGGCGCGCGCCGGCGGCACGTGCGGCCTCGAGGAGGTTGTCCGTGCCCTCGCTGCGGATGCGGTTGGTGAGAGCGAACGACTTGTCGAGATTCCGGAAGCTCTTGAGCTCCGCGAGCGCGGTGGCCTGGTGGATGACCACCTCCGGCTCGGCGCGCAGCACGGCCGACATCACGGCGTTCCGGTCGAGCACGTCGAGCACCACGCCCTCGGCGCCGAGCTTGCGCAGGTCGAGGAGCTTGCCCTGCTTGGTCGTCGAGGCCACGACCTTGTGCCCGTTCGCCACGAGCATTGGGATCAGCTGCCTGCCGATCGCTCCGCTTCCGCCTGCAATGAAGATCTTCATGGTCCGTCTCCTTCGAATCGCTTTCTGCCCTCTGAGACGGAGCTGGCGGCGAGCGTGTGACAAGAGGCGTGTCACAGAAGCGACTTCTCTACCGTCTTAGGTGGCGATGGGAGACGTCTACGAAGACCTGAGACCGCTGATGTTCTCGATCGCCTACCGCATGCTGGGTAGCGCGAGCGAGGCGGAGGACATCGTGCAGGACGCGTTCCTGCGCTTCCACCAAGCCGCGAAGGAGCAGAAGATCGACAACCCGAAGGCGTACCTCGCCCAGATCACGACGCGCCTCAGCATCGACCACCTGCGCTCCGCCCGCGTTCGCCGCGAGAGCTACACGGGCACCTGGCTGCCCGAGCCGCTGCTCACCGAGGAGGTGCCGGACGTGGCGCAGCACGCCGAGACCGCGGACTCGCTGTCGATGGCCTTCCTCGTGCTGCTCGAGAGCCTGTCGCCAACCGAGCGGGCGGTGTTCCTGCTGCGCGAGGTGTTCGACTACCCGTACGACGAGATCGCCGAGACGATCGGCAAGAGCGAGGACAACACCCGTCAGCTGGCGGTGCGCGCGCGCAAGCACGTCGAGGAGCGCCGTCCGCGCTTCGAAGCGGACAAGAAGGCGCGCGACGAGCTCGCCGGGCGCTTCTTCGCCGCGGCCGAGGAGGGCGACACCGAGGGGCTGATGAAGATGCTGGCCGACGACGTCGTCTTCTACGGGGACGGCGGCGGCAAGGGCCCGGCGATCGCACGCCCGATGTACGGCCGCGACCGCGTCGGCCGCTTCATGCGCAACCTGCTCAAGCAGGCCGGCCGGGCGCAGATCACCCTCGTGCCCACCGAGGTGAACGGCGCACCGGGCGCGGTGGCGCGGGACCAGCACGGAAACATCGCCAGCGTGCTCTCACTGGACATCGCGGACGGCCAGATCCAGGCGTTCCGGTCAGTCGTGAACCCGGACAAGCTGCGCCACCTCGGCGAGCTCGCCGACCTCGCCGAGCTGATCGGCTTGCGGCGCCAGAACGCCTAGCTAAGCGCGTCCAGCACGGCGTCGAGCTCGTCGACGACGTCGCCGGTGAGCTTCACCTCGGCGTCGCTGTCGTAGGGCGTGCGGCCCTGGGTGACGAGCGCGAGGCTGCCGCCGTTCTCGAGTGTCACGCCGGGCAGCGACGCCACCGGGTAGACCTCGAGCGACGAGCCCACGGCCAGCATCAGGTCCGCCTCGCTGGCCAGGGCGAACGCCTCGGACATCGCCTCCTCGGGAAGGAGCTCGCCGAACAGGACGACGTCGGGCTTGAGCGGAGTGATGCACGCCTCGCACTCGGGCGTGCCGACGCCCGCGTGCAGCTTCTCGATCACTTTCTCGATCCCCACGCGCCCGCCGCACTCGAGGCACACGCTCCACTCGATCGAGCCGTGCACCTCGATCACGTTCTCGGAGCCGGCCTTGCGGTGGAGGCGGTCGATGTTCTGGGTGATCACACCGCGGATCAGTCCGCGCTGCTCGAGCTCGGCAATGGCCTCGTGGGCAGCGTTCGGCTCCTTGTCGTCGAGCGTGGCGAAGCGGTCGCCGTAGAAGTGCCAGAAGCGGTCGGGGTCCTTTCTGAACACGTCGATGTGGGCGACCTTCATCGGGTCGACCTTCTCCCACAGGCCCTTGCCGGGAGTGCGGAAGTCGGGGATGCCGGACGGAACCGACACGCCCGCGCCGGTCAGGACGACCGCGGACTCCGCCTCATTCAATAGCTCGGCGACCCGGAGTGAACCACTCTGCCGACTGCCGACTGCCAACTGCCTACCCTCCCCTGAACCGCGGTTGGCGCTTGGACAAGAAAGCTTCGATGCCCTCACGCGCGTCATCCGATCCAAACACCTTGCCGAAGGCCTCGGCCTCCTGCTTCAGGCCCTTCCTGAGGTTGCCGTGGTGCGACACCTGCTTGATCTTCTCGATTGCGAGCGGTGCCTGCTGCGCCAACTTGCGCGCCCACAGCAGCGAGGTGTCGAACAGCTCGTGGTCCGGCACCACCTGGTTCACGAGCCCGGCCTCGCGCGCCTCCCAGGCGCCGATGGGCGTGCCCGTGAGGTTCATCTCGAGCGCCTTGCCCTCCCCCACGAGCCGCGGCAGCCGCTGGGTGCCGCCGAAGCCGGGGATGATCCCGAGGTTGATCTCGGGCTGGCCGAAGGTGGCGGACTCGGCGGCGATGCGGAAGTCACACGCCATCGCCAGCTCGCAGCCGCCGCCGAAGGCGAGCGAGTTCACCGACGCGATCGTGACCGTGCTCGAGGAGCCCATCGCCTCCATCAGCCCGTGGGCGGACTCGAGCATCTCGCGTCCCTCCTTGTCGGGCTTCATCTTCGTGAACTCCTTGATGTCGGCCCCGGCGGAGAACGTAAACGGGTTGGAGGAGGCGATCACGAGCGCACGCGCCTTGCCGTCCACCGCCTTCCACACCTCGCCGAGCTCGCGCAGGAGCTGGGGCGACAGCGGGTTGGCGGGCGGGCGGTTGAGCCACGCGATCGACACGCCGTCGCCGCGGGTCTCGAGCAGGACGGTCTCGCGCTGCTCGCCTTCGTCCGGCTGCGGGTAGGGGAAGAAGCCCTGGCCGGTCTTGCGGCCGAGCCGCCCCTGGGCGACCAGCCGGCGCAGGATAAGCGGCGGCTCGAACCACTCGCCCCACTGCGTGCTCGCGCGCTCGAGCGCCTCGAGCCTCGTGTCGAGCCCGGCCTCGTCCGCGCGCGCGAACGGCCCCGGCAGGATGCCGGCGCCGGCCATCATCCCGATGTCAATGTCCTTGATGCCGGCCACGCCCTCCTCCAGCACGAGGCAGGACTCGACCAGCGCCTTCAGCGAGTAGCGCTCGACCAGACTCGAGACGCTGGATCCCGACTCAACCGTGCTCATAGAAGCCCTTCCCGGTCTTCTGGCCGAGGTTGCCGGCCTCCACCAGCTCCTTCATCTGCTTGTGGACGAAGAAGCGCTCGCCGTAGCTCTCGTGGAGGTGCTCGGCCACGTGCAGAACGGTGTCGAGGCCGAGCAGGTCGGTGAGGTAGAAGGGGCCCATCGGGGCGGCCTTCGACTCCTGCACCACCTTGTCGATCTCCTTGATGTCGAGCCCTTCCTCCTCCTGCGCGCGCCAGATCTCGGACACGGCGGAGTTGAGGATGCGGTTGACCACGAAGCCGGGCACCTCGGCGCAGCGGATCGGCTGCTTGCGGATCTGCTGGGCGAAGTTGAGCGTGGTCGTCATCGTGTCCTCGGAGGTCTCGTCGCCCTCGATCACCTCGATCAGCCGCATCATCGAGGCGGGGTAGAAGTAGTGGAAGCCGACGACCTTGTCGGGCCGCGAGGTGGCCTCGCCCATCTCGGTGATGGAGAGCGATGACGTGTTCGAGGCGAGGATCGCGTGGCCCGGCGTGACGGCGTCGAGCTCCGCGAACACCGCCTGCTTGATCTGCATGCGCTCGGGCACGGCCTCGATCACGAAGTCGACGTCGCCGAAGCCCTCGTACTCGGTGGTGCCGGTGATGCGCCCGGTCACCTCGCCGAGCTGGCGGTCCGCATCCTCCTGCGTGATCTTCTCCTTCTGCACGAGGGCTCCGAGCTGGCCCTGCGTGACCTGATGGGCCTTCGCCAGGCCCTGGTCCACGAAGCGCTGCTCGACGTCCTTCAGCACCACCGGGATGCCGGCCGAGGCGATCGTCTGCGCGATCTCGCCCCCCATCGTGCCGGCGCCCACGACGGCGGCTTTGAATACGTACATCTGACCTCCGGGATAAGGAAACGCGCAGGCTACAGAGCCTGTTGCTCGGCCGCTTCGGTGGCGAAGCGCCGCAGCGTGCGCGCCAGCGAGTCGGCCATCGCGCGGCGGATGAAGAGGGCGTTGACGATCACGCCGAGGCCTCCCGAGCGCCACACGGTGGTCGGGTTGAGCTCGTACTCGAGGCTGAGCTCGACGAGCGTGCCGCCGTCCTCGCCCGGCCGGAATGTGATGCTCTGGATCCCCACGAGCGAATCCTCGACGAGGCGCGTGGTGAGGTGGCCCATGCCCCGCGAGGTGACCTTCTCGGTCACCCGCCCGCGGCCATCGGGCAGCGACACCCAGACGAGCTTCGAGCCCTCGGCGGGCCAGGACTCGTCCTGCTCGACCGCGTGTGCGAAGCCCTCGATGAACGTCGCCCAGCGGCTCACGTCGAGCCACAGCGCCTCGGCCTCGTCGGGCGGCAGCACCACCCGCCGCGCGGCCGACACCTTCGTCACCCGTACACCTCGCGCACGATCTCCTCGATCGACCGCGCGATCGAGTCGAGGAACGGGCGCACCTCCTCGTGCAGGCGCTGGTACTCCTCGCGGCCGGCGTCGGTGATCGAGTAGTAGCGACGGCTGCGGCGCTCGGGGTGCTCCCACTGGCCCTCGATCAGCCCGCGCGACTCGAGCCCGCGCAGCAGCGGGTACATCGTGTTCGGATTCACCGACAGCACCCCGGCGGTGACCTCCGAGATGCGCTCCATCAGCTGGTTGCCGTAGGACGGGCCCTCGCTGATGTAGTGGAGGACGAGCAGCGGCAGGATCTCGCGCCGCCGCAGCCCGCCGCTGAACGGGTCGGACGTCCCGCTCGTGCGCTGCGTCGTCTCGTGCCCGACGCTGCGGGCGGTCTCGCGCGCGTCGGCTACCCGGCTCGTGTGCCGGACCGCCTCGCGGGTTGCGTCGCTACGGGATTTGCGGGGGCGGGCCACTCCCTGATCCTCGCATGACCGAAGGAAGCACCCGGGGGATATCCCCACCCCTACTGGCCAGAAAACCCCGTAGGCATGTCACAAAGCGACCCCGATCCTTGGTCATGCAGTGTGGACCCGCAAACGCAAAGGACCGGCCAGCATGAAACAGCAGAACATCGCAGCCAGAATGGGCCGCTGGAGTGCTCGCCACTGGAAGACCGCCGTAATCGGTTGGATCGTCTTCGTGGTCGCCTCCGTCGCGCTCGGTAGCGCGATCGGCACGAAGAAGCTGACGGACGCCCAGAGCGGCACCGGCAGCTCCGGTCGCGCTGACAAGCTTCTCGACAAGGAGTTCAAGCGGCCCGCGAGTGAGCAGGTGCTCATTCAGAGTCGCGCCGTCACGATCAAGGACCCGGGCTTCCGCGCCACGGTCAATGACGTGACCTCACGCATGTCGCACGACGGCAGCGTGAAGAACGTGCGCTCGCCGCTCGCCGCCGGCAACTCCGGCCAGATCTCGAAGGACGGGCATTCCGCGCTCGTGACCTTCGACATCAAGGGCGACTCGGACAACGCGGACGATCATGCCGACCATCTGCTCGCCGTCACCGCGGCGGCGCAGAAGGCGCATCCGTCGTTCCTCGTCCAGGAGGCCGGCGACGCCACCGCCGACAAGGCGCTGAGCGACAGCTTCAGCAACGACTTCAACCACGCGCGGACGCTCTCGCTGCCGATAACGCTGGCGATCCTGATCTTCGCCTTCGGCGCGCTGGTCGCGGCGGGCATCCCCGTGCTGCTCGCCATCACCGGCGTGGCGGCGACCCTGGGCCTCGTGGCCCTGCCGTCGCACATCGCGCCGGTTGACGACGCCGTGTCCGAGGTCGTGCTGCTCGTCGGCATGGCCGTGGGGGTGGACTACTCGCTGTTCTACCTCCGCCGCGAGCGAGAGGAACGCGCGAAGGGCGCAAGTCCCGAATCGGCGCTCGAGACGGCAGCCGCCACCTCGGGCCACTCGGTGATCGTGTCCGGCCTGACCGTGATCGCGGCCATGGCCGGCATGTACCTCGCCGGCGACAAGACGTTCGGCTCGATGGCCACCGGCACGATCATGGTGGTCGCGGTGTCGGTGCTCGGCTCGGTCACCGTGCTGCCCGCGCTGCTCTCGCGGCTCGGCGACAAGGTGATGCTCGGCCGCGTGCCGTTCATCGGCCGCCGGCGGGACCGCGGCGAGAACCCGCGCGTGTCCGGCTGGATCCTGGACCGCGTGCTGAAGCGGCCGGTTGCGGCGGTCGTCGTGTCCGGCGGGCTGCTGCTCGCCCTGGCGATCCCGGCGTTCGGCCTGCACACAGCGGTGCCCGGGCTTCAGGGCCTGCCGAAGGGCCTGCCGATCGTGAAGACGCTGAACAACATCCAGACCGCGTTCCCCGGCGGCCCAACGCCGGCCCAGGTCGTGGTCTCCGGTACCGACGTCAATTCCCCACAGGTCAAGCAGGCCATCGTCGCGCTCAAGCGTGACGGCCTCGCCAGCGGGCAGATCAAGCAGCCGATCACGGTGGACGTGAACCGCGCCCACGACGTGGCGGTGGTCTCCATGCCGCTGATCGGCCAGGGCACCGACAACGTGTCGGACAAGGCGCTCGGGACGCTGCGAAGCGACCTGGTGCCGCGCACGGTCGGCGCCGTCCCCGGCGCGCACGTCGACGTGACCGGCGAGACCGCGGGTTCGAAGGACTTCAACGACTCGATGAAGTCCCACGCCCCGCTCGTGTTCGCCTTCGTGCTCACGATGGCGTTCATGCTCCTGCTCGTGACCTTCAGGTCGATCGTGATCCCGATCAAGGCGATCGTGCTCAACCTGCTGTCGGTCGGAGCGGCGTACGGCGTGCTGGCGCTCGTGTTCCAGCACAAGTGGGCCGAGGGCCTCCTGGGCTTCAAGTCCACCGGCGGAATCACGTCATGGCTGCCGCTGTTCCTGTTCGTGATCCTGTTCGGGCTGTCGATGGACTACCACGTGTTCATCCTCAGCCGGATCCGTGAGGCATTCGACCGCGGTATGAAGACCGAGGACGCCGTCGCCCACGGGATCAAGTCCACGGCAGGCGTGGTCACGAGCGCGGCATTCGTGATGGTGGCCGTGTTCGCCATCTTCGCCTCGCTCGGAGCGCTCGAGTTCAAGCAGCTCGGCGTTGGCCTCGCGGCGGCGATCCTGATCGACGCCACCATCGTCCGTGCGGTGCTGCTGCCGGCGACGATGAAGCTGCTCGGCGACTGGAACTGGTACCTGCCGCGCGGCTTGCGCTGGCTGCCCCAGCGGCGGTCCGCGCCGAAGCCGGAGCCGGCCCGGGCCTAGGGACCCGTTGCCCGCAGTATCGGAGGGCCGCCCAAGTGGCGGCCCTCCTTTATTGCTCGCGCAACAGGAGGCTTTGAAAATCCGCCATGGGGCCAGTCATGGCGGGGGTTGTTGGAATTGGGTGCACGCATCAGCAAAAACGTGCGCGAGGGGAGTTCGCCGCGGCTGTGGGAGTTCCTCTAGGGCGCGGGATCGCAGGGAGCGTCCGACGGCGCCGCGCCGGCGTCTTCCTCGTAGTCGATCTCGAACCAGACGCGGGTGCGGCCGTCCTCGCGGGTCACGCCCCAGCGGCGGGTGAGCTTCTCGACCAGGAAGAGGCCGAAGCCGGCGCCGGGCTCGCTGCCCATCGCCCCGGGCCGCGGTACGAGGCCGGTGCCGCCGTCGGTAACGCGCACGCAGAGGTAGCCGTCCTTCCCGGTCAAGACGAGGCGGATCGCCTCCGTGGAACCCGAGTGGCGGACGGCGTTGGAGACGACCTCGGAGATCGCGAGGTCGAGCCGCGAGCGCTGTTCGTCCCCCATCAGCGGATCCGCGAACGCGCCCGACAGACGCCGCGCCTCGGGCACGGACGCAGGCTCCGGCAGCAGCTCGTAGATCGCGACTTCCTGCTCGGGAACCGCAGTCGACACGTCCGCCAGTCTAAGTCCGACCAGGGACATCGCCAAGTGCGGCCGTCGTGTCCTCGCGCACGCGGGACTCGGAAGCAGCGGCCGTCGCGACGTCGCGCGGGTAGTTGTGGCGGCCGCGCAGCAGGATGATGCCCGCCGCGGCGAGCGGAATCAGCATGAGCAGGAAGCTGACCTCGAGGCCGCGCGCCGTCGCCGCCGAGATGCCACCCTCAGGCTTGGTGCCGATCGGCGCCTGGCTCGGCGTGATGCCGGCCACGAGGTCGGCCACCGCGCCGAACAGAAGCGGCGCGATCGCCTGCGCCACCGTCCGGAGCAGCGTGCGCACGCTCTCCGCGCGGCCCCACAGCTTGCTCACGATGATGTCGAGCCGGCCGGCGTCGAGCGGCGGGTTGGCGGCTGAGATCAGCGCCGCGCCGCCGATGTCAAACCAAGCCGCCGGGAAGAGGTGGTCGCCGAGCAGGCCGGGGATCAGCAGCACCGCGGCGGCGATGTAACAGACGCCCGGCACGTACATGCGCGCGTTCAGGAAGCCGCGGCGCAGCATCCAGTCCGTCAGCCGCCCGGAGACGAGCACGCCGATCAGCGAGCCGACCACGAGCAGCCCGAGGACGAGCGTGGCCGTGGTCTGGCCCACGTGATAGTGGCCGCGCACGAACACGACCGCGAAGGTCGAGAGCCCGGCGAGGAAGAAGTAGCCGAGCGCCGAGCTGACGATCAGGGTCACGTTGGTGGGAATGCGCAGCACGTAGCGCACCGCCGCCTTGAGCGACATCTTGTCGGGGTTCTCGTTCAGGATCAGATCGGGATCGGGCTCGATGCCACGTTCCCGCACGGCGCGGTGGGCAAGCTCGTCCTCGCGGACGTCGGGATCCTCGAGGTCGGGGTCGGCCGGCAGGCCGTGCTCCTCGAACAGGTGCAGCGCGCCCGGCTCGAGCCGGCTCGCGCCGCCGCGCTTGGGCTCCGGCACGGTGCGCAGCAGAGTGCGCGCCAGGAAGAAGCCGGGGATGGCGATCGCGAAGAACGCCCAGCGCCACGACAGCGCGCCAGAGATCGAACCGCTGACGATGAAGCCCACGGCGGTGCCCGCCACCTCGCCGCCGAGGATGTAGCCGTACACGCGGCCGCGCTCGCGCGCGGGGAAGTAGTCACCGGTCAAGGAGGCGATCGCCGGACCTGCCGTGGCGGTGACGGCGCCGAGCGCCACCCGCGCCAGCAGCAGGTGGCCGTAGGAGTTGGCGATCCCGCTCCACACCATCGCCCCGCTCCACAGGAAGATGCTCACGGAGAGCATCTGGATGCGGTTGAAGCGGTCGACCAGGAAGCCCACCGGCAGCACGGCCACGGCCCCTGCGAGCAGCGTGACGGAGTTCAGCAGTCCGACCTCGGTGTTCGAGATGTGCAGGTCCGGCTGGAGCTCGCCGGCCACGGCGCCGATCGTGGCGGCGTCGGCGCTCGCCAGCGCGAGGACGGCACCGAAGAGGAAGATCACGCGCGCCCGCGCGGCGCCTCCCACGGCGTGGACCATCTGGATCTGGGTCTGCCGCCCGACCCAGCGAACGACGGACAGCACGGCGCCGCCCACGGTGCGCAGGAACTCGTTGAAGTCCACGCGTAGACAGTATGAGTCCGCCGTCCGCCGTCCGCCGTCCGCAAAAGAACGGGGCCGGCGCGTCGTGCGCCGGCCCCGTCGGCCGTCCGTGGTCTTGTTGCTGCTCTTACGCGGTGGCGGTCGCCGGCTCCTCGACCTTGCGCGGCATGAGCACCTCGCGCGCGATGACGAGCCGCTGGATCTGCGACGTGCCCTCGTAGAGCTGCATGATCTTCGCGTCACGCATGAGCTTCTCCACCGGGTACTCCTTGATGAAGCCGTAGCCGCCGTAGACCTGCACTGCGTCGGTGGTGACCTCCATCGCGGAGTCCGCGGAGAACCGCTTCGCGTGCGAGGCGGCGAGGGTGTTGCGCTTGCCCTGGTCGAGCAGGACGCCGGACTGCCAGGTGAGCAGCCGGGCGGCCTCGACCTTGGTGGCCATGTCGGCGATCATGAACGCGACCGCCTGGTGCATCGCGATCGGGACGCCGAACTGGACGCGCTCCTTGGAGTAGTCAGCGGCGAACTCGAGGGCCGCGCGGGCGATGCCGACGGCCATCGCAGCGACGCCCGGACGCGTGCGGTCGAGGGTCATCATCGCCAGCTTGAACCCGTGGTTCTCCTCACCGAGCAGGTTGCCCTCGGGAACCTCGGTGTCGCTGAAGGTGATGGTCGCCGTGTTCGAGGCGCGCTGACCGAGCTTGTCCTCCTTCTTGTCGACCGTCACGGTGTCGTCCTTGGGGACGACGAAGGCGGAGATGCCGCGGTGGCCGGCGTCCTTGTCGGTCTTGGCGTAGACGGTGAACCAGTCCGCGTAGCCGCCGTTGGTGATGAAGCACTTGGACCCGTTGAGGACCCACTTGTCGCCCTGCTTGGTGGCAGTCGTCTTCATGCCGGAGACATCGGAGCCGGCATCCGGCTCGGTCAGGCAGAAGGAGGCGAGCTTCGGAGCCTCGGTGAGCATGCCGAGGTACTCCTTCTTGATCTCCTCGGAGCCGCCCAGTGCAACTGGGGTCGAGGCGAGGCCGTTCGCGCCGATCGAGGTGGCGATGCCCGAGCAGCCCCAAAACAGCTCCTCCTCGATGAGGGCGCCTTCGAGGTAGGACGCGCCGGGCCCGCCGTACTCCTCGGGCGTGTGCACGTTCATGAGGCCGAGCTCCCACGCCTTGCGCAGGATCTCCTCGGGCCAGGTGCCGTCGCGGTCGTACTCCCAGACAACGGGACGAATCTCCTTCTCGGCGAAGTCGTGCGCCATCTCGCGCAGCGCCTTCTGCTCGTCGGTCAGCGTGAAATCGACCACGGTTGCTCCTCAGGTGGCGGCGCCGGGCCGGGGG
>DATBKS010000170.1:0-29720 GCA_036555755.1 Thermoleophilaceae bacterium
GCGCTCGCCCTGTATGCGCGCGGCGGTCGCGCGGCCCTGGCGCTCACCGCCGGCGCGTGGATCAAGCTCGCTCCGCTGGCGCTCCTGCCGATCTGGCTCGCGCGCCTGAGCGGGAGGCCGCTGCTGCGCGCACTCGGCGCGGTGGCGGGCCTCAGCGCTGCTCTGAGCCTCTGGATCCTCGTCCTCGGCGGCCCCGCCGGTATCGGCCACATGCTCCACGCCATGTCCTTCCAGCTCGACCGCGGCACGCTCGAGTCCGCCTGGTCCCTGCTCGATCTCGGCGCCGCCCAGCAAGTTGCCCAGGCCGCCACGATCGCGCTCGTGGCCTGGGGCGCCGTCAACGCCAAGCGCATCGCCACCGACCCCGCCCGCCTCGCCGCAGTGTCCGGCGCGGTGCTCGCAGCGCTCCAGCTGAGCGCGAGCAACTGGTCCTACCTCTACGTGGTCTGGCTGTTCCCCTGCGCGGCGCTGGCGCTGGTCGCGGAGCGCACCGGGAAGGCCGAGAAGGAAGCCGCTACGACGAGATGACCTGCTCGACGCTGTTCGAGGAAGTTCCCTCGGACGCGACGAGCAGCTTGAAGTCGTGCGGGTGGCTCGCGAACATCAGCGCGTCGTCCATCGACACGCGGCCGGCCTCGACGTGCTCGCGCAGCGCCTGGTCGAAGCTCTGCATCCCGTAGTAACCGCCGTCGGCGATCGCCTCGGCAAGACGGGTCGTCTCCTCCGGGCGGATGATCATGTCGCGCACGCGGCCGGTGGTCCGCAGCACCTCGCAGCAAACCACGCGCCCGCGGCCGTCGATCGTGGGGACGAGCCGCTGGGACACGATGCCCTTGAGCGTGGCGGCAAGCATCAAGCGCGCCTGGTGCTGCTCGCGGGCCGGGAAGAGGTCGACGATGCGGTTCACGCTCTCGGTCGCATCCATCGTGTGGAGTGTCGAGAGCACGAGGTGGCCGGTCTCGGCGGCGGACAGCGCCGTGCGCACGGTCTCCTCGTCGCGCATCTCGCCGATGAGGATCACGTCCGGGTCCTGGCGCAGCACGCGGCGCAGGGCGCGGTGGAAGGAAGCTGTGTGGGTCCCGACCTCGCGCTGGTTGATCACCGACTTGTTGTCCTGGTGCACGAACTCGATCGGGTCCTCGATCGTGACGATGTGCCGGGAGCGCTCGTCATTGATCTGGTCGACCATCGCGGCGAGCGTCGTGGTCTTGCCCGAGCCGGTCGAGCCGGTGATGAGCACGATGCCGCGCTCCTCGCGGGCGAACTCCGAGACGACCGGCGGCAGCGCAAGCTCGGCCACCGTGCGGATGTGGCTCGGGATCGCGCGGCACACGAGGCTGATTCCGCCGAGCTGGCGGAAGGCGTTCACGCGGAAGCGGCCGGGACGCGCGCCGTTGTGGGCGTAAGAGAAGTCGACTTCCTGCTCGGTCTCGAACTCCTCCACACGGGAGGGATCGACGAGCATCTGGCGCAGGATCCGCTCGGTGTCAGCGGGATCGAGCGGGCCCACGTCGGGCAGCGGGACGAGCTCGCCGTTCACGCGGATGAGCGGCGGAGAGCCGTGCTTAAGGTGGAGGTCCGAGCCCTCCCATTCCGCCACGCGGTCAAGCGTTGCGGTGAGATCGAAGTCGCGCGTATTGATCTGCATGACGGGTCCGAGGTTCTGGATCGGACGCGCAGCCGGATTCCTTGAGGCTCAGCTGGACAGATGCAGCCGCTCCAACGCCTCATAGCGCGCCCCGCGCGGGCTCAGATGCGACTGATAGAGGGTGACCGTCGGGGCCACAAACGGCTCCGAAGGCGGCTCTGGGCCCTCGATTGCGGGTGGACGGCGCTCTCCGCGCTTCACGCGCGCGAGGGTTATGTGCGGCCAGAAGGGACGTTTTTCGGGTTTGTAGAGCCTTTCTGCCTCGAGCGCGTCCGACGCCGCCGCCTGTACCGCCCCAGCGCGCCCCTCCTCATCGGCCAGGTCGAGTGCGAACAGGCGAGCGTTCCGGGGCGGCACGGCGCGCACGCCGTTCACGGTCAGGCGCGGCGCGGCCAGGCCGTCCAGCGCTCCGAAGGCGGTGGATGCCGTCCGAGGGATCTCCTTCTCCGGCAGGTAGCCGAGGAACACGAGCGTCACGTGCAGCGCCTCGACGGCCACGGGCCGCAGGTCGCGCCTCCCTTCCAGCGCCCGCTCGCGCCAGGCCACGATGTCCGCCCGCGCTGCCTCCGGCAGGTCGAGCGCGAGGAACAGACGCGCGCGCGGTGAGCCTGGGCGCTCCTTGCTCAGAACGCGACCTCTTTGCCCGACAGGAGGCGCCTCAGCAGGTGCATAGCCACCGTGGTGGACCGATCGCGGATCTCGGTGCGGTCCCCGGGGATGCGCGTGTCCCGGGCCAGCACCTCGCCGTTCCGCGCCTTCACGCACCAGCACACGTAGCCCACGGGCTTCTCCTCGCTGCCGCCGCCCGGGCCCGCCACACCGGTGATCGACACCGCCAGGTCGGCCTCGAAGCGCTCGAGCGCGCCGTCGGCCATCGCCAGCGCCACCTCGGGCGACACCGCCCCGTGGCGCTCGATCAGCCCCGGATCAACCCCGAGCAGCTCGGCCTTGGCCTCGTTCGAGTACGACACCACGCCGCCGGCCACGTACGCCGACGATCCCGGGCGCTCCGTGAGCCGCGCCGTCAGCAGGCCGCCGGTGCAGGACTCCGCCGCGGCGAACCAGTGACCCTGGAGCAGCTCCGCCACCTGCTCGTCGATAGTCGAGCCGTCGGTGGAGAACAGCGCACGCGAGTGGCGCTCGGCGATCAGCGCCTCGATCGCGTCCCACGCCGCGGTCGCTTCCGGCTCGAAGCGCGCCGACACCTCCACCTCGCCGCGCCGCAGACAGGTCGTGATCTCGACCCGCTCGAAGGCGTCCACTTCCTTCTCCGCGACACGCAGCGTCTCCGCGATCTCCGATTCCGGGATCCCGAACAGTCGCAGCATCCGCTCGCTGAACTCGGGGCGGCCGGCCACCGCCGCCTGGAACGCCTCGGTCTCCACCGCCACGGGCCACATCGAGTGCAGCTCGCGCGGCGGGCCGGGCATCACGACGATCGTCGGGCCGTTCGCGCCATCGGCCGGCGGCACCACGAGCCCCGGAGCGGTACCCGCGGGGTCGATCGGCGTGGCGCCCTTCGGAACCATCGCCTGCTTGCGGTTGGCCAGCAGGATCGCGTCGCGATCGAGGTGCTGGAAGCGCTTCATCAGCGGCTCGAGGATCTTCGCGATCTTGTCCTCCATCTCGCTGTCGAGCTCGAGCGGCCGCTGCTGGAAGCCCGCCACCACCTCGCCGGTCAGATCGTCGGCAGTCGGCCCGAGCCCGCCCGACGTCACGATCAGCTGCACCCCTTGATCGGCCAGGAAGCGCAGCTGCGCCTCCATGTCCTCGCGCCGGTCGCCGCAGATCGTGATGTGCGCAAGGTCAATCCCCAGCTCGAATAGCCGGTCCGCGAGCCACGGCCCGTTGCGGTCGCTGATCTTGCCGCTCAGCACCTCGGTGCCGGTCACGACGATCCCCGCGCGAACTCTCATGAGCAGGGGCGGCTTCCCACCGGTATGTCCTTGTGCTTGCCGGGCGTGAAGTCGAGGCCGGCCGGGTTGGGGCTCTGAACTAGCGCCACCCGCTTCCCGTTGGCCGTGATCGTCACCGACGTCTTGCCGAGGTTGAGCCGGATGTGCCGGCCCTTCCATGTCTGCGGCTGATCGGTGATCCCCTGGAAGACCGGCGGCTTGCCCTTTCCGTGGTCGACGCACATGTAGGTGGGCACAGTAGGAGTGACGCGCAAAACGACGCGCTTCGGCGTCGTCGAACTCTTGCCGCTCGACTTGTGCTTCTTCTTTTCCTTGGTCGTCGTCGTGGGCGTGGTGCCGGCGTTCTCCGAGGAGTTGTTGTCGTTGCTGAACACGCCCACGACGAACAGCACCACAACGACGGCCACGAGGATCGCGACGATCGCAGCGGCCCGCCCCGGCCGGCGCCTCTCGTAGCGGCGGTCGCGTCCGGGACGGCGGCCCGCCTGGCCCGCGAGGGGCAGCAGGTCGCCCTCATCGCGCGGCTCGTACTGCGCGCGGTACTCCTCCACGAGGCGATGCGCGTCGAGCCCCAGGGCCTCCGCGTAGGTGCGCAGGAAGCTCTTTGCGAACGTGCTACCGGGGAGGAGATCGAACTCCTCATTCTCCATCGCGCGCAGATACTTCGCCCGGATCTTCGTCTTCGACTCGATCTCGGTGATATCGATCTTCTGGCGCATGCGCGCTTCGCGCAGCGTGTCGCCAATCGCCTGAGGCATGGCCGCCTATTGTGGCGGTTTGCGGGAGATCTACTCAGTTGGTGCGCCGACGGGCTCGTCGAGCGCATCCAGCACGCGCGGCAGGTCGCCCTCGGTGATGAGCACCTGGCGGGCCTTCGAGCCCTCGTAGCCCGAGATCACGCCGCGGCGCTCCATCATGTCGATCAGGCGGCCTGCGCGGGTGTAGCCGATGCGCAGGCGGCGCTGGAGCATCGAGGTGGAAGCGGTGCCCATCTGCACGACGGTGGAGATCGCCTCGCCGAGCAGGTCGTCCGAGTCCGGATCGAAGTCGCGGTCGGCATCGTCGCCGACGCCCTCCACCGCCTCGAGCAGCTCCTCGTGCAGCTCCGGCTCGCCCTGCTTGGCCCAGTGCTTGGTGATCTTCTCGATCTCCTCCTCGGTGATGAACGCGCCCTGGATGCGCGCCCCGCGCGACTCGGAGGCGGGCCGGAAGAGCATGTCGCCCTGGCCGAGCAGCGACTCGGCGCCGTTCTGGTCGAGGATCACGCGGGAATCGGTCTGCGACGAGACCGCGAACGCGATGCGCGCGGGCACGTTCGCCTTGATCATGCCGGTGATGATGTCGGCGCTCGGCCGCTGCGTGGCGAGCAGCAGGTGGATTCCCACGGCGCGCGACTTCTGCGCCAGCCGGATGATCGAGTCCTCCACCTCGCCCGGCGCGACCATCATCAGATCCGCCAGCTCGTCGATCACGCACAGGATGTAGGGCAGCGGCGCCTCGCCCTCGCGCTCGCGGTGGCGGTTCAGCTCCACCAGGTTGCGCGTGCGGGCACGGCTCATGATCGAGTAGCGCTCCTCCATCTCCTTGATGAGGTTGGCGAGCGCGTTGGCCGCGAGCCGCGGGCTCGTGATCACGGGCGTCAGGAGGTGCGGGATCGCGTCGTAGTGGTTCAGCTCCACCTGCTTCGGGTCCACGAGCACGAGGCGCACCTCGTTGGGCGTCGCCCGCAGGAGAATCGACGACAGCATCGCGTTCACGCAGCCCGACTTACCCGAGCCGGTGGTGCCCGCCACGAGCACGTGCGGCTGCTTGGCGAGGTCGGTGCCGATGGCCTTGCCGGCGATGTCCTTGCCGAGCCACACGGTGAGCGGCGACCAGCCCTTGGGCGGCTCCTGGTAGACGTCGCCGAGGTGCACGATGCGGCGCACCTGGTTCGGCACCTCGACGCCCACGGCCTGCTTACCGGGGATCGGGGCGAGGATGCGGACGTCGGTGGCGGCGAGCGCGTAAGCCAGGTCGTCCTTCAGCGCGCTGACCTTCGACATCTTGGTTCCTGGCGCGAGGCGAAGCTCGTAACGGCTCACGTGCGGGCCCGTGACGGTGCCCGTCACCTGCGCCTCGACGCCGAAGTGGCCGAGCGCCTCCACGAGCTGAGCGGCGGTGCGCGCCTGGCCGCTCGTGTCGACCTTCGCGTTGCCGTTCGAGTGCTTCAGAGCCTTGGTGCTCGGCAGGGTGTACTCGACGTCCTCGTCCGCCTCGGTGACGTTCGAGCGCTTGTTGCCCATCGGGGTCAGCTCTTCCTGACGCGGCTCCGACTGTTCGCGCATGGCCGCAACTCCGGCGTCCACGTCGTCCCCGATCTCGGACTCGAGCTCCTCGGGCTCCGGCTCCGGGATCGCCTCGCTCTCGTCGACGGTGTCGTCCTCGTCGTGCCCGAACAGGTCTGGGAAGCGCCGCTCGCCGTCGAGCGCCGGGGCCTCCACATGCGTCGCGCGCACGACGGGCTCCACTTCCGGCGGCTTGTCGTCCTCAAGTGCGGGCTGCGGCGGCTGCGGCTCGGGCTCCTTGCCGGAGACGATCGCGGCGAACTCGTGGGTCGACTGCCGCACCCGCCGCGTGGTTGTGGTGAGGCTCTCGCCGGTGGCGCGCACGATCCCGGCCAGCGACGCGCCCGTGAGCAGCAGGATGCCCGCGGCCATCAGGAACAGGAAGAGGATGTCGGTGCCGAACTGCTGGATGAGCGTGTGGGTGGCCGCGTACATCCCGTCGCCGACGGCGCCGCCGTGGTGCTTGAAGTACTCCGGCTTGAAGTAGCCGTCGCGCGGCGGGTTGTCCGGCCCGATCCCGAACGAGCCCGCGGCGAGGCCGAGCATCAGTCCGGCCAGCAGGCAGACCGAGCCGGCCTTGAACGGGCGCACGGAAGGCAGCAGCTGCCGCAGCACGATCACCGCGCCCGCGCCGAACAGCGCGATCGGCGCCAGGTAGCCGACGCCGCCGAATGCGTAGATGAAGCCGTCACCGAGCGTCTCCCCGACCTTGCCGCCGTCCCAGCCGAAATAGAAGACGAACGCGAAGAACGCAGCCGCCGCGACCAGCCCGAGACCGATCAGGTCGAGCTCCTGATCGTCGAAGTGGGGCATTTGCGGCAGGCGAAGCACGTCGGAAAACGCGCTCGATCGCCCGCGGCGACCCCTCTTTTTGGTCGGACGGCGGCTTGCCATGTCTAGCCCCGAAAGCTTCGACAGCACGCCTCACAGCCCTCCCCGCGCGAAAAGACCGAATCTCTGGGCTTAAAACAGTGTTAAAGCGGCGCGAGTAGGCGGTCTACTCGAAATACCATCAACGGAATGGCACCTAAGCCCCGAGTGCTTGTTGTTGAAGACGACGCCGAAATTGGCGGCGCTCTTCGGCGCTCGTTGCGGCTGGAGGGCTATGACGTGCGCCTCGCGGAGGACGGCGTGGCGGCACTCGAGGAGTCGAGCCTGTTCGAGCCGGATGCCGTGGTCCTGGACCTCGGTCTCCCCCGGCTCGACGGCATCGATGTATGCCAGCGCATACGCGACGCGAGTGACGTCCCCATCCTCATGCTCACCGCGCGTGACGGCGTGGACGCACGTGTGACCGGGCTCGATTCCGGCGCCGACGATTACCTCGTCAAGCCCTTCGACCGGCAGGAGCTGCTCGCGCGACTGCGCGCGCTGCTTCGCCGGCGCCCGCCGCGCGGAAGTGCCTTCCTGGTGGTCGGGGATCTGAAGTTGAACCCCGATACGCGCGAAGTCCTGCGCGGAGACCGCCCGCTCGAGCTCACATCCCGCGAATTCGAGCTGCTCGAGTACATGATGCGTAACGAGCGGCTCGTGGTGTCGAGGGAAGCGCTGCTCGAGAACGTCTGGGGCTACCAGGTTCTCGTGGAGACCAACACGGTCGACGTGTTCGTCTCGAATCTGCGGCGCAAACTCGAGGCCGGCGGCGAGCCGCGTGTTCTGCACACGGTTCGCGGAGCGGGATACGTGCTGCGCGCAGCATGAACCGATTCGACAGGCTCCCGGTCCGCTGGAAGCTGGCGCTCACATCGGCCGGACTGACGTTCGTGATCCTCATGCTGTTCGCGGTGCTGGTGGAGGTTGTCACGGTCTCGCGGGTGCGCTCTGACTTCGACAACGATCTGACTGCGTCGGCCCAGCAGATCACCGACAGCCTCTCCCTAGACCGCACCCTCGACGGCAAGATGGAGCTCCGAACATCCGCGCAGGTGTTCAAGGCGGCGACGGCGGGCGGCGCGGTGATCAACATCCTGGATGGACAGGGCGACGTCCGGCTGTCGACCCAGAAGCCGGCGCCCGATCTCGGCCAGCCCAAGCCCGGCATTCACGAGTCGAACGGCTACCGCGTCGCCACCCGGCCGAAATACCTGGGCGATCTCCCGCGGCCAATCGCCTTTGTGGAATACGCCAAGCCGAACACTGCGCTCAGCAACACGGTCGGCCGCGTCCGGCTCTTCCTGATCCTCGGCGTGCTCGGCGGCTCGGCGCTCGCTCTGCTCGCTGGCCTAGCGGTCGCCCGGCGCGCGATGTCCCCCATCGCGAGGCTCACAAGTCGCGCCAAGGAGATCGCCCGTACGCGCGATCCCGGCATGAGCATGCCGATGCCCGAGGCCGACGACGAGGTCGCCGACCTCGCGCGAACACTCGAGGAGATGCTCATTGCGCTCGACTCCGCCCGGGACGAGACCCAGGCGATGCTCGAGCGCCAGCGCGAGTTCGTGGCCGACGCCTCGCACGAGCTGCGCACCCCGCTCACCAGCATCCTCACCAACCTCGAGCTGCTCGAGGCAGACCTCCAAGGCGAGGATCGCGAGATCGCCGGCGCGGCGCTCCGCTCCTCCCAGCGCATGCGCCGACTGGTGGCCGACCTGCTGCTGCTCGCGCGCGCCGACACCGGGCGCCAGGTACCGCACGAACCGGTGAACCTCGCCTCTGTCGTCCGCGAGGCCGCCGCCGAGGTGGCGCCGACCGCGCTCGACCACGACCTGTCCGTGGACGCCGACGAGGGCGGGCTGACGGTCGACGGGGCCCCCGATGAGCTCCATCGCCTCACCGTCAACCTGATCGGCAACGCCGTGAGCCACACGCCCGCCGGCAGCACCGTTCACGCAAGCGTGCACCGCGACGGCGCCGCCATCGTCCTCACCGTCGAGGACAATGGCCCCGGCGTTCCGCCCGAGCTGCGCGACCGCATCTTCGACCGCTTCGTCCGCGGCGACGGCGACGCCGGCTCGCGCTCGGGCAGCGGGCTCGGCCTGGCGATCGTCAAGGCCGTGGCGGACTCGCATGGCGGCTCCGTCCACCTGGAAAGCCCGCCCGAGGGCGGCGCCCGCTTCGTCGTCACACTGCCGGGCTCCCTGGTGGAAGCGCCCGTGCCCGTGACGGTTCAGAGCTAGTCGGCCAACTGCCAACTGCCAACTGCCAACTGCCAACTGCCAACTAGTGGTCTAGACCTCCACGACCACCGGTAGCACCATCGGCCGGCGCTTGAGCCGGTCGTACACGAAGCGCGCGACATCGTCGTGGAGGTGGGTCTGCAGCAGGTCGATCTCCCGGATCTCCTCCTCCGCTGAGCGGGCCAGCGACTCCTCCACCGCCTCGCGGATGTCCTCGAGCAGGCCGTCCTCGGCGTCCTCGGCGAACGGCACGCCGCGGAAGATGATCTCCGGCGGCGCCACAGAGCGGCCGTCCTGCTCGGAAATCGTGGCGACGACGATGAAGATTCCGTCGGCCGACAGCATGCGGCGGTCGCGCAAGGCGACGTCCTCGATATCCCCCACGTCCACTCCGTCCACGAAGATCATGCCCGCCTGCTCGCGCTCGGCGAAGCCGGCGCCGTTCTCGTCGAGCTCGAGCGGCAGCCCGTTCTCGCCGCGGAAGACATCGTCCGGGTGCACGCCCACCGCCTCGGCCAGCTCGGCATGCAGACGGATGCGGCGATGGTCGCCGTGCACGGGCAGCACGTAGCGCGGACTGGTGAGGTTGATCATGAGCTTGAGCTCCTCCGCGTAGCCGTGGCCGCTCGCATGGATGGGCGCGTCCTGCGGCGTGATCACATCGGCGCCGAGGTGGAAGATGCGATCGATCGTCTCGTTCACGGCGCGCTCGTTGCCCGGCACGGGCGTGGCCGAGAAGATCACCGTGTCGCCGCTGTGGAGCTCGACCTGCGGATGGTCGCCGTGCGCCATCCGGCGCAGGGCGGACAACGGCTCGCCCTGGCTGCCCGTCGAGATCACGACCATCTTGTGATCCGGGAAGTCCTCGATCTCGCGCACCGGGACGAGCATCCCCTCCGGGATGTCGATGTGGCCGAGGCTGCGGCCGATGTTCACGTTCTTGCGCATCGAGCGCCCCACGAGCGCGACCTTGCGCCCGAGCGCCTGCGCGGCGTCCACCACCTGCTGCACGCGGTGGATGTTCGAGGCGAAGCAGGTGACGATCACGCGCCCGTCGCAGCGCGACATCGTCTGCTCGAGGTGCGGGCCGACGCTCGACTCCGAGTCGGCGATCCCGGGGCGGGTGACGTTGGTGGAGTCGCCGCACAGAAGCAGCAGTCCCTCGCGGCCGAACTCGGCGAGGCGCGATACGTCCGCGGGCACGCCGTCCACCGGCGTCTGGTCGAACTTGTAGTCGCCGGTGACGAGGGTCGTGCCGAGCTCGCAGGTGAGCGCGACGGCGAACGAGTCGGGGATCGAGTGCGCCATCTTCACCATCTCGACCTCGAACGGCCCGCACTGGATCGGATCGCCGGGCTCGACTTCGAACACCGGCATGTCCTTCAGCTTGTGCTCGTCGAGCTTGGAGCGCGCCATCGCCACTGTAAGCGGCCCGCCGTAGACATCGGGCACGCGGTCGTCCCCGATCTCGCGCAGCACGTACGGCAGCGCGCCGATGTGGTCCTCGTGGCCGTGCGTGAGGACGATCGCGTCGATGTCCTCTGCACGCTCGCGGAGGTAGGAGAAGTCCGGCAGGACGAGGTCGATCCCGAGCTGGTCGGGCGTCGGGAACATGAGCCCGGTGTCGACCACCACGATCCGGCCCTCGTACTCGACGACCGTCATGTTCTTGCCGATCTCCCCGAGCCCGCCGAGAGGCAGGACGCGAAGGGTGCCGCTCAAACCGCGCTCAGCAGCCCGTGGCGCTCCAGCACGCCGCGGATCGCCTGCTCTTCCTCCTCCGACGCCTCCACCATCGGCAAGCGCAACGTGCCCGCGTTGATGCCGAGCATGTTGAGCGCCGCCTTGACTGGGGTCGGGCTGGCGGTGATGAACATCACGTCGAAGATGTCGGTGAGTGACGCGTGGATCTCAGCGCGCTGGTCGGGCTCGTCGATCATGCGGCGCATCTCGCGGCCGACGACGTGCGACGCCACGCAGATGCCCCCGGTGCCGCCCTTGTCGAGCACCTCGGCGAGCTTGTCGTCGTTGCCGGCGAGCAGGTCCATTCCGTCGATTGGCTGAATGTCCTCGACCCGCGCCTGCTTTACGGCCGCGACGTTGGGAATCGCCTGGGCGAGCTCGCGCAGGAACTCGTTGGGCAGATCGATCACGCAGCGGCCGGGGATGTTGTAGAGCACAACCGGCAGGTTTGTGGCCGCCGCGACCGCCTCGAAGTGAGCCCGCAGGCCGCGGCGATTCGGCTTGTTGTAGTAGGGCGTGACCACCAGCACGCCGTCCACGCCGGCCTCGGTGGCCTGCTCGGTGAGGTGGACCGAATGGGCCGTGTCGTAGGTGCCGGTGCCAGCGATCACGGGCGCCCCGTTCGCCTCGCCGACCGCCAGCTCCCAGATGCGGAACTTCTCGTCGTCGCTCAGGGTCGCGCCCTCGCCCGTGGTGCCTGCAACCACGAGACCGTCGCTGCCGTTCTCGAGCAGGTGGTGGATCATCGCCACGAAGGCGTCCTCGTCCACACGGCCCCGCTCGTCGAACGGCGTCACCATCGCTGTGAGGATGCCGTCGAACGTCACAGGTTCGATTATCCCAGGAGTCGGGGATCCATTGCCATTACCCTGCACTCCAGGCGGAAATCGCCGTGTTATCACGGCCACAAGTCATAATTTGCGCTGGAAATCATGGCTCAGGCCATTACCGACTACAGCCACCGCAGCGTTGTCCAAAAGTTGGGCATCAAGCCCGACGAGCGCGTCGAGATCGTTGGCGACGTGGGTTCCGGCCTGCGCCGGGACGTAAAAGAGGTGCTCGGAAGGGGCCTGGTGCGCTCTGGAGAGCTGGATGGCGCGATTGTGGCCGTACAGTCTGTGGATGAGGCCGACGAGGTCTTCGAGAGCTACCGACCCAGGCTGCGCGACACCGGTTACCTGTGGCTGATCACGGCCAAACGCGGTCAGGAGGGCTACGTGAACCAGATGCTGCTCGTGCCGGGCGGCAAGGCGCGTGGCCTGATCGACAACAAGACCTGCTCGATCGACGAGGAGCGCTCGGGCATCCGCTTCGTGGTCCCGCGGGCCTTGCGCGCCGCGTGACCCGCCTGCTCGCCCTGCTTGCGGCGCTCGGCGCCTCGTTCGTGCTGGCGTCGTGCGGAGGCGGTGGCGGCGGCGGTTCTTCCAAGCCGCCCCAGGGCCCGCCGGACGCCCGGCACCCGGCGTCGGATGTCGCGTCCGAGCTCGCTGCCGAGCAGATGCGCGTGCACCTGCTGGTGGCGGCGCGGCTCTACAACAACGGGCGCTACGGCTTCGCGAACCAGCAGATGGCCGCGGCGCAGAAGGAGTACGCGAAGCTGACCGATGCGGTGCGGATCCGCGACGGCGCCCTGGACCGAGAGTTCCACGCCGCGTTCCCCGTGATCTTTGGTCAGATCGCGCAGCGCGCGCCCGTCATCCCGGTGATGAACCGCATGGGCCTCATGCAGGGGCAGCTGCTCGACGCCGCGATCAGCGACTCGATGTCGAAGGCCGGCTTCAACGATCCGGGCGTCACTGCGTCGGTGATGGCCCAGCTTGCCGCGCAGGGCGCGCGTGAGTACTCGCAGGCCGCGTCCGTCGGCCAGTTCAGCGATCGTGGGAAGCAGCTCTACCAGGACGCGTTTGGCCTGATCACGCGGGCCTCGTCGTTGTCGCACCGCATCAGCACGTATCTCGGGCCGCAGCGAGGAGCGATCATCAACGGCCTCAACGACGCGCACGAGAAGGGCTTCCCCACCGGCGTGCTCGTGCCGAAGAAGCTCGACGTCGCGGCGGTCACGGGCGGCGTCGCGCGCTCGAACGCGGGCGTGTCGCAGCGCTTTGGCTTCAGCACCTCCGGCTGAAACTGACTAGGGTCCCGGCCCATGGCGAGTTATCCGGTACCAGGCAAGTCGGTATTGATCACGGGCGCCGCGCGCGGCATCGGCGCGGAGACAGCACGCCGTCTGGCGGCGAAGGGCGCCAAGGTCTCGCTCGTAGGGCTGGAGCCCGAGGAGCTAGAGAAGGTGGCCGCCCAGTGCGGTCCAGACGCGATCTTCTTCGAGACGGACGTGACCGATTGGGACGCGCTCGAGCGCGCCGCGTCGGGCACGGCGGAGCGCTTTGGCGGGATCGACGTGGTGATGGCCAACGCGGGAGTCGCGGTGGCGGGCCTCGTCGAGACGGTCGACGTGCGTTCGTGGGAGCGCGTTATCGAGGTGAACCTGCTTGGCGTGTGGCGAACCGTTCGCACCTGCCTGCCGTACGTGATCGAGCGGCGCGGCTACGTGCTGCCGGTGGCCTCGATGGCTGCTGCAGTGCACGGACCGGTGATGTCGGCGTACGCGGCCGCCAAGGCCGGCGTCGAGGCCTTCGGCGACTCGCTGCGCAGCGAGATGGCTCACAAGGGCGTGGCCGTGGGCGTCGCGTACTTCTCCTGGATCGCGACCGACATGGTTTCCGGCGGCGACGCCTCGCCTGCCGGCGGCATCCTGCGCGGGCGGATGAAGGGGCCGCTCGGGAAGACGTACCCCGTGTCCGTGGCAGCCGACGGCGTCGTCGCGGGCATCGAGAGCCGCGCCCGGCGCGTGGTCGTTCCCGGCTGGGCGCGGACCATCCTCGGGGTGCGAGATCTCATCGGGCCGCTGCAGGACCGCGAGGTCACGAAGTACATGCCCGAGGTGGAGAAGGCGTTCAACGACGCGATCGCCGAGCAGGGCGACGCCGTCTCCGCACCGGTCGGCGCGGGCGGCCAGGCCGACAGCGCCGCTAGGTCGGCAGCAACTTCCGGATAGTCGTCGCGACCCCCTGCGGGTCGCTGTCGAGCCAGGTGTCGGCCACGCGGAGGACTTCGTAGCCGATGGTCTTGAGTTGGGCGTCCTTCAGGCGGTCCGCCGCGAACTCCGCCGGCGTGCGGTGGTACGCGTAGCTGTCGAGTTCGACGATGAGGTTCGTGCCCGGGAAGTGCATGTCGACTTCATAGCCGTCGATCTTGGCGTTTGATGTTGGGGTGGGCAGTCCGTAGTGCCGGCATACGTCTAGGAAGGCCGCTTCGAGGTCGGAGCGGGTGCGGTGGGTTTGTGGGTGTACTGCGGCAATAACGGCACGCAGAGCTGTGGTGCCTTTGCGGCGTGGGTGGCTGGCGAGCAGTTCGGCGATTGCTCGGTGGTTGAGCCAGCCCTCTCGGTCCGCTTGGTTGACGGCGCGTCGCAGTTGGCGCGGGTGAGCCTCGCCCGCGATGTCGAAGAGAGTCCGCGCCACGCTGGTGATCGGAATCCCGTGCCTGCGCGTCCGCTCCCCTGGCTGAAGTTCTCTCAATCTGTGTGTTCGTATGCCCTTGCCCCCGCAGCGATGCCCCACCACCGACATGTCGATGACGGAACGCGGCGTCCGCAAGAGTCCCCAATGGATGGCGGCACTCCAGTGGCTGAGCACAGCGTCGGGCCCGCAGGCGAGTGCAGCCGCCATGAGACGGCCTTCCTGTGTTACGTGCCTGTGGCCAACCGCGTACACCCCGCGATAAAGGCGATGCAGCCGCCCAGTTTTCACTCGCCACTCGATTTCCCGGCGCGTGAAGCCCATCCGAAGCAGCTGCCACGCCGCCGCCACGCCGTGCTGGTTACCAGCCAAACTCGCAAGCGATCCATCTTTTCCACACATACGGTGGTAAAGATGGATCCAGTCGGTTTTTCGCCCCCCCTAGAGGAGGTTTTCTAGGCCTACGGTGGGTGACTTCTCGAGTGTGGGGACCTTGCGGATTGCCAGCAACACGCCGGGCATGAAGGACTCACGGGAGATGGAGTCATGGCGGATTGAGAGCGTTTGGCCCTCGCCGCCGAAGAGGACCTCCTGGTGCGCTACGAGCCCCGGCAACCGGACCGAGTGGATCGGCTCGTGCACGTGCCCGCCGGCCTCGGCCACCAGGTCGGCCGTGCGCTTCGCTGTGCCCGATGGGGCGTCGATCTTGCCGTCGTGGTGCAGCTCGATGATCTCGCACTCGGGCATGTGCGGGGCGATCAGCTTGGCGGCCTCCATCATCAGCACCGCTCCGATGGCGAAGTTGGGCGCCACGAACAGATTCGCCGATCCGACGCCCTCAAGCGACGAGAAGTCCTGGCCCGTGGTGCCCATGACGCAGTGCACTCCCGCCTCGAGGCAGTGGCGCGCGTTCTCGAGCGCCGCATGGGGCTGGGAGAAGTCAACTACCACGTCGGCATCACCCAGCACATCCTGTAAGTGCAAATCCAGGACTGGATCGGCGCGGCCGACCAGGGACATATCCCCGGCGCCCTCCACCGCGTGGCACACCGTCTTCCCCATTCGTCCGGCGGCGCCGGATACCGCGACGTTGATCACGCCGCGTATGCAATCACGCCGCGACGAGCGAGGGATTGACCGCCTCGAGGGCGGTCAAGAAGCTGTCCTCGGAGCCGCCGACGCCGGCGGCCGACATGCGCGTGGGATCGAACAGCTCGTGCGCAAGCTCCGACACCTGCTCAAGGGTGACCGAATCGATCGCGGCAACGATCTCGTCGAGCGTCAAGAGCGGCACGCCCATCAGGATCGATGAGCCGAGCCGGTTCATCCGCGCGAGCGTGGACTCCATCGACAGGACGGTGCGGCCCTTCACGTTCTCCTTTGCGCGCACCAGCTCTTCCTCGGTGATCGAGGACGGGTCCTGCAGCTTGTTCAGCTCCTCGCCGATCACGTCCATCGCCTCGCGGACGCGGTCGGGCCGCGTGCCGACGTACAGGGCCACCTGGCCGGAGTCGACGTACTGGCTCGCGTACGAGTAGACCGAGTACGCCAGGCCGCGCTTCTCGCGCACCTCCTGGAACAAACGAGAGGAAGACGACCCGCCGAGGATCGTGTCGAGCACGCGCAGGATGAAGCGCCGCTCGTCCCCGCGCGGAAGGCCAGGGGCGCCCAGGCAGAGGTGATACTGCTCGGTCTGCTTCTGGTGGAAGCAGACACGAGGCTCGGTGGTGGCGTGCGCAGCCTCTGGAGTATTGGGCTCGCCGGGTCCGGCCGTAAATGCGTCTGTTACGAGCGACACGAGCTTGTCGTGCGATAGCTGCCCGGCCCCCGCGACCACCAAATTGGGCGCCGTGTAGCGGCCGTCGTGGTAGGCGGCGATGTCCGGCACCGGCACGTTGCCGATCACGTCAGCGGTGCCGATGATCGGACGGCCTAGCGGGTGATCGCCGAACACCGCGCGCGACAACACGTCGTGCACCTTGTCCGACGGCTCGTCCTCGTACATCGCGATCTCCTCGATCACCACTTGGCGCTCGGAGTCGATGTCGGGGTACGAGGGGCGCAGCACCATGTCGGCCATCACGTCGAACGCGCGGTCGAGGTGCTGGTCCAGGAAGCGCGAGTAGACCGAGGTGGTCTCCTTGCCGGTACCAGCGTTGATCTCGGCGCCCAGCCCGTCGAAGATCTGGTCGATCTCCGTCGAGCTGAAGCGGTTCGTTCCCTTGAACAGCAGGTGCTCGAGGAAGTGCGAGATCCCAGCCTGCTCGACCGTCTCGTTGCGCGACCCGACACGGATCCAGAAGCCGAGCGCGACCGAGCGCACCGAGGGCATCTCCTCGGTGACGACCCGGACGCCCGAGTCGAGCTCGGTCAGCTGGTGTCCGTTAATTTCGCTCAGCGTCGATCACGCCTGTGATCGTTGCCACCGCGTCCGCCGCCATCGCGTCCGCGTCCGCCCCGATCGCGGCGCGGGCCGCGGTCGCCGCCGCCGCGGGGGCCACGGTCGCCCGTGCCCACGGCAGCCAGCTCCTCGGCCGACTTGCCGGCGATCTCAGGATCGTCGGCCAGGCGCAGCCCGATGCGGCCACGCTCCTTGTCGACTTCCACAACCCGCACGTTCACCTCGTCGCCGCGGTTGAGCACGTCCTCGACGGACTCGGCCCGCTGGCCTGGCGAGATGTTCGAGATGTGCAACAGACCGTCGGTGCCCTTGGAGAGCTCGACGAACGCACCGAAGGTCGTCGTCTTCACGACCTTGCCGGTGTACTCGTCGCCGACCTCGACCTCCTTGGTCATGGAGCGAATGCGCTCGATCAGCGCATCGCCCTGCTCGCCCGAGGCGGCGTAGACCAGGATCGTGCCGTCGTCGTCGACGTCGATCTGGGCCTCGAACTCCTCGGACAGCGCGCGAATCGTCTCGCCGCCCTTGCCGATGACCATGCCGATCTTGTCGACGTCGATCTGGATCGAGGTGATCCGCGGCGCGTACTGAGAGAGCTGCTCGCGGGGCCCGTCGATCGCCTCGGCCATCTTGCCGAGGATCAACGTCCGGCCCTTCTGGGCCTGCTCGAGCGCGTCGCGCAGGATCTCGAACGTGACGCCCGAGATCTTGATGTCCATCTGGAGGGCCGTGATGCCGTCGGCGGTGCCGGCGACCTTGAAGTCCATGTCGCCGAGGTGGTCCTCCACGCCGGCAATGTCGGACAGGACGATGTAGTCGTCGCCCTCCTTGATGAGGCCCATCGCGATACCCGCGACCGGCTTCTTGATCGGCACGCCCGCGTCCATCAGGGAGAGCGAGGAACCGCAGACCGAGGCCATCGACGACGACCCGTTGGACTCGAGGATGTCCGAGACCACGCGGATCGTGTACGGGAAGTCCTCCTGCGACGGGATCACCGGCACGAGAGCACGCTCGGCGAGCGCGCCGTGGCCGATGTCGCGGCGCTTGGGTCCGCGCATGAAGCCCGCCTCCCCGACCGAGAACGGCGGGAAGTTGTAGTGGTGGAAGTAGCGCTTGGCGGTCTGGAGGCCGAGCGTGTCGAGCCTCATCTCCTCGCGCGTCGTTCCGAGTGCGGCAACCGAGAGCGCCTGCGTCTGGCCGCGGGTGAAGATCGCCGACCCGTGCGTGCGGGGCGCGACTCCGACCTCGATCCAGATCGGACGGATCTCGTCGGCGGTGCGGCCGTCGGGACGCTTCTTGTCCACGGCGATCCGGCGCCGGATGATGTCCTTCTCCAGCTTGTCGAAGGCGAGCTGCGCGGCAGCGCGCTTCTCGGCGTAGTCCTCGGCCTCGGCGTCGCCGCTGAAGGCCTCGAGGACTTCCTCCTCGACCTTCTTGGTGGCGTCCTGGCGGTCGAGTTTGTCCTCGACCTGAGTCGCCGAGGTGAGATCGGAACCGAAGCGGTCCGTGATCTGCTGGAGCAGACCCTCGTCGGCCTTCGGAACCTCGACCTCCTGCTTCTCCTTGCCCGCGATCTCCTGCAGCTTGCGCTGCGCCTCGCAGAGCTTCTTGATCTCCGCGTGGGCGATGTCGAGCGCATCGAGGATCTCTGCCTCGGACACCTCGTCGGCGCCCGCCTCGACCATCAGGATGGCCTCCTCGGTGCCGGCGACGACCAGGTCGAGCCCGGTCTCGAGGAGCGTCTCCTCCTCGGGATTCACCACGAAACCGCGCTCGTCGTCCATGCCGATTCGCACGGCGGCGACGGGTGCCGGGAAGGGGATGTCCGACACCATCAGCGCGGCGCTCGCGCCGTTCATCGCGAGGATGTCGTACGGGTTGATGTGATCGACCGACATCGGGATCGAGACGAGTTGCGTCTCGCGGCGCCAGCCCTTGGGGAAGAGCGGCCGCAGCGGGCGGTCGATCATGCGTGCGGTGAGGGTGCCCTTCTCGCCTGCGCGACCCTCACGCTTGAAGAAACTGCCGGGGATCTTGCCCGCGGCGTACATCCGCTCCTCGACATCCACCGTCAGCGGCAGAAAGTCGACATCGCGGAGGTTCCCTGCGGTGGCCGTGGAGAGGACCATTGTTTCCCCTGCCTGTACGACCACGGCTCCACTCGCCTGCTTGGCGAGCTTCCCTGTCTCGAACGTGATCTCCGTCCCCCCGACGTCGACCGAGACACGGTGCGCTTGCGGAGCGCCTACTTCATTCATGCTGTTCCTTTCAGCGCCGCCTCCGGTTGGCGGCATGCGTGTATTGGCTCTTCGAAAGAGTCCCGGGGAGGTTAGCAACGGGGCCGCGTCTGGCCGGGGACTAATTGCTGCAAACGAAGGTGTGCTGCGGGTGCAAATCGACGCATCCGTCCGGGATCGTCACTTTCTTGACCGTCGCCTTCGCCGAGTAGGTGACGGTGGCCGTGTAGCCCTGCGTCTTCTTCACCTTCGCCGTGTCATGCACGCTGAACGTGGCCCGCTTGCGGGCGAACCGACGCTTGCTCGCCTTCGCCTTGAAGTCTGAGGGGAGATCGCTCGAGTCGGGCACCAGCGCGTTCTGGATGCTGTCGCTCGAGCCGGGCGTGCAGTCCGGTGGCGAGAAGCTGACGTTCCACGACGTCTGCAGCGGGCCGCCCGGGCGGAAGCCCTTGTGGCTGATGCTGAACATGTAGCGGGCCGTCTTGATCGCCTGCGGCTTGCTGCAGTTCTGGTCCTGGGCGCTGCAGCCGCCGTTCCCGTCGACCGTGAAGATCCGGAAGCTCTCGCTGCTCGTCGCGGTGCCGACCAGGTGCGCCTTCTGGCCGGGGCCGTTGGTCTGGGGACCGCCGAAGAACGGGAAGTACTTGGCCGCGTACTGGTACTTCGGGAAGCTGTCGGCGTGGAAGCTCGCCGTGTAGTCGCGGCTGAGAACGACGCCGTCGCCGCTCACGCCGTTCGGGTCGCAGGCCGCTGGCGCAGAGTTCGTGGCGTGGTAGGCGTAGGTGCCCGAGAGCGAGACGAGCTGCCAGGCGCTCTTCCGCGCGAACGCCCCCGTGGGTAATGCGAGCGCGAGCAGAGCAACGACCAGGAACGCCTTGAGCGGGGTGCGAGCCACGTATCCACCCTATTTGACAGGTCCCGGTTGCGCAGGGACACTCGACTGGTGACCCGCGCGCTCATCCTCTCCGCCCTCGCGGCGGTATGCGCGCTGGCCCTCGCCGCGCCCGCCGGTGCGGCCAACACGCGGAGCTACGGATTCGGGATCACGGGTGCCCGCCTCTCCGAGGTGATGACCTTCCACGGCGACGGCGGCCCGGCCTGCCAGCGCGCCGGCTTGTGCGACTACAGCGGCACCGTCAGCTACACCTTCGACCACGCCGACGGGGTCGCCGGCATCGTGCTCCGCGAGCACCACGCGACGGGCTTCGGGGACCTGTTCTTCGGTGGTCTCACCAGCGCGACGGTTCAGGGTCCGGGCGGCGGGGCGCCGTGCACCGACAAGATCCTGCACACGTTCGACGACTTCGAAGTGGAGGGCCGCCCCGGCAAGATCCGGCTCGTCTTCCACCCGCCCGTCGACGGGCCGGACTTCCTCAACACTTACTGCGCGGGCCCGAGCGACCTCGATATGTCGCACGCGAACGTGATCCCCGAGATCACGGTGCCCGAGCGCATGCTCCGGCGCAAGAAGCTGCTCCTCCAGGTGTCGAACACGCTGCCGTTCCACAGCGGTCCGTTCGAGGGCACGCTGGCCTTCACGGCGTCGATCCGGCTGCACAAGTCGCGCCAGGTGTCGAACCTGTTGCAGTTCCTGGGAATCGGCTAGCCGCCGAGGCGGGCGATCAGCTCGGGCCCCGGCACGCCGGGGCACATCTCGCCGTCCACGAACAGCATGGGCGTGGACATCACGCCCGCGCGCACGCCGGAGTGGAAGTCACGCGTGACGCGGTCGTCGAGCAGCTGCGAGCGGCGGTCCGCCTCGAAGCGGTCGAGGTCGAGGCCGAACTTCCGCGCCCGCTCCCAGAGGTGCGGGTCGTCGAGGTGGCCCTGGTCGCCGAACAGCGAGTCGTGCATCTCCCAGAAGCGGCCCTGGGCCGCGGCGGCCTCAGCGGCGAGCGCCAAAGGGCGGGCGCGCGGGTGCTTGGAGGGCACCGGGAAGTGCCGGAACACACGCACCACCGGGAGGCCGGCCAGGATGCGATCGGTGCGCGCGCAGTAGGGGCACTCGTAGTCGCCGTACTCGATCACGAGCGGGCCGGACTCCCCGCGGACGTGGTCGTCCGGGCCGGGCTCGGGCGGTCGCGAGCTGCGGAGGTCAGCCGCGTCCCGGTCGCCGCTAGGCGGCGCTGGGCTCAAGCGCGTCGAAGATGAGGTTGGCGCCCGGGATCTCGAGCGGGCTGGGCGAGCAGTACGCCCACTTCACCACGCCGTCGGGCCCGATCATCACGAGCGCACGCTGGGACGTGCCGTACTCGTCGTTGTAGACGCCGTAGGCCTTCGCCACCGCGCCCTTCGGCTCGAAGTCGGCGAGCAGCGGAATCGTGAGGTTGAGCTTCTCCTGGAAGGCCTTGTGGGCGAACGCCGAGTCGACCGACACGCCGTAGAGCTTCACCCCGCGGGAGTCGAAGTCCTGGACGAGCTCCTGGTAGATCGAGAGCTGGTCCGTGCAGACCGGGCTGAAGTCGAGCGGGTAGAAGACGAGGACGACGGTCTGGCCCTGGAGGTCTCCGAGCGAAACCTCGAGCCCGTCCTGGTCCCGAAGCTTGAAGTCCGGCGCCGGAGAGCCGGCCTCGATCATCGGCGGAGGCCGAGCTCCCGGATCAGGTTCCGGTAACCGTCGAGGTCCTTCTTCTGCATGTAGCGAAGAAGGCGCCGGCGCTGGCCGACGAGCATGAGCAGCCCGCGGCGCGAGTGGTGGTCCTTGCGGTGCTCGCGCAGGTGCTCGGTGAGGTGGTTGATGCGCGCGGTGAGGAGAGCCACCTGCACGGAGGTGGATCCGGTGTCCGAATCGGTCTTGCCGAACTTCGTGACGATGTCGCGCTTGGCGTCTTGAGTCAGACTCATCGGCGGAAGACCGTAGCAGAACAAATCTCGCGCGCCCGCTGTACGTCGAGCTCCATCTGCGCGACGAGATCGTCCACGGACTCGAAGCGCTTCTCGCCGCGCAGGCGCTCTACGAACGCCACGCGAAGATCCTCGCCGTACAGGTCGCCATCGAAGTCGAGCAGGAACGCCTCGATCAGGAGGCCTCGACCGGTCTGGAACGTGGGCCTCACCCCCACGTTCACGGCGGCCGGATGGCCGTGCGCCCACGCCGCATAGACGCCGTGGCCGGGAACCGCGAGCCAGTCGCTCGGGACGATGTTGGCGGTGGGGAAGCCAAGCTCGCGCCCGCGCTTGTCGCCGTGCACCACTTCGCCCTGGAACAGGAACGGGCCGCCGAGAAAGTCGGCTGCCTCCTTCACCTCGCCGGCCGCGACGAGCCCGCGGATGTGGCTCGAGGAAACGGTCTCGCCCTGCACCTCCACGAGCGGCACTACGCGCGTCTCGAACTCGCTGCGCTGCGACAAGAGCTCCGGCGTGCCCTGCGCCTTCTGCCCGAAGGTGAAGTTCTCGCCCACCGACACGCTCGTGGCCTGCAGGCGCTCGACGAGCACCTCCTCGATGAACTGGTCCGCGGACTTGTGTGAGAACTCCTCGTTGAAGGGGATCACGACGAGCTCGTCCACCCCAAGCCCGGCGATCAGGTCGCGCTTGACCGGATAGGACGAGATCAGCTTGGGCAGCGCGTCGGGCTTGACGACCGCGAGCGGGTGCGGATCAAACGTGAGCACCGTGTCGTTGCCGCGGATGACCTCGCGGTGGCCGAGGTGCACGCCGTCGAACGTGCCCACCGCGACGCGGCGCGGGCGGGGTTCGACGTCTTGTAGGGCGGTGACTTTCACTTGAAGACAACTATGGGCTTGAGCCTGTCATTGCTGTGTTCGGCGATTGCTATCAGGCGGTCCTGGTGCACCAGCCGCACGTGGGTTGGCAGTTCGCGGTTGGCAGTTGGCAGCGCTACTCCGTGTCCGGCCTTCACTGCCTCATCCTCTTCCAGCTCGCGTGCCGGTAGGAAGTCGAGGGCTTCGTTCAGGGGCACGATTCTGTCTTCGCTCGCGTCCTCGAGGCGGAAGCCGCCGATCGCCGTGCGTTCGAGCTCCTCGCAGTAGGCGTCGCCCAGCTCGGTGATGAGGCTGCGGATGTAGGTGCCGGACGAGCACTCGATCTCGAACTCGGCGCGCTCGTCGTCGTGGCTTAACAGCTCCGCTCGGTACACGGTCACCGGTCGGGCGTCCGCCTGCACGAACTCGCCGCGGCGGGCCTTCTTGTAGAGGCGTTCGCCGCCGACCTTCACGGCGGAGTAGGCGGGCGGCACCTGCTGCAGCTCGCCGGTCGGGATCTCGAGCGAGTCGGGCATCCGTCCGGTGTGCTCGAGCTGCCCGTCGCGGTCGCCGGTGTCGGACGTCCAGCCGAGCCGCGCGACCGCGCGGTAGGTCTTCGGCAGCTCCATCAGGAAGCGCTGCGCCCGCGTGGCGGCGCCCACGAGCACGAGCAGCAGACCTGTGGCGAACGGGTCGAGCGTGCCGGCGTGACCAACCTTCACGCGCCTGCCCGCCTCCTCGGAGAGGCGTCTGCGCACCTGCGCCACAACGTCATGCGAGGTCACCCCGGCCGGCTTGGGATAGAGCAGGACGCCCGCGTCCGGCATCAGATCCGCAGCGTTAGAGCTGCTCGCCGACCTCCACGCGGAGGCGCTCGACCAGCTCCTCCACGGGCAGCTCGGTGGAGAAGCCCGCGGCCTGGCGATGTCCGCCGCCGCCGTGGGCGCGAGCGATGCGCGAAACGTCCACGCGGCCGTCGGTGGCGCGCAGGCTGACCTTGCGCACTCCGACGCGGTCGTCCGACAGCAGCTCGCGGATGAGCGCCGCCACGGCCGTCCCCTCGACCGCGCGGATGTGGTCCACGATGCCCTCGGAGTCGGTCTCGAGCGAGCCGGTGGACTCGTAGTCCTCGCGCGTGAGGTACGTGTAGGTGAGCGCGCCGTCGTCGAAGCGGCCGACCCGGCTCAGCGCCCGCGCCAGCAGCTCAAGGCGCCCGAACGGCAGGTCCTCGTAGAGGCGCCGGTACACCTGGTGCACGTCCACGCCCGCGTCAATCAGATCCGCGGCGAAGCGGTGCGCCTCGGCCGTCGTGTTCTCGTACATGAAGCGGCCGGTGTCGGTGACCAGTGCGACGTACAGCGCCTCGGCGATCTCGGGCGTGATCTCCACCCCGAGCTCCTTGGAGATCGTGTAGACGATCTCCGCGGTGCAGGACGCGTTCGGCACCACGAGGTTGACCGTGCCGAAGCGCGTGTTGTCGTGGTGGTGGTCGATGTTGAGGATGTGCAGGTCGTCCTGCTGGAGGAAGTCGACCGGCATCCGATCGATGTTGCCGCAGTCGAGGAAGACGATCGTGCGCTCGCTCACGTCCGCTGGCGGGTCGTTCAGCACGCCGAGGAAGTTCATGTGCCGGTACTCGGCCGGAAGGGGGAACTCGTCCGCCGCCATGAACATGAGCGCGTCCTTGCCCATCAGGGTCAGGATCTGGTGAGTCGCGAGCAGCGAGCCGAGGGCGTCGCCGTCGGGGTTCTCGTGGGTCGTGAGCAGCAGCTTGTCCGCCTGGCGGAGCTCGCCTACTACCTGGTCAAGATCTGTGACTACTCCCACTCCCCCTCGCCTTCCCTGTCGTCAAGTAGCTCCGTGATCCGCATCCCGCGGTCCACCGAATCGTCGTAGTGGAACTCGAGCGTGGGTGTGTGCTTCATCCGCAGCTCCTGCGCGACCTTCGCCTGCAGGAAGCCGGCGGACGACTGCAGCCCCTTCAAGGCATCAGCCTTTTGATCGTCCGATCCAAGCACGCTGACGTACACGCGAGCATGCCGCAAGTCTGGGCTCGTCTCCACTCCAGTCACTGTTACAAACCCGATCCGCGGGTCCTTCAAATCTTCGGTGATGTGGCCCGAGAGAACCTCGCGCACGGCCTCATTCACCCGCCGCATCCGGGACCCGGGCATCCTAGTACCTAAGGATTTCGTCGGCGGAGATGATGCCCCTCTCCACGCGCACCCCATCGGGGAACTGCGATTCGACGTAGCGGGTGAGATTGTCGGCCGCCTCCTCGACGCTGTGAACGTCGCGCCCGGCGAGCGCGGCGGACAGCGTCGAGCGCTGCCAGAGGTCCTGGTGGTCCGTCTCCGCCACGCTCGCTCCGAAGCGCTGCCGCAGGTGAGCCTTCAACGACTGCAGCTCCTTACGTTTGGACTTGAGGCTGCCGGCTTCTGGGAAGTGCAAGTGGATTTCGAGGAGGCAGATGAAGGACATGGTTGGCAGTTCGCAGTTGGCAGTTGGCGCCTGGGCTCGGACCTGCCTACTGCCTACTGCCTACTGCCAACTCGTCTAAAGCTCCCGTTCGACTTGCCGCGTCTCATAGACCTCAATGACGTCTTCCTCTTTCACATCCGCGTAGTTCTCGAGCACGATTCCGCATTCGAAACCGGCCTCGACCTCGCGGGCGTCGTCCTGGAAGCGGCGCAGGGACGCGATGCGGCCGTCGTAGATGATGGTGCCGCCGCGCACGAGCCGGGCGCTTGCGCCGCGGCGAATCGTGCCCTCGCGGACGAAGGAGCCGGCGATCGTGCCGACGCGCGATGCCTTGAAGGTCGCGCGCACCTCGGCGACGCCGATCGTCGACTCGACCTCCTCCGGCTCGAGCAGACCCTCCATCGCGGCCCGCAGTTCCTCGACCACGCGGTAGATCACCGAGTAGTTGCGGATCTCGACGCCCTCGCGCGCGGCGATCTGGCGCGCGTCCTGGACGGGACGCACGTTGAAGCCGATCACGATCGCGTCTGAGGCCGAGGCGAGCATGACGTCGGACTCGTTGATGCCGCCCACGCCGTCGTGGATCACGTTGACCGCGACCTGGTCGTGCGGCAGCTTGGCGATCTCGTCCTCGAGCGCCTCGAGCGAGCCGGCGACGTCCGCCTTCAGCACGAGGTTGAGCTCCTTGATGCCCTCCTGCGCGCGAGCGAAGACGTCCTCGAGTGACACGCGCACGCCCTGGCGGCGCGCGAGCGCCTCGGTCTTCAGCCGGTTCGCGCGCTCGCCCGCGAGCTGGCGGGCGCGGCGGTCGTTCTCCACCACGCGGAAGTGCTCGCCGGCCTCGGGCACGCCATCGAAGCCGAGGATCTCGACGGGGTCGCCGGGGCGGGCCTGCTTCATGCGCTCGCCGCGGTAGTCGTTCATCGCGCGGACGCGCGCCCAGTGGGCGCCGGCCACGAGGGCGTCGCCGACCTTGAGCGTGCCTCGTTGCACGAGCAGCGTGACCACCGGGCCGCGGCCCGGATCGAGCTTCGACTCGATCACGCTGCCCGACGCTTCGGCGGTCGGGTTGGCCTTGAGCTCCTCGAGCTCGGCGATCGTGACCACGGTCTCGAGCAGGTCCTCGAGCCCGACCTTGGTCTTGGCGGAGACGTCGACGAACTCGGTGTCGCCGCCCCAGTCGGCGGGCGTCAGCGCGAGCTGCGCGAGCTCGCCGCGGACACGGTTCGGGTCCGCGCCCTCCTTGTCGATCTTGTTGACGGCGATCATCGTCGGCACGTCGGCAGCCTTGGCGTGGTCGATCGCCTCCTCGGTCTGAGGCATCACGCCGTCGTCCGCGGCCACGACGATCACGGCGATGTCGGTGACCTTGGCGCCGCGCGCGCGCATGGCGGTGAACGCCTGGTGGCCCGGCGTGTCGAGGAAGGTGATGGTCTTGCCGTTGTGGCGCACCTGGTAGGCGCCGATGTGCTGTGTGATGCCGCCGGCCTCACCGCCGACCACGTCGGCCTGGCGGATGGCATCGAGCAGCGAAGTCTTGCCGTGGTCGACGTGGCCCATGATCGTCACGACCGGCGGGCGCTCGACGAGCGTCTCGTCCTCGTCCTCGTATTCGGGCTCCTCGGCCACCTCGTCGGCGGCGTGGATCATCTCGACCTTCTTGTCGAACTCCTCGGCCAGCACGCCGATCGCCTCGTCGGAGAGGGTCTGCGTGAGCGTGGCCATCTCGCCGAGCTCCATCAGCTTCTTGATCACCTCGGGTGCGCCGAGGCCGAGCGACTCCGCGACCTCCTTGACCGTCGCGCCGGAGTTGATCGTCGTTGCGGGCTCCTCCTGCTGCGGCTCTGGCTGTGCGGTGAGATCGGGCTCGACCCACGGGGTGCGACGGCGGCGGCCGCGGCCGCGCCGCGGCGGTGACTGCTGAGCGGGCGGCGGACCCTGCGGACGACGCGAGGCCTGCGAGTCGATCACGACGCGTCGGCGGCGGCCTCCTGCGCCTCCACCCTGCTCGGGACGGCGCTGCGGGCGCTGCGGGCGCTGGCCGCCGTCGCCCTGACCGCCGTCGGACTGACCCTCCTGGGCCTGCTCCGGCTCGGCCTGCGCGGCGGGCTTGGGCGCGTCCTTCTTGGCCTTCGGCGCGGGCTTCTCCTTGGCGCTCGCACCGTCGCCGCCCGCGCCTGCCTTCTTCGGCTTCTCCGCCTTGGGCGCGGACTCGGCGCCGTTCGAGAACGCGCGCTCGATGTCGTTCTCGTCGACGCTTGACGCGGCGGCCTTGACGTCAAGGCCGGCCTTTTGGAGCACGGCAAGGACGTCCTTGCTGGACATCCCGCGTTCCTTGGCTATCTCATGAACTCGCTTCTTGGCCATTCTCGATGAAGTCTAGGGTCTTGTCCGGTATGCCGACCTGGGCTCTGAGGGCCCTCTGGAAGCCGCCTCGCTCGATCGCCTTGCGGCCACATTCGCCGCGCCGACAGAGGTAGGCGCCCCTTCCCGGTCGTGTTGTTCCCAGATCGGGCTCAAGTCCGGCAGGCCCGATCACGAAGCGCAGAAGATCGCCCTTCGGGCGCGTGGAGCCGCAGCCCACGCAAGTCCTCTGCGGGTCCGAGCTTACGACGCCCGTTCCTCGGCAGTTTCGCGTTCTTCCGCCTCGTCCGCCGACTCTTCGGCGGCCTCTGGCTCTTCGTCGGCCTCAGCCTCAGGCTCTTCCTCGGCCTCTGCCTCTGTGGCCTCGGCCTCCACGGTCTCCTCAGCGGCCGGAGTCTCCTCGGCAGCCGGTGCCTCCTCAGCAGCCGGTGCCTCCTCAGCAGGCGGCTGCTCCTCGGGCTGCTCTTCGCCCTCGTCGGGAGCGTCGCCGCCAACCTGATCGGTACCCGTGCCCTCGAGGGCCTGGTGCGCCGGCAGGCCGCAGTAGCGCGAACCGGCGAGCGACTGGTTGGGGCAGCGGCGGCCGTTGGACATGATCGCGGCGCAGCGGCCCGCGACCTCTTCCTCCTCGAAGCCCAGCTCCGCCTCTTCCTTGGCGAACTCGGTCTCCGAGCGGATGTCCACGCGCCAACCGGTGAGCCGCGCGGCGAGGCGGGCGTTCTGGCCCTCCTTGCCGATCGCGAGCGACAGCTGGTCGTCCGGCACGATCACCGTGGCCTGCTTGTTCTCGTCGTCGACGAGCACCTCGCGGACGCGCGCGGGCGAGAGCGCCTTGGCGACGAAGCGAGCGGGCTCCTCGTTGAAGGGGATGATGTCGATCTTCTCGCCGCGCAGCTCGGACACGACCATGCGAACGCGCGACCCGCGCGGGCCCACGCAGGCGCCCACAGGATCGACGCCGCCGGCGTGCGAGACCACCGCGATCTTCGAGCGGTAGCCCGGCTCGCGCGCGACGTTCTGGATCTCGACGAGGCCGTCAGCGATCTCCGGCACCTCGAGCTCGAACAGCTTGCGGATGAGCTCCGGCGAGCGGCGGGACACGATGATGCTCGGGCCCTTCGCCTGCGCGGAGACGTCCGTGATGATCGCCTTGATGCGCTGGCCGTGGTCGTAGCGCTCGTTGTCGACCTGCTCCGACTTGGGGAGCAGCGCCTCGACGCGCTCGCGCAACTGCACCAGCGTGTAGCGGGAGTCGGACTGCTGGACGATGCCGGTGATCAGCTCGCCTACGCGGTCCTGGTACTCCTCGAACATCATGTCGCGCTCGGCCTCGCGGATCCGCTGGAGGATCACCTGCTTGGCGGTCTGCGCGGCGATGCGGCCAAAGTCCTCGGGCGTGACGTTGCGCTCGTCGATCTGATCGCTGTACTGGGCGAGCAGCTCGGGGTCGAGCTCGGGCTCGGCGGGCTCGCGCATCTCCCCCGTCTCGGGGTCGACCGTGGCCTCCTCCTGCTCCACCTCGGCGAGCAGGCGCTCCTCGAGCTCGGCGGGAATGAGCAGCTCGTAGACGATGAAGTCGCCGCTGTCGCGAGCCATGTCCACGCGCGCGTACTTCGCAGCGCCCGGCGTCTTCTTGTAGGCGGACAGCAGGGCGTCTTCGAGCGCGGCCATCAGGCGCTCCGAGGAGATGCCCTTCTCGCGCTCGAGGACCCGCACTGCCTCCAGGATCTCTCTACTCATGCGCTCAGCCCTCCACAAGGTTGCTTCTGTTGATGTCCGAGTACGGGATCGACACGACACCCGTGTCGGCAGCCACCGTGATCTCGCTGTCATTCGCCCCGACCAGCTCGCCGGTGAACGTCCGGCGCCCGCCGTGGTCCTCGCTCGTGCGCACGCGCGCGCGGCGTCCCACGTACTTGCGGTAGTGCTGCGGCTTGGTGAGCGGCCGCTCCGGTCCGGGGGACGAAACCTCGAGCGCGTGGTCGACGAGCAACTCGCGCAGGTGGTCCGTCACACGCTCGCAAAGTGCGAGGTCGACCCCGTTCGGATGGTCGATGTACAGCCGTACCTTGCCGCCGGAGATCTGCTCCACAAGCAGCACTTCGACATCGGGCTCGACGCTTGCGAGCCGCTCCTCGATGCTCTGCTGAGTAGCTTCCAACGATCTCCCTCCGGGCGAAAAAAAGGTGGGCCTCTGAAGCCCACCCCAGGTGCGGCCCGAGGCCGCAGATGAAGTTCCAACGAAATCGAGTATAGCCCCGCAAA
>DATBKS010000171.1:0-13897 GCA_036555755.1 Thermoleophilaceae bacterium
CCGCCGCGCCAGCGCGAGCACTTCGGCGCACTTCGGTACCGCTCCGGAGTTCACGTCGTCCCCCAGCGGGAGATGCGAGATCACCCGCGGGCTCGGTGTGATCGCGCGCTGCCAGACGTCGTACCAGCGCCCACTCGACACGAGCTCGTACGGCGCGGGCGGCCTGCTCCCCACCGGCGAGCGGCGCAGCACGAGCGTCCGGTAGACGAGCAGCGACGGCGTGTCGAACTGGTCCACCTCGGCGGACTCGCCCTTCTCGAGCAGGCTGCCGTTGCGCAGCGGGATGCGCCGCCGCCGCAGCTCCGACGCTCCCTCCGGATCCGCGTTGCGCAGGAAATGGCGCACGCCGTAGGGCTCGTAGTCGGTCATCAGCGTTGGGCCCTGCCCCGCGATCGCCTTGCCGATGTGCTCGAGCTCTGCCATCCGGTCGCGCGGCCCGAGGTTGATCCCGCCGTAGGCGAGCACGTTCGACCACAGCACTCCGCCCGCCAGCGCGATCGTGAGCACGAGAGCGACGATCGCGGCACGCGTGTCCACCAGCGCGCCGATCCCGGCGGTGGCCGCGAGCAGCACCGCGGGTGAGGTGATCGCCAGCGCCTTGGCGTCCACCCACGGCGACGCCACCAGGTAGACGACCGCGCCCGACAGTCCCACGCCGCCGATGTAGAGAAGCGGCTGCCACGCGCGCCGCAGCCACGCCGCGTAGACGCCGAAGAGCGCGGCGACGATGGTGACCGCGATGAGGATGGCGGTGGCCACGGTGTGCGGCGAGCGCAGGCGGAAGTCGTCCACCGGCCAGATGCCAACCACCTGGAACGGGCTCAGCGGCTGGATCAGGTTGGCGAGCCGGCTCTGGGTCGTGATGGTGGAGGCGGCGGGCTCTGACAGGAACTTGACGAGCAACAGGGCCGGGATCGAGAGCGGCAGCGCGATGGCGGCGAAGATGCCAGCCGGCCGCAGCGCGCCCGCGAAGCCGGCACGCCGCACGAGCGCCACCACCGCAGCGACGACCAGCGGCGCGAGCCAGATTCCCCCCGCGTAGCTGAGTGCGCCGAGCGTGGCGGCTGTGACGACTGCCGGCGCAACGAGGTTGCGCGCCGACGGCGCCCGCACCGCGGGCACGAGCAGGACCGCCAGCAGCGCCACGAGCCACGCGGTGGCCAGTTCCTTCACCCCGCCCCACATCGTGTAGCCGAAGAGCAGCGCGGACTGCGCGGCGATGAACACGGCGAGCGCCCGGCACAGACCCCACTGGAACAGCGAGCGCGTGAGCTCATACAGCGCGCACGCGAGCAGCAGCGCGAGCACCGCGAGGTAGGGCTGGTACAGCCACGCCGAGTCCTGGCCGATGAGCACGTGGCCGATTCCGAGCGGCAGGAAGGTGCCCACCGGGTAGTCGGAGTCGACGTAGAAGTGGAGCATCGCCTGGTAGGTCGAGGGCTGAAGCCCCGCCAGGCTGCGGCCGTGCTGCATCACGCGGTCGGTGATGCCGAGCCAGCTCGCGGTGTCGTCGAGCTTGATGTAGCCGCCGAAGGTCGGCTCGCCCGAGAGCACGATCGGCGCGGCGTAGACGGCGAACACGGCCAGCACCGCACCCACCGCCCACCATTCGGGGCGCCGCAGGCGCGAGGGCAGCGACAGCCCAAGCCCGACGACCGCCAGCGCCGCCACGACCGGCGCCGTGAACTCGGCCGTGGCGTCGACGATCGTCGTGAAGCCGGCCACCACGATGATCGCGGCCATCCCTACGCCGGGCACGAGCAGGTCGGGCAGCTCGATCCCGGCGATGCGCTCGACCAGCAGCCCGCAGCCGAACGACAGCGCCAGCAGGAGCGCCGGGAACGCCACCCAGCAAACGAACATGGTCACCGGCGTTAGATTCGCTGCGAGGGCGGAATTACCGCCTGGCGCCTAGAGCTGGCCGAAGTTGAACTTCGCGCTGTGCGGGAAGGAGCCCGGCTTGCCGTAGCCCAGGATCATTACGTCGTGGGCCTTCATCTTGTAGTTCACGGGGTTCGGCACGCGCTTGCCGTTGACCCATAGCTGGAGCACGTTGCCGTTGCCGGTCTTGTACTCGCCGAGCTGGTTGTTGTTGAAGTCGACGCCCCAGATGTTGACGAACTCGCCGAGGGTGAACGGGTAGTACTTCGTGGACTCCATGTGCACGACGCCGGAGGTGTCGTGCGTGTGGATCGGAGAGATGAAGCGGCCTTGCGGGTCGATGCCGAGGTTGGCCGGCACCGTCGTCTTCTTGCCGTTGATGTAGACCTGAAGATCGGCGTGGACGTGGTAGCCAATGTCGGTCTGCGGCGGGAAGTTGTAAGAGGCCAGCCGCTGCGCGAGGAAGCTGTACTCGGGCTTCCAGGGCGCGGACCCGTTTTGCAGGCCGATGTCGCTCGCGCTGTTGTCGCCGCTGCTCGCGTTGGTGCTGCCGCTGCTGCTCCCGCCGCCGCTGCCGGCGATCAGGATCACGACCACGGCGACGATCACCGCGAGCAGCGCCGCGCCGCCGCCGATCTGCAACCGGCGCTTGCGGTCCGCTGATGCGGCCTCCGCGCGCTCCCGCTCGAGCCGCTCCTGCCGGAGTTTCTCCTTCTGTTCCTTCCGACTGCTCAAGGTGGCTAAAGGTAGTAGGTCGGGCGGCTGGGCAACCTACCTGGAAGCCAGGTCTTAAGACTTGTTTACAGTTGCGCGCGCGCTTCGCTCGGTGTCCGGCGCTTGCCTCGCGCCGGGCGAGGCACGAACCGGGCGATGAAGAGCACGCCGATCGGGACGGCCGTGGCGAGCATGAACGTGCGCAGCCACGCCGTGGACGCGTCGGTGCCCGCGCCGAGCGTGTGCACGAGCGCGAGCGCGTACGCCGCCACGGTGAAGCGGTGCAGCTTGCGCCAGAGCTTCGCTCCGATCCTGCGCCGCAGGTAGAACGACAGGCCGAGCGCCGCGGAGAGGTAGCCGGCGGCGATCCCCAGGCCGGTGAAGACCGTCCGGTAGCCCATCGTGAACGGCACGACGATGCCTGTCACGCCGGGATGCAGCCACGGGTCGCCGAGCAGCGTGATGCCGTGGACGGCGATGGCCACCAGGCCGGCCAGGGAGAGCTGCTCGTGCAGCTTGGCGGGATTGCGCCCGCGCCAGAGCTTGTTCGCCATCGCCAGCCCGAGCGCAACGGATGCGGTGATCAGCCCCAGCGCGACGAGACCGGAAGCCCGGCTCGCGAGCCACCAGATGTGCTGGCTCGGATCGGCCGCATTCGGCGTCATGCCGCCACCCCGTGCGGCGCCGAGATGCGCAGCCGCAAGAGCGGCTCCAGCTTTAGGCGGCCGACCAGTTCGACACGGCCGTCCTCGTGCACGATCGCGCCGCCCCTCGCTCGAAGCGTTCGCCGCGCCCCGCGCGGACCGAGCAGGAACGCCGTCTTGGCGAGCGTCTCCGCCTGGAGCGTCGTGGGAGCGATCGCGGTCGCGGACACGAGTCCCGTCCAGGCGGGCTCGCCCGTCGAGGGGTCGATCAGGTGATGGGCGAAGGTGCCGTCGTCACGTCTCCAGACGCGGGTGTTCATTCCCGACGTGGCGATCGCGCCGCGCCCGAGCGGAAGCCTGGCCGCGCACTCGCCGCTGACCGGATGCTCGATTTCAATCTCGTACGGCGCCGCGTCGGCGGCCGGTCCGCCTACTCGCATGTCGCCCCCGCAGTCGATGACGAAGCGCGAGTAGCCGCGCAGCATCTCCGCCACGTTGTCGGCGCACAGACCCTTGCCGCTGCCGCCGGTGTCGAACCGCAGTCCGGCCGGGCGCCGGATCAGCCCTCGCTCGTCGTCCACCAGCACCTCGCGCCAGCGGCTGTGCGGGTTGGCACTCGCCGCCCGCCGCGGAGGGGCCGACGCCAGGGCCGCGGCCAGCGCGACCGGCGCCACCCCCTTCCGCGACTCTCGGTACCCCGCGGCCTCGAGCGCTCCGAGGAGCGCCGGGTCCACCAGGCCGCCGCTGTGTTCGGCCGCCCAGAGGCCGGCCGACACTGCGCTTCGAAGCAGGTCCGAGGCGGGCGCTTCGACGCGCTCGTCGTCGTTGAGCGCGCACAGCTCGCTTTCCGCGCGAAAGCGCGAGAGCCTCGCGTCGAACTCCTGGATGTACTCGGTCACCCGCGCGGCCGCCTCCTCCGGTCCTGGCAGATGCGGCTCCAGCGGCTCGCCGATCAGCAGCCGCATCTCCGATCCCATCGCCGGGAAGGTGACGTCGTGCTCGCTCATGAGGTCCGCGTGACCGGGGCGGGCGCGGCAGGCGCGGGCACCGGGGCAGGCGAGCTGGACACGACCGACGGCGACGACTGCACCGAGCTGCCGCCACCGGACGAGCCCGCCGTCAGCGCGGGCTGCACGGAGGTGCCGGCCTGCTGCGGTGCCGGGATCACCTTGGTGATCACGTAGTCGTCCTCGACCTTGCGGACGATGACGCGGCGCGGTGCCGCCGCCTGCTGCACGGCTGCGACCTGGCCCGACCGGGACAGAGCGGGGTCATGCCCTGCGCGCACCTGGAAGGCGAGGAACGCGAGGATCGCCAGGAAGGCGGCCAGCGTCCCCAGCGCCACCGTCGAGGGGTTGGGCCCGCGCCTCCTGGCCGGCCGCTCGGCTGCGCGCTCAGTCATCGGAGCCCTCGTGCTCATGCTCGTGTTCGTGCTCGCTGTCGTCGCCGCCCGAGCCGGAGCTGCCGCTCGTGCGGGTGCGGATCGGCGCCTGAGTCGGCGCCGGTGCCGGCGCCACGACGACGTGGCTCACCGGTGCGGGCGCGACGGCCGGCGCCGCCGCCGACACCGGAGCCGCCGCGTGGTGAACCGGCTTCGGCTTCACGTGGACGGTGCGCCGGTGGACGCGCTTGATGTGGACGGTGCGGACCTCGGGCGCCGTCGCCTGGGTCACCGTCACCGCGCTGCGCTCGGCGTCGCCCTGTTGGGGCGCGAGCATCAGCCCCGCGATCCCGCCCAGACCGACGAGCGAGGCTCCGGCTGCGATCTTGGTTGCGTTGGAAGTCATGTGCTTTGGGCCCTCCTCTCGGGTACTCGCCCAATGGTCGGCGGGGGCCGCCAAGGGCCCGGCAAGCGACTTCCAAATCGTGGAAAAACCCTGGTGAAGACACGGCAAAGCTCGGATGTCGAGGGCTCAGACGGCTCCTACAGTGAGCGTGTGGAACTGCGGCCGCGCATCCTGTTCGTGGAGGACGAGCGCTCGATTTCGGAGCCGTTCTCCCATGCGCTCGAGCGTGAGGGGTTCGAGCCGGTGGTCGCGAAGACCGCGGCCGAGGCGCTCCAGCTGGCCGACCGGATCGACCCCGCCCTCGTGCTGCTCGACCTGATGCTTCCGGACGGCGACGGGCGCGACGTGTGCCGCGAGCTCCGCCGCCGCTCCGACCGCCCGATCATCATGCTCACCGCCCGCGGGACGGAGACCGATCGAATCGTGGGCCTCGAGCTCGGCGCCGACGATTACGTCGTCAAGCCGTTCAGCGGCCCGGAGGTGATAGCGCGCATCCGGGCCGTGCTGCGCCGAAGCGCCGCGGCGAGCGGGCAGGACCGCCTGCTGAGGGTGGGCGACCTGGAAGCGGACCTCGGCTCGCGCCGCGTCACGCTCGACAGCTCGGAGGTCGAACTGAGCCGCAAGGAGTTCGACCTGCTCGTTGCGCTGATGAGCCGCGCCGGGCGCGTCGTGCGCCGTGAGGACCTGATGTCGGAGGTCTGGGACGAGAACTGGTTCGGCTCGACGAAGACGCTGGACACGCACATCGGTTGGCTGCGCCGCAAGCTCTCGGACGACCCGGCCGCGCCGCGCTTCATCCATACGGTGCGTGGCGTCGGCTTCAGGTTCTCGGCGGCCGAGGAGATCGCCCGATAAGCCTGCGCGGCCGACTCCTGCTCGCGCTCGCGTACGTACTGCTGCTCGCGCTCGTGGCGTTCGGCGTCCCGCTGGCGCTGAGCCTGCGCGACCGCGTCGATGCGGAGGTGCGCTCGCAGGCGAGCAGCCAGGCGGACATCGTCGCCTCCACCGCCTCCGACCTCCTTGGGCAGTCCAACCGGGCCCAGCTCGCAACCCTTGCGCGGGAGGGAGCGGCGTCCGTCCGCGGCCGGGTGATCGTCGTGGACCGGAATGGCACCGTCGTCGCCGACAGCAGCGGCGGGGGCGCGCTCGGGCAGAGCTATGCGCAGCGCCCCGAGATCGCTGCGGCTCTTTCCGGCCGGAACTTCCAGAAGGCGCGTCGGAGCAACACGCTGTCGGCCGACATCCTCGCCACGGCCACGCCGGTGCGCCACAACGGCCGAGTCGCGGGCGCCGTGCGCGTCACGCAGAGCATCGCGTCGGTGCATCACGCCGTGTGGAGGACGATCGGGGGTCTCGCCCTGATCGGCGCCGTGGTGCTGCTTCTCGGCCTCGCCGCCGGAGTCGTGATCGCCGGCCAGGTGGCGCGTCCGATGCAGAGGCTCAACGTCGCCGTGCGGCGAATCGCCTCGGGCGACCTCGAGGCCCGCGCGCCGGTGGAGGGAAGCACCGAGCAGCGCTCGCTCGCCCAGTCGTTCAACGAGATGGCCGGCCGCCTCGCAGGCGCGCTCAAGTCGCAGCGCCGCTTCGTCGCGGACGCCTCCCATCAGCTCCGCACGCCGCTCACCGGCCTGCGGCTGCGCATCGAGGAGGCGCAGGCCGTGGGCGTCAGCCCCGCGGCCCACCGGGAACTGCAGGAGGGGCTGCTCGAGGTGGACCGCCTGGCAGAGATGGTCGACGAGCTGCTCGTGCTGAGCCGGGCCGGGGAGCGCCCCGCGCAAGCCGCCCAACCGGTCGACCTCGCCGACGCCGCGGACCGCGCGGTGGCGCGCTGGCGCGGCGCCGCGGAGGGGCACGGCGTCACTGTGGCTCGCGGCCACGACCGGCGCCCTGGCGCAACCGAGTCGTATCCGGCCGACGTCGACCGCGCCCTCGATTCGCTGGTGGAGAACGCGATCCAGTACTCGGAGCCGGGCGGAGACGTGGAGGTCGTGGTGCGAGGCAGCCTCATCGAGGTGCTCGATCGCGGGCGCGGCCTCGAGCCGGGTGAGGAGGAGGCCGTGTTCGAGCGCTTCCACCGCGGCCGCGCCGGACGCTCGGGACCGGCGGGAACGGGGCTCGGGCTGGCGATCGCGCGTGAGTTGACGCGCCGCTGGGGTGGGGACGCCACACTCGCGCCACGCCCCGACGGCGGCGTTCGGGCCACGCTGAGCTTCCCGGTGGCGGAGCGCCTCACGCACGGAGGTGAGCGGCATGCAGCCCCAGTCTCGTAGGGCGCGGGTGCGGGCCTCGTTGGGCTGGGTGGCGCTCGCGCTGCTCGGCCTCGTCGTCGCCGCCGCGATCTCGCTGGCGGCCAGCCGTCTCTCCAGTCAACACATCGGCCTGTCGGCCGAACCACTGACGGAGGGCAGCCAGCTCGCGCCCTCGGAGGACAGGGTCAAGCGCAGCGGGAGCGCGAACCATCACCGCTCCGCCGGCCACAGGTCACAGCACGGGACGAGCTCGAAGACGACGACTTCGCCGGCGTCCGCTCCGCCGCCGGCGCAGACGCCGTCAGCGACCCCCAGCCCTCCCCCGGCGGTGGCCCCGCAGTCAGGCAGCGGTGGTTCCGGCGGCGGCGACGACTCGGGCCGCGATGACTCCGGCCACGGCGGCCACGGCGGCGACGACTAGCTAGCCGACCGGGCGGATGACGCCCGACTTCACGACCGCGCGCGCCTTGGCGGGCGACGGCTCGAAGACCTCGAGCAGCAGGCTCGAGTTGGGATAGGCGAGGTACACGCTCGTGGGGTGCGCGCTGTCCTGCACCGCGGTGCCGCCATCCGGGACGTTGAAGCGGATTGTGCCCTTGCGTTTGAGCGCTGCGCCCAGACGGCGCATCGGGTTGGCGTCTGGGTAGGTGCCGACCGTGAGAAAGTCGGCGCGCAGATCGCCGACCTGCACGCCCTTTGGGAGGTAGCGGACGTACACGTTGCCGCTGTCGGTCTTGGTCAGCTCATACGTGTAGCCGGGCTTCTCGCCGGCCCAGTAGATCGGGTGCTTCAGGGTGCCGGCGAGCTCCTCTAGACCCGCCACGGTCGCGGCGCTCGGCTTGGCGTTGGCAGCCGGCTTGCTGCTGCCGCCGCTCTTGATGACGAGGGCCCACACGAGCGCCGCCAGCACGGCGGCGACGAGAAGAACCAGCACCACGCGCAGCGGGGTCGTCTTGGAAGGCTTGGGAACGGACGCTTCGATCACGGTGCTCGTACCTGCTCAGGTGTTGTCCGTTATCGGACAGCACCCGGATTCCTTGAGGCCAGGAAACAAACTCCCTGCAAACAGGGCAGTTTCTGGACGGCGGGACACGCGAAAAAAAGGTGTCGAACTTTCGCCGCAGGGTCTGGACAAACGGCAGAACCCAACTTACGTTCGAATTCGGACAGGTCAGAAGGCTGACCAGGACTCGAACCTCTTTGAACGGATTCGCCGGCCTCCCAGGACAGGGGGCGGGAGAAGGGACACGGATGAACCGCCCGGCTTTCAAGCTTTTGCTGCTGACGCTCGCATCGGCCGTGCTGATGCTGGCCGTCACGGCTACCTCGAGCGCCGCCACGCACCGCAACGGTGCCCAGGCAGCCAAGAAAAAGAAGAAGAAGACGACCAAGCAGCGCGTAGGCGCACGTGGCCCGCGCGGGCTCACTGGCCCGCAGGGCGGTCAGGGACCCGCCGGTCCCCAGGGGCCGTTGGGCCTCAAGGGGCCGACCGGCGACAAGGGCGCCAAGGGCGATGCGGGCGTCCAGGGTCTCGCCGGCGCAACCGGCCTGGACGGTGCCACCGGTGATCAGGGCGCGAAGGGCGCCACTGGTGACGAGGGCGCCACGGGCGACAAGGGTGCGACCGGCGACAAGGGCGCGACCGGTGATCAGGGCGCGACAGGCGACAAGGGCGCCACGGGCGACAAGGGTGCCACGGGCGACAAGGGTGCGACCGGCGACAACGGAGCCACGGGCGACGAGGGCGCGACCGGCGACAAGGGCGCGACCGGCGATAACGGCGCGACCGGCGACAAGGGCGCCACGGGCGACAAGGGCGCCACCGGCGACAAGGGCGCAACCGGCGACAAGGGCGCAACCGGCGACCAGGGTCAGCAGGGCGAGCAGGGACCCCCTGGCATGCAGGGACCAGATGGCATCAAGGGTCCCCCCGGCGACAAGGGTGCCACCGGCGACACCGGCGCGACCGGCCAAATGGGACCGACCGGCAACACGGGCGCCACAGGCAACACGGGCGCCACAGGCGATACGGGCGCGACCGGCGACACCGGCACCACGGGCGACAAGGGTCCGACCGGCGACAAGGGCCTGACAGGCGACAAGGGCCAGACGGGCGACAAGGGCCAGACCGGCGACAAGGGTCCGCAGGGCGACCCGGGCCCGAGTGGCACCCCCGCGATCGTCGGTTCGAGCAACATCACGAGCACGACCTTCCCGAGGTTCATCAGCGGCATCACCGGGTTCAGCGTTTCCAACAGCTCGAGTGGCACCGGGGACAGTGGCAACGTCCTTGGTCCGGCCCTCACGATCACCAAGTTGACGGTGAAGATCCAGAACGCCGCTCCGTCTAGCCCCGCCACCACGTACACCTTCGCGGTGCGCAAGGCCAACGGCACGGCGGCGGACACAGCTGCGGCATGCACGATCCCGGCGGGCAGCAACACCTGCACGTTCACCGGGTCAGTGACCACCGGGGTCGGCGATGAGCTCGACCTGCACGTGAGCAGGACGGGCAGCAGCAGCGCTAGTCCCGGCTGGGTGCTCTGGACGATCGCCTACAGCTAACCCACAACGACGGCAGGCAAGCGAAAGGCGGCCCCGCTCCGGCGGGGTCGCTTTGCGTTCAGGGCCTAGGTCTCGCTGGCCACCGGCTCACGCATGGCCGGCGTCTCGGGAGCCTCCCGGTAGGGGTGCTCCTCCTTCACGTCTTCCTCGTGGTAGACGCTCTCGGCGTTCACGGCCCAGAGGTCGTGCTCCTTGCCGCGCACGAGGTTGTCCACCGCGCGCATCGCGGTGAGCATCGAGTGGTCCGAGTTGTTGTAGCGATGCAGGCCGTTGCGGCCGACCTGCTGGAGGTTGCCGACCGTCTCGAGCCACCCGCGGATCGCGGCGACGCGGTCCTCGTAGTCGCGGTCGTACATCGGATAGGCCTTGGGCACGCGCACGGCATAGCCGCGCTCGACCTTCGACGCCGAGGCGAGGCCGAGCTGCTCGAGCTCCTTCGTCGCCAGCGCGACGAGGTCATCGTCGCTCATGTCCCACAGCTCGTCGCCCTCGAAGCAGAAGTACTCGAGGCCCACGCAGGCCTTCGACGGATCCGGCACCATCGCCGGGCTCCAGGAGCGGTAGTTCTGGATGCGGCCCACCTTCACGCCCGGCTCGTGGATGTAGATCCAGTTGTCCGGGAAGAGGTCCTCGCCGTCGAGCACGAGCGCCACGGTGAGGAAGTCGCGGTAGCGGAGCCCGCGCGCGGCGTCGCGCACCTCGGGCGGAGCGAGCGGGCGCGTCATCTCGACGGTCGCGCGCAGCGGCAGCGACGAGATCACCTGCCCCGGCACGATCGTCTCGCCGCCGGCCTCGACCTCGACGATGCGGCCGTCCTCGAACTTGAGTTGCTCGACCGGCGTCTCGGTGCGCACCTCGCCGCCGAGCCGGCGGATCTCGGTGGTCATCGAGTCCCACATCTGGCCCGGACCGAAGCGCGGGTAGTGGAACTCGGAGATCAGGCTCTTCACCTTGTTGCCGCGGTTGCCGAAGAAGGCTGCCTTGGCGGCGCTGAAGAAGGAGAGGCCCTTGATTCGCTGCGCAGCCCACTCGGCGCGCAGCTCGGTACAGGGCACGCCCCACACCTTCTCCGTGTAGGACTTGAAGAAGAGCTCGTAGAGGCGCTTGCCGAATCGGTTCGACACCCACTCCTCGAGGCTGTCCTCCTTGCCCTTGGGCTTGACCGCGGCAACCAGGTACGACGCGAGTGCGCGCGTCAACTCGACCGGGCCGAGCTTGCGGATCACGTCCGGGCCGCGCAGCGGATAGTCGAGGAAGCGCTGGTTCCAGTAGATGCGCGACATGCGCGGGCGCAGCAGGAACTCGTCGTCGAGCACCTCGTGCCAGAGGTCGTCGACCTCCTTGGACTTGGTGAAGAAGCGGTGGCCGCCGAGGTCGAAGCGATAGCCGTCGCGCTCCTCCGTCATCGCCAGGCCGCCCACCTTCTCGTGCGCCTCGAGCACGATCACGGGCAGCCCCTCCTTTGCCAGGAGGTAGCCGGCGGTGAGGCCAGCGGGCCCTCCGCCGAGCACGACCGTGGGCTTATCGAGCAGGGCTCGACGGCGCTTAGAGGGCGCGGTAAACCGGCGTGTGGGTGGCAGCGGCTTGGTCATGAAGGCGGGAGGGCGGGGACAAGAACGGGGAGGCGCGGGCGCGGTGCCGTGACGAACCCCGTTCGCCCTACGCCCGTATTTCTACCAAGTTCAGACGGATCACTAACCCGTGTTAACACGGGTGAATATCAGGGCTCTTAGGCCTTTTGGATGGTAATCGCTGCGCAGTTTGGGCAATCGCCTCGTCAGCTTGAAGCGCGGATCGTGCAAAAGGGCACGAGCCCAGTCGGCAGAGCGTTCGCGCACGAGGCTAGTCCAAGGGGCTCCCCAGCCGCCCGTTCCTTCCACGATCGGGCGCAGCAACAGCACGTGCTGCCCCGGCTTCATCGGCGCGAGCAACGGCTCGAGATTCTTCTGCGGAGTCGCGGCCTTGAGGCGGTCCATCGCGTCGACCCAATCCATCACGCGTGTGTCCGGCACCGCGCCGAACTCGTTCGCCCAGCGCAGCCCCTTGGGCGCGTAGTAGTTGACCACCGGCACCTGCTCGGGGTGCGTGACGATCACGAGGTCGCCCTTCTTCAGGTGGGGCGCGGCCGTCCACATCACGTGGCGGTCGATCGACTTGTGCGCGATCGACTGGAACGGGATCCAGAAGGCGAGGATCAGCGCGGTGGCCACCAGCCCGAGCTTGCCCGCGCGCGAGAGCCCGACCCCCGCCATGAGCAGCAGCGGTCCGACGAACGCCGCGTAGTAGCGGTACGCCCATGCCGGTGAGACCTGCGAGCCGATGAACGCCCACAGCAGCGTCCCGAAGAAGAGGATCAGCCCGACGATCGTGGCCTTGCGCTCGAGCAGCGGCCGGTCGCGCTGAAGCATGGCCGCGATGCCGGCGCCGGCGCCGAGCAGGATCGCTACCGCCATCCGGTCGCCGTCCACGGTCATCGACGTCGCGACGCGCAGGCTGTGAAGCGACGGCGGCGTGGACCACGGCGCTCCCGTGTGACGCGCCTGGAAGATGAAGTTGGGCAGCCAGGGAAGGAACAGGACGAGCGCTCCGCCGAACGAGAGCAACCCGTCCTTCAGCAGCGCGCGGCGGTTCTCCCCATCCGCTTGCCACAGGAGCACGGCAAGCCCGGTGAGCGCGGCGGCGATGAAGAAGAGCGCCCAGTTGTGCGTGTAGAGCATCGCGGCGGTCGTCACCGCGAAGCCGATCAGGTAGCCGCGCCTGCGGAACACGAACGCGTGGATGAAGAACGCCGTGCCGAGCAGCGAGAACAGCACCATCCACGAGTACATGCGCGTCTCCTGCGCGTATGTCGTGAGGTAGGTGTTGAACGCGAACAGCGTGGCGGCGAACCAGCCCGCCCGCACGCTGAAGAGGCTGCGGCCCGCCCAGTAGCCGACCGGGATCGTGGCGAGCGCCGGGATCAGCGACAGCACGTGCGTGGCCTGCTCGCTCGTCCCGAACAGGCGCATCCAGATGTGCAGCGCCATGTAATAGAGAGGCGGCGAGCCGTCCTGGCGCAGGACGTGGGGGATCGACCAGAAGTGGTGCGAGGAGATTCCCCACGACAGCCCCTCGTCGATCCAGTAGGCGGCGCCGATCTCGCGCGTGCGGAAGACGAGCGACACCAGCATGAGCAGCGTGAGGCCGAGGACCGTCTTGCCCACCGCGCCGAGTGGCCGCACGCGCACGTTGGTGAGCACACGCCGACGCGCGGGAGCGGTTGCCATTTTGCGGACGATAGTCAACGGGCGGGGAGCAGTGGTGAGCTTCGTGCGTACCCTTGGACCGCGATGCGGGTCGACTGGGCAATCCCCTGCCGGTATGCCGAGGTGAACGGCGGACTGGCAACTGTCGTGGGTGCTCAGGTGGACGCCGTGCGGGTGGCGACGTTTCCCGCGCGCGTGGGCACGTGGCTCGCGGTGCGGCTCGTGTTCGGCGACGAGGAAGCGTCCTCAGACCACGACGTGATGCTGAAGATCCTCGACCCTCAGCTGGGCGAGATCGGCGAGACCCACACCAGCCTCACGCTCGGTCCGCCCAACCCCGAGAAGGCGCCCGGCTGGGAGGGCAGCCACCTGATGGCGACGTTCGTTCAATTCGATGCTCAGTCGGACGGCACGCACACCTTCGAGCTGTACGTGGACGGGCGCCACCAGCAGACGCTGCCGTTCAGCATCCGCGGCCCGGGGGAGTAAGAGCGGTCCTCAGTCCTGCTGGTGCTTGGCCGCTTCGCGCTCGGCCTCGGCGCGCTCCTCGAGCTTCTTCTTGAGGTAGGCGGCCTTGGCGGCGCGGCGGTCGAATTGCTGGGTGTCCGCTTCCTGGGCAGCGTTCTCGGCGTCGACCCGCGCGTCCTCCTCGCGTTTCACCTGACGCACGCGCAGTTCCTCGGTGGTGGGATCCGGGTCGGTCTGACTCATGCCACTGCCTCCATGCCTTCAAGCTCGCGCGTGCGCGCAAGATGCTCGAGCGCCCGCGCCTCGATCTGACGTACTCGCTCTGGGGAAAGGCCGAGGCGGCG
>DATBKS010000172.1:0-25292 GCA_036555755.1 Thermoleophilaceae bacterium
CGATCCAAGGCGGACTCCTTCTCACGCAGACGGCCCGCGATCCCGGACAGCTCGCGACCGCTCTCGACGCCGCCTACGCACACCTCCGCGCGCACGCAGCTGTGTAACGACTCGGGGAGTTATTGGACCACACGGTCCAGATTTCGACCCCGAGAGGCACGAACATGAACACGACCAAGGCCGAGAGCAGCCAGACACGAGGACGGGTCCGAGTCGAGACCGGCGCAAAGCGAGTCCGCGCCTTCCTGGGCGGCGAGCTGGTGGCCGACACGAGCCGGCCGAGGCTCGTCTGGGAGAAGCCGTACTACCCCGCGTACTACTTCCCGGTCGCGGACGTCCGCACTGAGCTGCTGGAGGCGGACGGCGGCGTGGCGCACTCGCCGAGCCGCGGCGACGCGACCACTTACACCGTCAGGGCCGGCGGCAAAGAGGCTTCGGGCGGCGCGCTGCGCTACCTCGACTCGCCGATCGAGGAGCTGCGCGAGCTCGTGCGGCTCGACTGGGACTCGATGGACGCCTGGTTCGAGGAGGACGAAGAGGTCTTCACCCACCCACGAGACCCCTACACACGGGTCGACATCCTGCCGAGCTCGCGCCACGTGCGGGTGGAGGTGGATGGCGAGACGATCGCGGAGTCGACTAGCCCGCGCTTGCTGTTCGAGACCGGGCTGCCGGTGCGCTACTACCTGCCGAAGACGCACGTGCAGATGGACCTCCTCGAGCCATCGGACACCGTGAGCCACTGCCCCTACAAGGGCGAGGCGGAGTGGTGGTCGGTCCGCGCCGGCGGCAGGCTGCACGAGGACCTCGCGTGGTCGTACCCGCTGTCGCTCCCCGAGAGCCAGAAGGTTGCGGGGCTCGTGGCGTTCTACGACGAGAAGGTCGACGTATACGTGGATGGCGTGCTCCAGGAGCGCCCGCACACGAAGTTCTCCTGATCGCTCGCGAATCGACACGAGCGCGGCACAGTCCCCCGAGGGCGCACCAGGCCCGCGCCGCGGTCGCACGCGAACTCGCCCCATACCTCGCCGTTCCCGCGCTACCTGCGTAACGCCTGCCGCGCCCGCCCGGACTGTTCGGAATGGCGAGCACGAGGACTCGACCACTTCGCTGGCTCGCGGCGCCGCTGGTGGTCGCGGTCTTCGTCCTCGGCGTCTGGGTGATGGGCGGCGAGATCACGAACAGCTTCAAGGCGTCGATGGCACTCACTGCTGCGTGGGTTCTCGTGTTCGGCGCCGCGGAGGGGACGTTGCCGGCCGGCGGAATCAGCCCGCAAGCGCCGCCTCAAAGGTGTCCCCCGCTCGCAGCTCGACGATCCGGCCGGCGTGGGCGATCGTCATGGGCTCCGCGTCCGACGGCGGCACGCTGACCCGTAGGCGGCCATCGCCGATGCGGATCTGGATGCCCCAGTGGCGCCGCCACCTGATGGAGAACTCCAGCCCCTGGATCTCCTCCGGGAGGCTCGGATTGATCCACAGGACGTCATCGCGGGACTCGAGCCCCGCGTAGCAGCGCTCGACGAGGTCGAGGGTGCCCGCCATCGCGCCGAGGTGGATGCCCTCCGAGGTGGTGCCGTGCTGGCTGTCTGCGATGTCGCTCTGGAGCGCCTGCTGGAACAGCTCGTAGGAGCCGGGGCGGTCCGCACGCGCATATACCCACGAATGCACGAGCCGGCTGAGCGTGGAGCCGTGGGACGTGCGCCGAGCGTAGTAATCGATGGTGCGAGGGATGGTGTCGGCCTCCAGCCGGTAGCCGAGACGCTCAAACAGCTCGCCGAGCTCTTCGCTCGAGAGCAGGAAGAACAGCATCAACGCATCGGCCTGCTTCGAGGCCTTGTAGCGGTTGGGGGTGTCACCCTCGGCCTCGAGGATCCGATCGAGGCGCTGGATATCGCCATACCGCTCCCGGCACGCCTCCCAGTCGAGTTCCTCGAGCAGCTCGTAGCCCTCAAATTGGCTGATGATCCCTCCGTCGTGGAATGGGACGAACATGCGACGGCTGATGTCCTCCCAGCGCTCGATCTCCGCACGCCCGAGAGCGAGCCGTCCGAGCAGCGTGCTGCGCCGCTGCACTGAGAGCGCCTCGAGAGCAGCCAGCGCCCGGCGCAGCACCCAGACCGCCATCACGTTCGTGTAGGCGTTGTTGTCCAATCCGGGCTCGCCGGCGCCGGGATAACCGTCGTGGTACTCGTCAGGGCCCATGACGCCGCGGATCACATAGCGCCCGCGCGCATGATCGAACTCGGCGATGCTCGCCCAGAAACGGGCGATCTCGAGGATCACCTCGGCACCGTAGAAGGAGAGAAACTGGATGTCGCCGGTGGTCTGGTAGTAGTCCCAGAAGTTGTGGGCCACCGCGATGTTGATGTGGCGTTGCAGGCGCGAGTTGTCGCGAAGCCAGCGCCCCGAGCGAGGGTTCAGGTGCACCGTCTGCGTGCCCTCCCGGCCGTCGAGCCCACACTGCCAGGGGAACATTGCTCCCTCGTAGCCGGCCTCGCGGGCCGCCTCACGCGCCTCGTCGAGTCGACGGTGCCTGTAGCGAAGCAGCGAGCGGGTGACCTCCGGGAAGTTCACGCTCAGGTACGGGAGGACAAACAGCTCGTCCCAGAAGATGTGCCCGTGGTAGGCCTCGCCGTGCAGCCCGCGCGCGGGCACTCCGACGTCAAGGTCCACCGAGTTCTCCGACACGGTCTGCATCAGGTGGAACGCGTGCAGGTTGATGATGAAGTTGGAACGCTCGGCGCCGACCAGCGTGAGGCGGATCCGGTCCCATAGGTGATGCCAGGCGGCCACATGGGCCTGCAGCAGCTCGTCGAAGCGGCGGACGCGGCGCAGTCCCCGGCGCGCCGCCTCCTCGGGGTTGTAGATCGCCGGGTCGCGCGAGGTGTAGATCATCACCGCCTTCTCCACGCTGATCGACTCGCCTTCCGACATCTCATACGAAAGCTCGTGAGCGATCGAGTCGAGCTCGTGCACGACGCGCCGCCTGGACCGGACATGACGTCCGCGGGCGTAGAGACGCGTCCGGGCGACCTCCGCAACGCCGATGCGGGAGTGGCTGGTACGGGCCTGGAGCAGCACCGTCTCGTCGTCAACCAGGGCGCTCGCGACCTCCTCGAGGTGCCGGCCGTTCAGGTCTCGGTAGCGCGCCACGCCGGCGTTCTGGACCGCGCCGTCGATGCCGGAACGGATCTCGAGGTGTCCGGCCCAGTCTTCCGCCTGGATGGTGGTCTCGAGCGCCGCGAGGTGCGGATCGTCCATGCTCGTGAAGCGCCGCTGAACCAGGCGCGTGTGACGCCCCTCCCCATCTCTGAAGCGCAGCCGGCGCGACAGCACCCCCTGGCGCAGATCCAGCTCTTGCTCGTAGGCAATGAGCTCCACCTTGCGCAGGTCGAACCAGGGTCCGCGCTCGATCCTGAACGTCAGGGGCAGCCAGTTGGGCAGGTTGACGATGCTCTCGTTCTCAACCGTCCTGCCCGCGATCTCGGTGCTGAGACGGTTGAGGACCCCCGCCGCGTACGTGCCCGGATAGTGCACCCCGTCCGCCTGGGCCTCCGGGGCCGCGCCGCGAGTGGCGAAGTAGCCGTTCCCGGTCGTGCAGAGGGCCTCACGCAACTGCTCCTGCTCCGGGTCGAAGCCCTCGTAGACCAGTGTCCACGTACCGCGACGCGACGCGGCCGGCCCGAGCAGCGCCTCGGCCGACCATCCGACGGCGCCCGCGGCGCGGACGGGACTGCCGACCACCTGCAGCTCGCCCAGGTCGCGCACCACGACGTCCGCACCCGCCTCGCGGAATGCCTCGCGCCGGCCGACGCGGTCCACGGCTATCACGAGCCCGAAGCCACCACGGCGGCCGGCCCGTATCCCTGCGAGCGCGTCCTCCACGACCGCCGAGCGCTCGTCGCTCGCGCCCAAGCGGCGCGCCGCCTCGAACAGGACCGCGGGGTCGGGTTTGCCGGGCAGGCCGAGGTCGGCGGCATCGAGCCCGTCGACCTTGGCGTCGAAGAGGTCGAGCACGCCGGCGGACTCCAGCACCGGGACGCAATTGCGGCTCGATGAGAAGATCGCGATCGGGACATCGCGGCGGCGCAGCTCGCGGATCAGCTCGACCGTGGAAGCGAACGCGTGGACGCCGCCTTTCCCGATGCGGCGCAGGAACTCGGCGTTCTTGCGGTTTCCAACCCCCCAGCCCGTCTCGCGATCGGGCGGGTCCTCGGGGTCGCCGCGCGGGAGTGAGATTCCACGCGAGGCCAGGAAGGCCTCGACTCCGTCGATGCGCGGTCGCCCGTCGACGTAGAGGCGGTAGTCCTCGCCGGCGTCGAAGGCGCTCGGCTCGAATCCGTCCCGTGCGGCCAGAGTGCGGAGGACGTCATCGAAGACTTGCTTCCAGGCGGCTGCGTGCACCGACGCGGTATCGGTGACAACGCCGTCGAGATCGAAGAGCACGGCGTCGATCCGGCTGAGGTCGAGCGTCGCCATTCGCTCGCGCTCGGCGCTCACCGTCATGCGACCGCCCTGCCCGCGTCGTCGAGCAACCGCGGCCGGCCAGGGGCCGGGTCGGCCGCCACGGCCATCACCCAGCCGGGATCGGCACGCCACCAGCCCGCCACCTGCGTCCCGTCCCAGTCGACGCGCAGCGGCTGCCAGTCCCGCGACACAGGGTTGGGCGATCCCGGCCTGGCTACCGCGTTCCGTACGTCGAGCCTGAGACCCTCGCGCCGCAACTTCGCCGCAGCCTCCTTCGCGGTCCAGAGCAGGTTCGCGAGCTGCGCGCGGCTGCTGCTGGCGGCGACGAGTGCCTGCTCCTCGGGCGACAGCCACTCCCGGATGAACGCGTGGCTGCGTGGCTCGACCAGTTCGAGGTCGCAGCCAGCGACGGCCGGGCTGTCCGCCACGACTGCCAGGGCCCGCCCGGCGCGATGGCTCAGCGAGATCGAGAGTGGGACCGGTCGCTGATCGACGGACGCCTCGGGAGCCCCGTCCGGCGCCGCAAGAACCTCAACACGCTCTGGCGCGGTCGCAAGGCGGGCCGCAACGGCCAGTTTGGCGGTCCAGCGGCCGAGCAGCCAATCCTCGCGGCGCTTGGCGATTCGCAGCTGCCCCAGCACCTCGCGCTCGCGAGGGCCGAGCCAGCCCTCGCCGAGGGGGACGTCAGTGGACGATCGGCTCAGCCAACCCAGCTCGCTCATTCTCCGCCTCGATTGTCCGGCGCATGCCTCGCTCAACTGCGTCGATCAGGAACGGCCGCATCTCTGCGGGCGGCACGATCCCCCTGACCGAGCCGACCTCAACCGCCCGTTCGACGCTGTGAGCGGCGTCGAAGGTGGCCGCGAACTCACCGACCTTCTCATTGCGAACCTCTGTCCACTTCAGCGCCCGCTCCGCACGCAGGCGCTGCCGCTCCGCGCCGCCGGCAGCGGCGATGCGCTCGTCGATCGCGGCGATCCGCGGATCGTGCAGCGCCGCCTGGTTGACGTCGCGGGCGAACACCACTGCCGCCGCCGGTGCGCCGCCGATCACCGAGGCCTTCGCTCCCTCGAGGGCGAACGTCTCGAGGTTGTCGTTGAGACGCTGCGAGAACACGACGAACGCCCCGCCGTGATACCGCGAGATCACGCAGAAGACGATCGGACCACGGAAGTTGGTCACGGCCCGCCCGATCTCCGCCCCGAACTCGAGTTGCCATTCGCGCATCGACTCCGGGGATCCATCGAAGCCGGCCAGGTTGGCGAGGACCACCACAGGGCGCCGCCCGCTCGCAGCGTTAACGGCGCGCGCGATCTTCTTGGAAGAGCGCGGAAAGAGCGTGCCGGAGGTCCAGCTATCCGGACCGTCGGCCGGGAGCTGGCCGTAACGGGGAAGGGGATGCGACTCAATGCCGAGCACGGCTACCGGCCAGCCTCCGAGATGAGCGTCCCAGACGACCGCGCTCTCTGCCTCCCGCATTCCGGCCCAACGCTCGAGCGGCGGGTGATCCTCGTCGACCACCGCGCGCATCACCGCGCGGATGTCGAAGGGCAACTTGCGTCCGGGGTTGGTCTCGTCCGAGAAGATGTCGCCCACCCGCCGGAGCGGCGAGCCCGGTGCGGAGTGAGGTTCGCCGCGGACGTCGCGATGTCGCGGGTCGATGGTGGCGGCCTGCCGCGGAAAGCGCTCGCCCGGCGCCACGTAGGTGTGCTCGTAGTGCGACAGCAGCACGCTGCAGGCGCTCGCGAGGTCCGGAGCCCAGTACTGCGCCTGGCCGTTCGGCCCCATGATCCGCTCGTAGCCGCCGATCCCGAAGTTGTCCTCGGCCGAGACGCCGCCCGAGTAGTCGAGCGCCTGCTTGCCGGTGAGCACCATCGCGCTCTCGGGAGTCATCACGAGGATGCCGCTCGTGTGCATCAGCATCGTGGCCTCGGCGTTCCAGTAGGGCTGCGCGCCGACGTTGATCCCCGTCACGACGACGTTGAGCTCGCCTCCTGCCTGCGTGAACTCCACGATGCGCCTGAGCACCGCGGCGATCCAGTCCATGTTCTCCGTGCCGGAATCCATCGCGATCTTCGCGCCGGCGGAGACGGCGAACCACTCGAGTGGCACACCCAGTGCCTCGGCCAATTCGAGTGCGGCGATGATCCGCCGGCACTCCGGCTCGGCCAGCGAGCCGAGCGCCCTTGTGGGATCGCCGGCCACGAGCACACGGTCCATCCCCTCCGGATAGCGCTCCGAGAAGTTGCGAATCAGCCCGGTGACTATTCCGCTCGAATTGGTGGCGGGCGGCCGGTCCACGGGCACGAGCCGCCCCGCTTCGTCAAGGTCGTGCTCGATGAACTCGCCCCTCGGCTGCCCGTGCGGACCGCCATTTCCCGAGCGCGCCGGCGCGAGCAGCTTGACGATCTCGGCGGGGTGGTGCGTGCCGCGCCGCCTGGCCGAGACGATGCGGCGGGCGCCCTCGTCCAGCGGCCGGATCGGCCACGTGGGTGGTGTGTCGACCTCGATCACCACGCCGTGCCCCGCCGGGCTGAAGAAGCGCAGGAGCCGCTCGCGGGCCTCACCGTCCGGCTCGCGCACACGACCGCGGACCATCACCATCTCGAGCCCGAGCCCGAGCGTCGCGGCCGACACGCGAGCCATCAGAGCCCTGATCTCCTCCGAGCTGAGTTCGATCACGGGCCAGGCGTGGAGCACCACGCGGTTCCACAGAAGTCGATCGCTCTCCCGTCTGTGCGCCTGGAACCTCCGGATCCCCTCGAGCGCCTGCGTCAGCATCCGCTCGAGCTCCGGGAGGCTCGCCACGCGCCCCTGGTCGTCACGCAGCGGTGTGAGGTCTCGCACCTCGGCGAGCGCGAACAGGCGCTCGTCCTTCGGATCCTTGCGCGCGACTCCGTGGAACAGGTAGAGATCCTCACTGGACGGGAGCCGTTCGAGCGCGAACTGGGAGAGCCGCCACAGCTCGAGCCGCTCGCCCATCATGGGGTGAAGGCCACGGAGGATCTCGTCTTCCACGAGCCCCTCGGGACCGGGTCTGAAGGTGAAGAGATCGACCGCGGACATTCCGCGGCCCTGGCTCGGCCTGGCCACGGCGACGACCACTCGCCGCACCGAGGCCGGGAGGTTCGCGCCGGCGATCTCGGCGCGGACACTCTCTGCGAACTCGTCCGCCGCCGGCCCATCGCCGCTGTGCTCTGCGTAGAAGTCGGCGACCGCCAACTCGCCCTCCGGCAGCCGACCCGCCTCTGACGCGAACGCGCGCGCCGCGTCGCCAAGCTCGTCCAGCCGCACGTGGGTCGCGAGCAGCCGGCGAGGCCCGTGCTCCGACATGTAGCGAGCAGTGATGAACGCGTGCCCGGCGATCGTCGACTCGCGGAAGTCGGCCGGCGGCCGCATTCGGTAGTAGCGGCGCGTCATCACCTCGAGCAGCAGGCCGCGGAGCGCCGGGCTCGCTTGGCGCAGCCGGGCGGTGAGGATCGTCGCCAGCGGCTGTGCGCACGCAACGAGCGTCTGCACCCGGGCGCTGCGATCCGGCCGCTCGGGATCCTCCGCAAGGGCGTCCAGGTGCGCGTTCATCTCGGCGTACGTGGTGTCGCGCGCCTGGACGATCAGCGGCTCGTCGAAGTAGCGGAAGCGGGCATCGCGCGCGAGGTCCGCGAGCACCGTGTCGCGCCCCTCCGCTGCGACAGCAAGCGCGTCGAGCGCCTGGCGAAAGTCGTCGCCAACAGCGCCAACCAGCGAGTCCGCAAGCTTGAGCCGACGGTCAAGTATCGCGAGCACCGCCGCGCGCGCCGGCTCCGAGCGCTGCTGCGACAGGAAGAGCCGGTAGCAGGCGTCCTCGAGCTCGGACGTGCGCTCGAGCCCTTCGACTCCGTAGTGAGAGAGAGCCCGCTCGAGCTGGTGTACGAAGCTCTGTGGAAGGCCCTCCCCGTCGGCGTCGAGCGACCGGAGGAAGGCATAGAGGTGCTCCTCGGGACTGCGCCCCACACCGTTCTCATCGACGTCGTGCCGCGGCCGGCTGAGCGCGTGGAGATCGGCGTAGAGCGACAGCAGCCGGTGCTCGCCGGGCACGAGCGCCGGATCGCAGTCGCGGTCGGAGCAGACCCCGTCAAGCTCCTCGAGGATCCGCGTTACCTCCGACTGCTCCAGTTCGTATCCGAGCATGGCCCAGCGGAGGCGCTCAAGGTTCTCCACGCATCGAGGAGCGAGGTCGGCCGGAGGCCCGCCCGCAGAGCTGAAGCTCACGCGGCCCTCGCCCGCTTCCGCCGGCTGCGAGTCGAGCGGCTCGAGCCGGAGCAGCGGCTCCTGCGTGTCCACGTGCATGTTCGGGCTGACGAACACCTCGCGGACCCGCCCACGAAAAGGCGCCGCCAGCGAGTTCTCCATCTTCATGCTCTCGACGACGGCCACGACGTCACCCGGATCGACCACTTCTCCGGGCGCCACCGGGATCGACACCACCACCGCGGGCGCCAGGTTGCGGACGGTCCCACCGTCGTCGCCGGAGATCCGGTGCGGCACGCCGTCGACCTCGACCAGGAGGTCGACCCCCTGAGCGGACACGAGCGTGTGGTGGCCCGATCCCGCCAGCTCGAGCCGGCGTTCGTGCTGGTTCAGGCGCTCAACCTCGAGCTCGATCTCGGTCCCGTCGATTGCGACGCTGTAGCGCCCCGGCCCGAGCTGCGCCACGGCGAAGCGATAGCTCTCGCCGCGATAACGCAGCTCGATCGGACGGGACCGGTCGCCGCCGGCACTCGGCCGACCGCGACGCGCCAACGCGTAGAAGCGCGCCTTGTCGATCGCCAGCTGCGCGTCCGCAAGCTCCACGGCGGCCTGAATCAGCGCGACATCGGGATGCTGCGGCGACACGATCTCGCCGCGCAGGTGCAGCCGGTCGAGCCAGGTGGTGTCGACCTCGCCGCTCAGCACCTCCGGCCGGTCAACGAGCTCGAGCAGGAAACCCTGGTTGGTGGTGCCTCCGTCCACGAGCACCATCGTCTCGGCGAGGGCCCGCCGCAGCCGGGCCAGGGCCTCCTTCCGGTCGCGGCCGTGGGCAATCAGCTTGGCGATCATCGAGTCGAACTCGGCCGGAATCACGTCGCCCTCGGACACCCCGGTGTCTATTCGGAGCCCGGGGCCGTGCGGAAGACGGAGCAGCTCGATCCGGCCGGGCGCAGGCGCGAAACCCAGAGCGGGATCCTCGGCGTTCAGCCGCGCCTCGATGGCGTGTCCTCTCGCTGCGGGCGGCTCACCCTCGAGGCGGCCGCCGGCGGCGACGTGAAGCTGGAGCTTGACGAGGTCGAGGCCGGTCACGGCCTCGGTGACGGGATGCTCCACCTGGAGCCGCGCGTTCACCTCCATGAAGGAGAACGTCTTCTCCTGCGGCTGGTAGAGGAATTCGACCGTTGCGGCGCCGCGGTAGCCCGCCCGTCGCGCAAGGCGCGCCGCGGCAAGCCGCAGCTCCGCGTCCTGCTTCGGGGTGAGCGCGGGGCTCGGCGTCTCCTCCATCACCTTCTGGTTGCGCCGCTGATACGAGCAGTCACGCACGCCGACGGCCCAGACCGTCCCCTCCCCGTCGGCTATGACCTGCACCTCGATGTGCCGTGCGGGCGTAAGCACGCGCTCGAGCAGCACGGTCTCGTCGCCGAACGAGGCGCGCGCCTCGGCCCGGGCGCTTTCGAACGCCCCGGGCAGTTCGTCGGGAGCGTTTACCCGCCTGATGCCGCGACCGCCCCCGCCCGCGCTCGCCTTGATCATCAGCGGGAATCCGATCTGGGCGGCCACGCCCAGCGCCTCGTCGGCGGTGTGCACGGCGCCGCCCGACCAGGGCGCCACTGGCACACCCGCGGTTTCGGCGAGCAACTTCGACTCGATCTTGTCGCCGAGACGGCGCATTGTTGCCGCATCCGGACCGACGAAGACGATGTCGAGCCGGTCGCAGAGCTCCACAAACTCGGGCTGCTCGGCGACGAAGCCCCAGCCCACCCAGACGGCGTCGGCGCGGGACTCCACGAGCGCACGCTCGAGTGTGGCGTGGTCGAGGTAGCTCGGCTTCTCCGCGCCAGGCTCCCCCGATAGGGCAGGACCGAGGCTCACCGCCTCGTCGGCGTGGCGGACGAACATCGCCTGACGCTCCGGCTCGGTGTAGAGAGCGATCAGGCGGATCGGGTCCTGGCGCTCGTGGTTGAGCTCCCTGACGGCATTGATGACCCGCATCGCGGCCTCGCCGCGGTTGACGATGGCCAGCCGCTGGAAGGAGCGCCGCATCGGGCTAACCCATCGCCGCCCTGATCGGGGCGAGTGCTTCGGGGTCGAGCCCGCCAGGCAGCTCGATCGTTCTGTAGCCCTCCAGGCGAACGCGTACGCGGCCGTCCTCGCCGACGACGTCCGCGTCGATCCCGTCGTCGCGTGGCGTCACCACAGCCCAGAGCGCGCCGGAGTCCTCGCCGGCCGTGAAGTGGCTGACCCGGTCGACATGGGCGGGCAGCGCCATTCGCCCGTCCCTGCCGAGCTCCCACACGCCCGCTGTCTGGAAGCAGAGCTCGACCAGGCGGGGGTCGATCAGCGTCGGCGTGCCCGGCGGCTCGTGGTCCGGCGGCAGATCCTTCGCGAGCCGGCCCACCACCGCGCCGTTGCTTCGCCAGGCACGATCGAGCACCTGATAAGCGGGGCCGTGGAAATAGATGCGGTACACGCTCTCGCGGCCGACGCCGTCGCCTTTGTCTGCGGGCGGCGTCTCCCGCGGCGCTTCCGGCAGCTCCCTCGCCAGCCTCGCTCGCGCCGTGAAGTGCACGATCTCCTGCTCGCCCTTGCCCGGCAGGGTCCGGCGCCCGATCAGCCGGCAGTCGGCCTCGATCGACCCGTCGCCGGCATCACGCAGGAGCGCTCCGAGCTCGAGCGTCCGCGGCTCGTCGCGGTAGAACTTGAACGGGGCGAGAAGCTCGACGTCCTGCAGCTCCGCGACCTGCCAGCCGGGCAGCAGCGCGCAAGCGGCCTCGGCGAATCCCTCCATACCCATCACTCCAGGCAGCACGGGCGTGCCATCGATCCGATGGTCGTGCAGGAACGCCTGCCGGTTGGGGTCCAGGACGGTCTCGATGATCAGCCCGTCCGCGACGCCGAAGGCCGCCATGCGCCCGGTCATCGGCCCGGGCGGGGCAGGCAGCGTTGCCGCGGCCGAGTCGGGATCGAGGCCGCCCGTCGGGTGCCGCTCCTTCGCCAGCACCCCGAGGGAGCCGGCCACCAGCACCTCGCCGCCCGGACCTGAGGCCGTCAGCTCGCGGCGAACGATCGGCACCCCTACATCCGGCGGCAGCATGTCGATGCCGGCCATCTCCATCATCTTCGGGATCGAGCCGCGGCTCGCCATCCCGATGTCGGCCCACGCGGTCCAGTCGATCGCGATCGCCCGCGTGTCGCCGTCCCTGCGCATCCGCGACACGCTCTTGCACATCAGGTCGTTCGCGGCGGAGTAGTCGGTCTGGCCGGCGTTCCCCGCGCGCCCCGCGATCGAGCTGAACACCACCGCGCTGGAGACCGGAACCGCGCGCAGGGCATGAAGCAGGTTGAACCAGCCGTCCGCCTTGACGTCGAAGACGAGGTCGAACTCCCGCTGGGGCTTGTCGGGCAGGAAGTGGCTGACCTCCAGTCCGGCGCAGTGCAGCAGGACGTCGACCCGCTCGATCCCTTCGAGCGCATTCTCCACCTGGGTCGCGTCAGTCAGGTCGACCTGATGCCAGTGCGCGACGCCACCCGCACGCTCGATCGCCTGCATTGTCTCGAGCGCCGCCCGGGCGCGCTCGATGCGAGCGAGCTCGCGCTCGACGAGCTTGGGCGTCACGCGCTCGCCGCTCGCCTTGATGCCCTCCGCCAGCTCGCGCTTGAGGCCCTCGCGGTCGACGACGAAGCGCTCGATCTCGGGATCTGCCGGATCGGGCGCGGGCACCAGGTCGAGCAGATGGAACGTCCCGCCGGAGGCCGTGGCGAGGTCGGCCGTGATCGCGGACACGATGCTGCCTGCCGCGCCGGTCACGACGAACACCGTGTCCTTCGTCAGGGCGCGCGCGGGATCCGCGTCAGCCGGTCGCTCCACCAGGGCCACCGTCCAGCGCAGACCCTCCGCATGTCCGATCTCGACCGCGCCGGGGTCGTGCAGCGTCTCGTCGAGCAGCGCGTCCGCGAAGGCCGCGGTCTTGCGACTCGCCGGGAAATCAACGACCTTGATCAGGGCGTCCTCTCGCTCGCGTGCGAGCGCCTTCGTGAAGCCGCTCACCGCCCCGCCCATCACGGACGTCGCGCCCTCGGTGTCGTACCCGAGACGACCTCCGAGGCGGGTGGCCGCGATCAGGAACGGCTCCTGATCCGCGAGTGCGCGCATAGTCGCCGCAAGCAGCTTCACCCGCGCGCGCAGGCCCTCGTGCCAGCCGGCTGGATCCAGACCTGACAACGGTCCCTCATCGTCCAGTGCAGGTAGCCAGTAGACGCCCTCGATCGGCCCGGCGGCGCTCCACTCCGCAATGGCGCTCGCGACGGCCTCGACGTCGGGAGCTCCGTCGATCCTGAGCACCTCGACGCCAAGCTTTCCCAGCCTCGAGGCCAGTGCATTGGCGACACCGCCGGAGTCCGGCATCAGGACCACCCGGCTGCCTTCGCCGAGGCTCACGCCCGTCTCGACGCAGAGGTCGAGCGGCGGACGGACCACGGGCACGGGCACGCGGCGGGGGAAGCGGGCGTCGTCGGCGCCGGGTGTGGGGAGTCCGGTGTCGGGTGTCGGGAGGGCTTCCTCCGGCGGCTCCGCCGGCGTGCCGCCCGCGCGCTCGCGCACGAAGCCGACCACGTGGTTGAGCGTCGGATAGTCGCGCAGCTTCAGGCTGTCGTCGCGCTCGATCCCATACGCCTCCCGGATCGCCGCGAACACCTCCGCCTGCTTCACCGTGTCGATCCCCAGATCCGCTTCCAGATCCAGATCGAGATCCAACATGTCCGGCGGATAACCCGTCTCCTCCGCCACCAACTCCAAGATCCGCGACTCGATATCGGGTGTCGGAGATCGGGTGTCGGGTGCCGGGAGTGATTCCGCCGGGGCAACCGGTTCCGCGTCCGGCTGGGGTGCCTCCGCCGGCGCGCCCTCCGCGACCCGCAGACGGTGCTGCACGACCTCGAGCGCGGGCGAGTCCTGGTCGCTCACGCGCCGCAGCCACGCGCTCCAAGCGCCCTCGTCGGCGATGCGGTAGGCGTAGCCGAGCTCCTCGGGGTTGCGCCGGCGGCCGTCGGGAACGGGAGTCCAGCGCAGAAGCACCATGCTGATCTGCGAGCCGAACCCGGCAGCGAGCCGGAGCGCGTAGCGGATGGGATAGAGCCCGCCCTTCGAGATGTTCAGCTCCCCGAGCTCAGGATCGACCTCCCGGAAGTTGGGCACCGGCGGCACGAGGCCCGTCTCGAGCGACTTGACCGCCACCACGTCTTCGATGCCGACGCCCATCGGGTGGCCGGTGAAGCCCTTGGTGTTGGCGATCACGATCCGGTCGGTCGCCTCGTCGCCGAAGACGCGCCGCAACGCAAAGATCTCCGCCGCCGAGCTGCCTCCGCGCGCCGGCGTATAGGTCTCGTGCGAGACGAACACGGTCTCAGGCGCGATCTCGGCGCGCTTGACGCCGCGCGATTCGGCCTGGCACACGAGTTGCTCCATGACCTGACCGATGTGGTCCACATCCAGCCGGGTGCCGTGGAATGCGCTGTTCGCGGTCACGGCACCGAGCACCTCACAGATCGGCGTGAGGCCGCGCTCGCGCGCGGCGGCCGCGCTCTCCACGACGAGCCCCGCGGCGCCCATGCCGATCAGCATGCCGTGACGGCGCCGGTCGAACGGCAGTGCCGCCTCCTCCACCACCTCGTCGGTGGCGGCGGCGCCCGAGGCGAGGAAGCCCGAGCCGATCCAGGGCAGGAGCTCGTCGGAGGTGGCGTCATCGGCCGCGACGATCACCACGCGGCGGCAGCGGCCGGCGCGGATCCAGTCCTCGGCGAGCGCGACGGCCTGGGTGGTGCTCGCGCACGCGGCGTTCACCTGGGTGTTAGGCCCGCGCGCGCCGATCAGCTCCGCGAACTGCGAGTGCCCCATCGAGAGCACGCGGAAGAGGAAGCGGCGATCGAACTCGTACGGGTTCTCCTCGACCTCGACCTTCAGGTCGTGGATGCGGCGCTCGAGCTCGGCGATGCCCACGCCGTCGCCGTCCGCCAGCCTGCCGCGCAGCTCCTCGAGCTCGCGCAGCTTCTCGCGGCGGGAGCGGTCGGCCCAGAAGGCCTCGATCTCGGCCGCCATCTCCTCGAGCCCGGGGAACGCCGAAGCGAAGATGACACCGGTGTCGTCGCGCAGGTCCGGCGGCAGCATCCAGTTCTGCGGCAGGCGCGTGCCCTTGTGCGTGATCTTGTAGTCGCGCACGAACGGGATGCCGGCGTCGCGCAGCGCGTCGATGCCGGCGGCGATCGCCAGCTGGGTCGAGCGCCCGAGGGCGGCGATGCGTTCGGCGTCGACGCCGAACTCCTGGGCCAGATCCAGCTCCCCGCCGCGGGCGGCGAGCTTGATCACGTCGGCCACGTCGTCGATGGTCTCGAAGTCGGCGGAGCCGTCGTCGCCCTTGTGCAGGCGTGTGATGTGCTTGTCCGCGATCTCGTGGCGGATGTGCGACGGGATCACGTCGATCAGCTGCTCCCCGTGCAGGATGCGGGCCACCGCGTGCTCGTCGAACAGCGGCTTCGAGCCGGGCAGCCCGAGGCCGGCGCCCGTGATCACGACCGGCTCACCGTCGGGTGCGCGCTCGACCGGGCGCTCTCCGAGCAGCTCGCGGCCGCGTTCCATGAAGTCGGCGAAGAGCCGGCCAAGTTCGCGGTAGCGGTCGTCCGTCATCGGCATCGGGGATCGGGTCTCGGGTATCGAGGCTGTCGCCTCCACCGGAGCCGGCTCCGGTGCGGTCTCCGCCGGCTCGGTACGGATGGCGGTGCCGAGTCCCGCGGCGTAGAGGCCGCAGAGGGCTTGGTTGAACGACACCAGGTCGCCCAGCTTTGGATGATTGGTGCTCAGGCTGACCGCCTCGTCTTCCGGCAGCACGTCCGCGGCGAATACCTGCAGCGCGCGCTTGGGGCCGGTCTCCACAAAGGCCCTCGCGCCGGCGTCGAAGAGGGTGTGCAGGCCCTTCAGGAACTGCACCGGCGAAGCCACCTGCCGTCCGAGGATGTCGATGATCTGCTCCTCCGCGCCCTCGCCGGTCGGGTAGAACTCGCCGTCGACGTTGGCCACGACCGGAATCCGAGGCGCCTTGATGTCCAAGCGCCCGAGCATCTCGCGCAGGGGCCCGCTGGCCGCGGCCACGATCCTCGTGTGGAAGGCGTGGCTCACCGGGAGTGGGATTGCCTGATGCTCGCGCTCCTGCAGCTTCCTCACGGCGTGCCCGATGGCGGCGGTCTCACCGCCGATCACCACCTGCTGGGTGGAGTTGACATTGGCGATCACTGCATAGCCGTCGATCGTGGCGAGGATCTCCTCCACCTCGGCGATCGGGGCGAATACCGCCGCCATCGCGCCCGGGTCCTCGGGCTCCAGGCTCGCCATCTCTCGCCCGCGGGCGCTCACGGCCTCCAGCGCGGCCTCAAAGCTCAGCGACCCCGCGGCCACCAGGGCCGCGTACTCGCCCAGGCTGTGACCCATCACAAACTCCGGCTCGATCCCGTACGCGGCGAGCAGCCGAGTGAGTGCGATGTCCACGGCAAGCACGGCAGGCTGGGTAACCTCGGTGCGACGGAGGTCCTCCTCCGAGCGCGCCATCGCGTCGGCGTCGTTCGGGTCAGCGAAGATGATCTCGGTCAGCGCACGCCCGTCGAGCAGCGGCCGCATGACCCTGTCCGCCTCGTCGAACACCTCGCGCACCACGGGCTCGGTGCGCCACAGCTCGGCGAGCATGTTGGCGTACTGCGAGCCCTGACCGGTGTAGAGGAACGCCACCTTGGGCGCGGGTCCGCTGCCGCGGAACACGCCGCGTGCGCGCAGCGCTTTCCACGCCTCGCGGCTGCCCGACTCGAACGCCTTCAGCGCCGCCTGCGACTTGGCGGCAAGCTCTTTCGCGTCGCCGTGATCGATCGCGATGCGCTGCGGTGCCCGCATGTCGGCCTGGCTGGGCGGTGCGGACGCCGGCACGTGCCCATTTGCCGCGTCCTTCTCAACATCGCGCAACCGGCCGGCGAGCTCGCCCTCGTCCGCGGCCCCGATCACGAGCGCGCCGCGCAGCGGAGCCTTGGGACCCGTCTCGGGCGTCTCGGCCGCAGCGGGAACCGAGATGCGGGAGCGGCCGTTGAACCTGCCCGGCTGGTGCTCCTCGAGCACGACGTGAAAATTCGTGCCGCCGAACCCGAACGCGCTCACGCCCGCCACGCGCGGATCACCGTTGCGCGCCTCCAACTCAGTCAGCTCGGTGTTCACCCGGAACGGCGTCGACTCCCAGTCCACGTTCGGGTTGGGCCGGTCGAAGTGGAGGCTGGGCGGGACCACCCTGTGGTGCAGCGACAGCGCGGCCTTCAGCAGCCCGGCCGCACCCGCGGCGCCCTTGAGGTGACCGAGGTTCGACTTGACCGAGCCGAGCGCCACCGCGCCGGGCGCCAGCCCGGTGCCGGCGAATGCCTCGGCGAGGCTCTCCACCTCCACGACGTCGCCCACGCGCGTGGACGTGCCATGGCCCTCGACCATCGCGCAGCACTCGGGCGAGAGCCCCGCGTTGTGCCACGCCCGCTCGATCGCGAGCTTCTGTCCAACCGGGTTCGGGGCGGTGATGCCCTTGCCCTTGCCGTCGCTCGATCCGGCGATCCCGCGGATCACGGCATAGATGCGGTCGCCCGCCTGCTCGGCATCGGCCAGGCGCTTGAGCACGAACAGGGCGGCGCCCTCGCCCATCACGAAGCCGTCGGCGCCGTCGGCGTACGGGCGTGTGCCGGTCCCCGACAGCGCACCGATCGCGCAGAACTTGATGTAGGTGGCGGCGCCCATGTTGCGGTCGATCCCGCCCGTGATGACCGTGTCGAACTCGTGCTCCACGAGGCCCTCCACCGAGGCGTCGATCGCGGCCAGCGCAGAGGCGCACGCCGCGTCGGTGGTGAAGCTCGGCCCGCGCAGGTTGAAGACGTTGGCGATACGGCCCGCCAGCACATTGGCGAGCTCGCCCGGCATCGTGTCCTCCGTGGTGGGTGGCAGCCAGTCGTCGAGGTTGTGGTGCAGCTCGTCGGCGATCGCCGCACGCGCGTCATCCGGCAGCGCGGCGAAGCTCGGCGCCTTCGCCAGCTCGCGCGCCAGCTCCGGATAGCTGAGCCGCAGCGCGGTCAGGTAGTGCTTCTCACCGGCGAGCGCGTTGCCGATCACCACTGCGGTGCGCTCGGTGTCGATCTCGCGTTCAGGCCAGCCGTAGTCGGCGAGTGCCATGCGGGTGACGGCGACCCCCCACTTCTGGGCGTCGTCCATCGCGTCGCTCACCTTCGGCGGGATCGGGAGGTGCCAGCCGAGCGGATCCCACTCCCACTCGCGCACCCAGCCGCCGATCTTGGAATAGGTCCTGTCGGGTGCCGTGGGGTCGGGGTCGTAGTAGAGCTCCGGATCCCAGCGAGCGGGATCGACGTCGCTGATCGCGTAGTGGCCGTCCTTCAGGTTGCGCCAGAAGGCCGACGCGTCGGGGGCGCCGGGCAGGATGGCGCCGACGCCGACGATGGCAATGGCCTGTGCGGGGTCGTAGCTCATCTCGGCTCCTTGTTCGAATTGCGGCGGTAGACGGCGTCGGCAACGCCGTCGAGATCTGCGATCAGGCCGCGCTGGGCGGCCTGGATTGCAGGCAGGCCGAGCGAGGCGGACAGGGCCGGCAGATCGGCGCCGTCGGCGCCCACGATCCAGCGGGTCGCCTCGGTGGCCGTGTTCAGCGCGACCTCCCGAGCGTTGACGCGGGCCATGGCGGCGAGCGCCGGACCGTCGAAGCGGCGCGACGCCTTCTCCGGCAGCCGGCCCCCGGCCGCGCGCGCGGCGCGCCTGCACAACGCCGCCGATCCCTCAACCTGCGCGGCCAGCTGGCCCAGGCGCAGCAGCACGTGCTGGTGGCGCGTGAGGCGGCCGACCCGGCATGCCTCCATGGCCTCCGCCAGCGCGTGGTGAGCCAGCGCGCTTACATCCGCGCCCAGCTCGCCGTGCTCCGCATGAAGCGCCTCGAGCTCGCGCGCCTGGGCGTGGTAGTGGTCGCCGCGCGTCTTCAGGTGCTGCTGCCAGCGGTCGCGGGCGATCGTCATCTCCATGATCTCCGACGTGCCCTCGTAGATCGTGGTGATGCGGACGTCGCGCTTGATCTTCTCCACCACGTACTCGTGGGTGTAGCCATAGCCGCCGAGCGCCTGGATCGAGGCATCCGCGGCGGCGTTGCCAGCCTCGGTGGCGAGGTACTTCGAGATCGCGCCCTCGGTGTTGAGCGCGCCCTCCTCCGCGTCGATCCGCTCGGCCGTCTCCTCGATCGCGGCGCGTGCCGCCTCGAGCCGCACGGCGTGCGGCACGATCAGCTTGTGGGTGTAGCCCTGCTTCTCCGACAGCGGCCCACCCGCCTGGACGCGCTCGGTGGAATACGGGATTGCCCGATCGAGCGCGGCCCAGCCGGCGCCGAGCCCGAAGGCCGCCACCATCAGGCGCGTGTAGCCGAACACCTGCTGCGCCTGCAACAGCCCCTGTCCCTCGACGCCCCCGACCAGCCGGTCGGCCGGCACCTGCACACCCTCGAGGAACAGTGCCGCTGTGTTGCTCAGCCGGATGCCGTGCTTGTCCTCGGGCTCACCATGAGTCAGCCCCTCCGCGTTGCCGTCGACCACGAACCAGCTCGGCCCGCCCGGCGCCAGCGCCAACACGCAGCTCGCGTCCGCGATGCCGCCGTTCGAGATCCACTGCTTGGCGCCGTCGAGCGAGTAGCCCACCACGCCGCCGTTCTCGGCGATCGGCTTGGCCGTCGTCTTCAATGCCGCGAGGTCGCTGCCCGCGTCCGGCTCGGTGGCACCGTAGGCCATCATCAGCCCCTCGTCCGCTATCCGGCTCATCCAGAGCTGCTTCTGCTCGGCAGTGCCGCCCACGGTGATCGGATCGGATCCAAGGAAGGTGGCAAGCACCGAGGTGGCGATGCCGAGGTCGACGCTCGCCATCTGCTCGCAGACGCGGTAGACGTCGATCGCCGCTCCACCCATCCCGCCGTACTCCTCGGGGATGAAGAGCAGTTGCACGCCGAGGTCCTCGCCGCACATGCGGCGGACGAGCGCCTCGGGGAACTCATCCCGCTCATCGAGTTCGATCAGGACGCGGTCGGGCAGTTCACGACGTGCGAACTCGCTGATCGACTCGAGCGTGAAGTCGAGTGTCTCTGTGTCGAGGCCGGTATGCACCTTTCCCTCCCCGGTCGACGGCTACCCACGGACGGCTACTCACGGCAATCTTGCGCCCGGAGCTCCGCGTGCCATCGGCCGGGTCCCGCGAATCGGTTGCGGGTAACTACGTGCCTGGCGCCGTACCGATCCGAGGCTCATCTGCGTGGCTGGCACGCTTCCGGGCGCGTGCGCGTGGGCGTACCGTGGGCACCCATGGCCACAACCGCCGCCCACGGTGCCAAGGAGACCCAATGGCGCGAGCGGCTTGACGACTTCGTCGCGCACGCGTCCACCGCCGCCAGCGAGTTCAGACAATTCGACCAGGAGGGCGTCGACCGCATCGTGTGGGAGCTGGTGGTGGCCGGTCTCGAGCACGCCGTCGAGCTGGCCGAGCTCGCGATGGAGGAGACCGGCTTCGGCGTCCTCGAGGACAAGGTGGTGAAGAACTACATCGCCACCGAGTTCCTCTACGACTATCTCAAGGACAAGCGCTCGGTGGGGGTCATCGACGAGGACATCGAGCGGGCGATCCAGTACGTGGCCGAGCCGATCGGCGTCGTGCTGGCGCTCACGCCGATCACGAATCCGACGTCCACCGTGCTGTTCAAGTCGATCGTCGCGGCGAAGACACGCAACGCGATCATCTTCCGCCCCTCGGCGCGCGCCGCGCGCTGCGCCGTTCGCGCCGTCGAGATCCTGACCGAGGCCGGCGAGCGCGTGGGCCTGCCGGCCGGCGCGATACAGGTGATCCCGGACCCGACGCTCGACGTGTCGCAGTACCTCTTCCACCATCCGGGCGTCGACTTCATCTGGACCACCGGCGGACCGAAGGCGGTCGCGGCGGCGAACGCGGCGGGCAAACCCTGCATCAGCGTCGGGCCGGGCAACGCACCCGTGTACATCCACCGCAGCGCCGACGTGCCGATGGCTGTCGTCGACATGCTGATCTCAAAGACATTCGACGCATCGGTGATCTGCCCGGCCGAGCAGACCTGCGTGGTCGACGACGCGGTTTACGACGCGATGACCGCCGAGCTCACCCGCATGGGCGCTCGCATCCTGACCGAGGACGAGACCGCGAAGCTCGTGGACGCGACGGTCGGCGACGATGGCCGGGTGCGGCTCGAGGCGCTCGGCCAGGCGTGCGTGAACCTGGGCGGGCTGGCCGGCCTCCAGGTGCACGGCGAGGACAAGGTGCTGGTGGCGCCGCTTCCCGCGGACCTGGACGAGCTCGCTGCCCATCCGTTTCTCCAGGAGAAGCTGATGCCGGTGCTGGGGCTCGTCCGCTCGCCGTCGGTCGAGCACGCGATCCGCGCCTGCGAGATCGTCAGCGAGCACGGGGGCCTTGGCCACACCTCGGCGGTCTACGCGAACGACGACGCGGTGATCGACCGCTTCGCGCACACGATCCGCACCGGCCGCATCCTGGTGAACGCCCCCACGGCGGTCGGCGCGCTAGGCGGCGTCTACAACTCGATGACGCCGACCTTCTCGCTCGGCTGCGGGACGTGGGGCGGCTCGCTCACCACCGACAACGTCAACTACCGCAACCTGCTGAACGTCAAGGCGGTGTCGCGAAGGCAGACGCCGCCGCAGTGGTTCCGCGTTCCCTCCGACACCTACTTCAATGCCGGCGCGCTGGCCAACCTGCGCGAGCTGGAGACCGAGCGCGCGGTGATCGTCACCGATGCCCCCACCGAGGCGCGCGGAGCCGTGGACGAGCTGCGGCGCCACCTCGGCGCGAGGGAGGTGCACGTCTTCTCGGGCGTGGAGCCGGAGCCACATGAGGCGGTGATCCGGGCTGGCGTGGAGATCGTCCGGAAGCTCCAGCCCGACTCGCTCGTCGCGCTCGGCGGCGGCTCGGTAATCGACGCCGCCAAGGCGATCCGGCTCTTCTACGAGAGCCCCGACCTGTCCTTGCGCGAGCTGTCGCTGCCGTTCCTCGATGCCCGCAAGCGCGTGGCCGGCTATCCGCACATCGCTCACAGCCTGAAGCTCGTGGCGGTACCCACCACGGCGGGCACCGGCTCCGAGGTGTCGCCCGCCGCGGTGATCACCGTGGGGCAGCGAAAGGCCACGCTGGTCGACTACTCGCTCGTGCCGGACATGGCCATCGTGGATCCCAACCTCACGCTGTCGATGCCGCCGGCGATGACCGCCGACACCGGCATCGATGCCCTCACGCACGCGATCGAGGCCTTCGTCTCCATCTTCGCCTCGCCCTATACCGATGCCTTCTGCCTGCAGGCGATCAACCTGATCCTGAACGCGCTGCCACGTGCATACGCCGACGGCTCCGACCTCGAGGCGCGCACCGACATGGCCAACGCGGCGACTATCGCCGGGCTTGCCTTCTCCAACGCTTTCGTGGGCGTGAACCACGCGCTCGCGCACGCGCTGGGCGCGCGCTTCGGCATCGCGCACGGGCGGGCGAACGCGATCGTCCTTCCGCATGTACTGCGCTACAACGCGTCGCTGCCCAGCAAGTTCATGCCGGCTCCCGGCTACCGCACCTACGTGGCGCCGGAGAAGTTCGCTCAGATCGCCTGGGTGATCGGGCTCGGCGGCAAGACCGAGGAAGAGCGCCGCCGGCGCTTCTTCCAGCGGGTCGACGAGCTGCTCGCCACGGTGGAGATGCCCCGGACGCTCGCCGAGGCCGGCGTCGAGCGATCGGAATTCGACGAGGCGCTGCCCGAGCTGACCCGGGCGGCATTCATGGACGCAAGCCTGCGTACCAACCCGCGCATCCCGCTCGTGGCCGAGCTTGCCGGCCTGCTGCAGGCGGCGGCCGGCTGATTCCGGCTGCGTCGCGGCGTAGTTCGACCGTAGAGTGCGGGCCATGTTGCGCCGAGTCAACGCGACGGTCTATGTGACGCCGCTCCGCGAGGGTGGTTCGCTGCCGGCGATCGTCGAGGCGGACGACGATGGCATGTACGTCGTGAAGTTCCGGGGCGCGGGACAGGGCGTCAAGGCGCTTGTTGCCGAGATCGTCGCCGGGGAGCTTGGCCGCGCGCTGGAGCTGGAGGTGCCCGAGCTCGTGCTGGTGGAGCTCGACCCTGCGATCGGTGCCGCCGAGCCGGATCCCGAGATACAGGATCTCCTGAACGCGAGCGCGGGCGAGAACGTGGGTCTCGATTTCCTGCCCGGCGCTCTGGCGTTCACCGAGCAGAGCCTCGACCGGGAGCTCGCGGCGAACATCGTCTGGTTCGACGCGCTGGTGACGAATGTCGACCGCACGCCGCGCAACCCGAACCTGCTGGAATGGCACGGTCGCGTGTGGCTCATAGACCACGGCGCCGCTCTCTTCCAGCACCACGTGGGCGACGAGCTCGTGCCCGACGCCCCATTCCCGATGATTCGCGATCACGTGCTCCTTCCTCAGGCCGGCTCGATCGTTGACGCTCATGAACGGCTCGCGCCGCTGCTTGACCGAGCGGTCCTCGATCGCGTGGTTGAACTGGTGCCTGACGGGTGGCGAGGCCCCGACTACGCCGACTACCTCGAGCGGAGGTTGCGCGGGGCCTTTGCGCAGGAGGCCGAGGATGCCCGCAGCTGAGCCATTCCCATTCGCCTACGCGATCCTGCGCGTCGTCCCCCGTGTCGAGCGCGGTGAGTCGATCAACGCCGGGGTGGTGCTGTTCGCCCGGCAGCACCGATTTCTCGACGCTCGCGCGCACCTCGACCGGGCCCGCCTGAGAGCGCTCGACGCGGCCTGCGATCCGTCGCCGATCGAGCGCCACCTCGACGCACTCGTGCGCGTGGCGCGCGGGGAGCCGGGAGCCGGGCCGGTGGCGTCACTCGAGCCATCCGAGCGTTTCAGCTGGCTGGCCGCCCCCGCGAGCACGATCGTGCAGCCCGGGCCGGTCCACACCGGCCTCACGGAAGATCCCGCTGGCCAGCTCGATCGCCTGTTCCAGGAACTAGTCGCCTAGCAGCTGACCGCATCGCTCAGCGGCCCGTCAAGCGCAGGCCCAGCGCGCGGAAGTTGATCGTGTATCGCCGATCGTAAGAACCTCATCGAAGAGTCGAATAAATCGTTCGCTCGCTGGTCACCCTGCTGACGGGTTGGTCGGGGCGCTCGGCTCGCTAGCATCGAGTGCACTATCGGGTTCGTGCCTTCTTTCGGCGACATCGCTCAGCGAAACACGCAATCCCGCGGCCGGGATCTGCTGTGCACCGTTGCCGAGGGAACCGCAGGTGTGGTTGGGGACGAGTTCCTTCGCTGCCTGGTCCGCCACGTCGCGCTGGCGTTCGCCGCGAAGTTCGTCTTCATCGCCGAGGCCTCGGACGCGAACGGGGAGCACGTGCGAATGGTCAGCGGTTGGTACGACGGCGACTGGATGGACGAGCCGTTCGAGTACGACACCCGCGGCAAGCCTTGCGCGCTCGTCGTGGAGAGGGCGGTCGTTGCCGTCCCGGAGGCGCTGTCGAGACGCTTCCCGGACGCCCAGCCAGCGATCGAAATGGGCCTCGAGAGTTACTTGGCAGTCTGCCTGCGCGGAGCCGACGGCGCTCACCTTGGCCACTTGGCGGTGATGGATGCGGCGGCCATGGAAGCTGAAGAGGAGGACGTCGCGGCCATGCGGATCTTCGCGTCGCGCGCGGCCGCCGAGCTCGAGCGGCGCCAGCAGGCCGCGGCGCTGCGCCACTCGCGCGCGCGTGTCATCGAAGCCGCCGATGCGGAGCGCCGGCGCGTGGGCCGCGATCTGCACGACGGCGCGCAGCAACGTCTCATCGCCGTCGGCAATCTGCTCAAGGTCGCTCAACGCAAGCTCGGCGACGATCACGAGGCGGTCAGCGTTCTGCGCGTCGCCGACGACGAGCTGGGCGAGGCCCACGCCGAGCTGCGTGATCTCGCCCGCGGGCTCCATCCTGTGGCGCTCTCTGAGCGCGGTCTCCTCCGCGCGCTCCAGGCGCTGACCACCGGTTGCGACTTTGAGGTCACGCTCGACGTCCGAACTGACGCTCTGCCCGAGTCGGTGGAGCTCGCGGTGTACTTCATCGTCAGCGAGTCGCTGACGAACGCGAGCAAGTACGCGAACGCGAGCGCCGTTTACGTCCGCGTCGCGCGCAAGCAGAACACGGTGCTCGTGGAGATCGCCGATGACGGCCGCGGTGGCGCCGACGCCGCTGCCGGCACGGGGCTGCACGGACTGGCCGACCGCATAGACGCGCTCGGGGGGCGCTTCGAGGTCGACAGCCCGCCCGGCGCCGGGACCCGCGTCAGCGCTCGCCTGCCGCTCGCTCCGGCCGGCTGACCAAGCGCTCAGCCGTTGATGCGGATGAGCTTCTTGTTGACGAACTCGTCCATGCCGAAGCTGCCGAGTTCGCGGCCGAAGCCCGAGCGCTTGACCCCGCCGAACGGCAGCTCCGCGCCCTCGATCCCCACTCCGTTCACGAAGACCA
>DATBKS010000173.1:0-6373 GCA_036555755.1 Thermoleophilaceae bacterium
AGGATCACCAAGGAGGGGCTCGAGCGCCTCGAAGCAGCGGCGCCCACGTATAGGCGCGTGCTGGCGGAAGCTCTGCCCCGGTAGCGACAATACGTCGATGGAACGCGCGCCCGTTGTCGCGCTCATCGACGGTGAGCACCACCCCGCGGCCGTTCGCGACGCCCTCGCACGGCTCGCCGCCGAGCGCGAGATCGCATCGGTCGTCTTCTCCGGCGGTGAGGAGAAGGTTGTGCGCGGGGTGCTCGAGGATCCAGTCCCGCACTACGGCTTCGAGCTGGAGCGCGATCTTGAGGAGGCCCTGCGCCGTGCCGCGGCGGCCGGCGCCCGCGCCGTGGTGGACCTGGCAGACGAACCGGTGCTCCAGCGGGCCGACAAGATGCGCGTCGCCGCGCACGCGTTGCACCTCGGCCTCGCCTACGAGGCGCCCGGCGCGCTGCTCACGCCGCCGGTCTACGAGCCGGTCGACTACTTCGACGGCCCCAAGCTCGCCGTGATCGGCACAGGCAAGCGCACAGGCAAGACCGCGGTGGCCGGCCACTGGGCCACTCTGCTGCGCGACCGCGGCATCAACCCGGTGATCGTGTCGATGGGCCGCGGCGGCCCGGCCGAGCCGCAGATCGCCCAGGCCGATACCTCGCTGGCGGACCTCCGCGCGATCGCCGCGGACGGCAGGCACGCCGCCTCGGACTACCTCGAGGACGCCGTCGTGGCGGGCGTGCCCACCGTTGGCTGCCGGCGCGTCGGCGGCGGGTTCGTGGGGGAGCCGTTCGAGTCGAACGTTCCGGAGGGAGCGCGGCTGGCCGCGTCGCTCGGGCCGGACGCGCTGATCTTCGAGGGCTCGGGCTCCTGCATTCCGCCGCTCGAGGCCGATGCGACCGTGTGCATCGTCGGCCGTGACGCGGAGCTCTTCGACCTCGGCATCTATCCACTGCTGCGCAGTCGGCTCGCGCTCGTGATGGGCGACCAGCCGCTCGACTCGCTGCCGTGCCCGGCGCTCCGCTGCCACCTCGTGCCCGAGCCCGTGGAGCCGCCGCCGCCAGAGGCACGCGTGGCCTTCTTCACCACCGGGGCGCCGTCCGCGGACTCGATCGAGCCCGTCGTGGCGTCCACCGCGCTGGCCCGCCGCGCCGAGCTCGAGCACGATCTCGAGCGCGCCGCGGCCGAGCGCTGCGACGTCTACCTCATCGAGGTGAAGGCCGCGGCCATAGACACGGTTGCAGTAGCTGCTGAACGGGAGGGCGCTCGCGTGATATTCCTCCGCAACCGTCCGGTCGCGACAGAGGGCGATCTGGACGCTGAGCTGCTCGGCATCGCCAACCATGCCTGAGACCATCGTCTACAACCGCGAGCGGCACGGGCTCCCCTATTCCAAGGGCTTGATGGCGCAGTCGCTGTCGGCGTCCGGGCTGTCGCCCGCGCGCGCGTACGAGCTCGCGCAGATCGTGGAGCGCCGCCTCGACGAGCGCACCGGCGCGGGCATCGCAGTCGCCGACCTTCACGAGCTGGTGGAGGAGGTGCTGCTCGAGCAGGAGAGCGCCGACGCCGTGCGCCGCTTTCACGAGTGGCAGCGGCTCGACCGCCTCGACCGCCCGCTCGTCGTCATGCTCGCGGGCAGCACGGGCGTCGGGAAGTCGACGCTGGCCACCATGCTTGCCGCCCGGCTCGGCATCACGCGGGTGATTGCAACGGACGTTATCCGTCAGGTGTTGCGGGCATTCTTCTCGCGTGAGTTCATGCCGGCGGTGCACTTCTCGGCCTTCGAGGCGGCCAGGGCGGTCGACTTCATGGCCGATGTCGGCGGCGACCCCGACCTGGTCGGCTTCAAGAGCCAGGCCAACAGCATCGCGACAGGCGTCGAGGCGATCGTCGAGCGTGCCTGCCTCGAGCGTACGCCGATGGTGCTGGAGGGCATCCACCTCATACCGGGTGCCCTGCGGGACGAGCAGCGCGACCGCTGCATCGCGGTCGAGGCGGTGCTCAGCGTGGAGGACGAGGAGCTCCACCGCAGCCATTTCTCGATGCGGGGAGGACACCGCCCGGCGGAGCGCTATCTCGACCGCTTCGAGCAGATCCGCAAGCTTCAGGACTATCTCGTCGGCCAGGCGAGGGAACGGGGAGTAGCCGTGATTGAGAACGACAGCGTCGACCGCGCGTTACCGCGCCTGATGGACCTGGTGCTCGACTCTGTGAGCCGTGTGTCAGAATCGGACGCCCGATGAAGCTCTTCATTGACACGGGCTCCGTCGCGGAAGTAGAGGAAATCGCGGGCTGGGGAGTCCTCTCCGGCGCAACCACGAACCCCTCGCTGCTCGCGAAGGAAGACGGCGATCCCGGCGACATCATTCGCCGGATCTGCGACCTCGTGAACGGACCTGTGTCCGCCGAGGTCGTCTCCGACAACGCCGCCGGCATGGTCGCCGAGGGCCGCGCGCTGTCCGAGCTGCACGAGCACGTGATCGTCAAGACGCCGTTCTCCACCGCCGGCCTCGCCGCCTGCCGCGAGCTCTCGGAGGACGGCATCCGCATCAACATGACTCTGGTCTTCTCCGCCAACCAGGCGCTGCTAGCCGCCGAGGCCGGGGCCACCTACATCTCCTGCTTCATGGGCCGGCTCGACGACATCTCGATCAACTCCACCGACGTGGTGCGCGAGATCGTCGAGGCGCTGCGGCCAGGCGGCACCACCTCGCAGGTGCTCGCCGCCTCCCTGCGCCACCCGGAGCATGTGGTCACGGCGGCGCGCCTCGGCTGCGAGGTCGCCACGGCGCCGGCCAAGGTTCTTCACCAGATGCTCGATCACCCGCTCACCACCGCGGGTATCGATCGCTTCGCCTCGGACTGGAAGGAACGGCCCGAATTCGGCGAATGGCTCAGCGGGCTCGTAGACTCCCGCGCCGCGGCCACCCGCTAGACCCATGTCCGTCCTAGACCGTAAAGAGCTCGAGCAGAGTCCCCTTGCCGATCTTCACGCAATTGCGTCGGAGCTCGGGATGGAGGGCTTCCGGCGCCTGCGCAAGGACGACCTGATCAAGGCGATCCTCAAGGACCAGGGCGACGGCGACGCCGAATCGTCGGACAAGGACCCGGAGGAGCTGCCGGACCGTGATCGCGCCGGGGAGGCCGAGGCGGTCGTCGAGGGCGACGAGGACGCCAGGCCGGACGCGCAGACCGAGGTGGATCACACCGAGGAGGAGGACGAGGAGCCTGAGCCCGAGGAGCCTGAGTCCGAGGAGGAAGAGGACGTCCGCACGGGCGTGCTCGACATCCTGCCGAACGGCAGCGGCTTCATGCGCTCGAACCCGTTCGCCCACTCGCGCGACGACGTGTACGTCTCGCCGGCGCAGATCCGCCGCTGCGAGCTGCGCGCCGGCGACGAGATCTCCGGGCCCGTGCGCCCGCCGCGGCGCTCCGAGCGCTACCCGTCGCTCGTGCGCATCGACTCCGTAAACGGCCAGGATCCGGAGCCGCCCGCCGACCGGCCGCGCTTCGAGGAGCTCACGGCCGTGTTCGCCACCGAGAAGCTGCCGACCCCTGACGGGCTCGACACAGCACCCTTCGGCAAGGGCTCCCGCGTCGCCGTCGCGGGCCCGCCCGGTTCCGGCGCCACGTCGCTTTTGCGCAACATCGTCACGACGCTTGCAGGCGCCTCGCTTGACCCGGTGGTGATCCTCGCGGGCGTGCGGCCCGAGGAGGTCACCGAGTGGCGGCGCGAGACCGGAATCACCGTCACCGGCGGCGCCTTCGACGGCTCGATGGACGAGCAGGCGCAGGTCGCCGAGATGGCTGTCGAGCGCGCCAAGCGCCTCGTCGAGCAGGGGCGCGATGCAGTGATCGTCGTCGACTCGCTCGATGCGCTGCCCGCAGGCGTTTCCAGGCGCGTGTTCGGCGCTGCACGCAAGGTCGAAGAGGGCGGCTCGCTCACGGTGATCGCGGTCACCGGCGAGTCGAAGGAACCGCTGCGCGTCGCCACCACGCGCATCGTGCTCGACGGCGGCTCGGTGGGCGCCGGCTCGGGCACCACCCGCGCCGACCTGCTCAGCTAACCCGCGCCCGCCATGCGGTACATCGTCTACGGCGCCGGCGCGATCGGCTCCGCGATAGGCGCATTGCTGCAGCGCTCCGGCCGGGAGGTGACGCTCATCGCACGCGGTGCGCAGCTCGACGCACTGCAGCGTGACGGCCTCACGCTCGAGACACCGGGCGGAGACGAGACACTGTCCGTCAGCGCGGTCGGCTCGCCTGCCGACGCGGAGATCGGGTCCAACGACATCGTGCTGCTCGCGATGAAGACCCAGGACACTGCCATCGCACTCGACGCCCTCGCGGCGGTCGCTCACGCGCGGACGCCGATCGTGTGCGCCCAGAACGGCGTCGAGAACGAACGGCTCGCGCTGCGCCAGTTCGAGAACGTCTACGCGATGTACGTGTTCTCGCCATGCGAGTTCGTCAGTCCCGGGATCACGCGGATCTATGCCGCCGCTCCGGCCGGCATCCTCGACCTCGGCCGCCTGCCGGGTGGCGCCGACGAGCGCGCGGAGGAGATTGCCTCCGAACTCATGAGCGCGGGCTACGACTCGCGCCCGCTCGACGACCCGATGCGCTGGAAGTACTCGAAGCTGCTCGACAACCTCGGCAATGCCGTGCAGGCGCTCTGCGGTAGCCACGACGACGGAACGGACGTGCTCAACGCGCGCGCTCGCGACGAGGGCATCGAGTGCTTCAGCGTCGCGGGGATCGAGTACACCTCGCTGGAGGAGCGGCGCGAGCGGACCGCCGGGCTCAAGCTGCGCGAGGTGCATGGCGATGGTCACCGCGGCGGCTCGTCATGGCAGAGCCTGGTGCGAGGCACGGGGACGATCGAGGCGTCGTACCTGAACGGCGAGATCGCGCTGCTCGGGCGCCTGCACGGCGTGCCGACGCCCGTCAACGAGACGCTGGAGAGGCTCGCTGCGCGCGCCGCTCGCGAGGGCATGCGGCCTGGCTCGATGACCGCGGCTGAAGTGGCCGCCGAGATCGAGCGGGTCTAGCGCCTGTAGGCCACGCGAGCCCAGGAGGGCTCGGGGGAGAGCTCGACCAGTTCCCAGTCGCGGTCGGGCTGCGCGTAGCCGAAGCCATGCGTGGCGTCGTCGAAGACGATCTCCAGCTCGCCCTCCTTCACGCGCTGGTCGAGCCACGCGCCACGGAACACCAGCCGGCGCAGCCAGTGGACGAGCGAGCGCTCCGACGGGCCGGACAGCTCCCGCCAGGAGGCGTTGATGTGCTCGCCCAGGGAGGAGGCGGGCTCGATCACCTCGCCGTTCACCGTCAGGTTGACGATGTCCTCACGCTCCTCGGCGTCGAGCGGAGCGTCCACGAAGCCGAGCTTCATCGCCGCCTGCTCGACGCGCTCGGTGAAGTCGCGCTCGTTGAAGGTGAAACGAAGTTCCCCGTACTCGAGCACGTAGTCGGAGCCCGACTCGTAGTTCCCGCGTTTGGCCGTATCGTGATCCATGACGAAACGCGCCCGGGACCTCGGGCGCGTCGGCATTCTAAGCACGATTCCTTCCGCCTTTGAAGGGGTGCAACCCAGATTGCACCGGGGGGCGAAAAAGGGGTCGCCGGGCACTTAGGCAGGCATGGACTCCCACCGGCTGCTCCTCCTGGAGGACGACGAGGCCACCGCCTCCTTCCTCGCCGACAACCTCGCCGCCGACGGCTTCCGCGTCACCACCGCGGCGGGCGCGGGCGAGGGCTGGCGCGCGATCGAGCTGCGCCACCCGTCGCTCGTGCTGCTCGATCTCGGGCTCGCGGACGGCAGCGGCCTCGAACTGCTCGACCGCCTGCGCGCATCCGACGGCATCGCCTCGCGCGTCGACCCGCTGCTCCCCGTGATCGTGGTGAGCGGCCGGGCTTCAGATGTGGACCGCGTGCGTGGCCTCGCCCGCGGCGCCGACGACTACATGGCCAAGCCGTTCTCGTATCCCGAGCTGGTGGCGCGCATCCGCGCCGTCCTGCGGCGGTCGGACGGGCGCAGTGCGCGCGGGGCCATGCGGATCGGCGACCTCGCAATCGACCCGTACACGCGCCGCGTCTCGCTCAGCGGCCAGCCCATCGAGCTATCGAAGAAGGAGTTCTCGCTGCTGCAGAAGCTGGCGACCGACCCGACTCGCGTCTTCCTGAAGGCGGACTTGCTGCGCGAGGTGTGGGGCTTCGACGTGCCGGTGGCCACGCGAACCCTGGACGCGCACGCCTGCCGGCTGCGCAAGAAGCTCGCGGCCTCGCCGCGCGAGTTCGTCCTGACGGTGCGGGGCGTTGGCTACCGCCTCACGGAGGAGCTGTGACGGCGCTGGCACTGTGCGGCTGGCTCGCGGCGGCGCTGGCGGTTGCGCGTGTG
>DATBKS010000174.1:0-6437 GCA_036555755.1 Thermoleophilaceae bacterium
GATGCCCGACGAGGACGTGACCACCGACTACATGCTCGACAAGCTCGTGATCGCCGGGACGGCTGAGCAGGTGGTGGAGCAGCTGGAGGCCTTCCGCGCCGAGGTCGGCGACTTCGGCACGCTCCTTTACTGCGGCGTCGACTGGGTGGAGCCGGAGCTGGCCAGGCGCTCGCTCGAGCTGATGGCCACCGCGGTCATGCCCGCGCTGACGCCATCCTGGCGTGAATCTGCTGCAAATCGGGTTAGTCGACCAGATAACGGGTACGCCGACTGAAGGGCAGGGAGCATCCCGATTGGAGAGGACCAGATGGCCAGCAGGGCAAACTCTCGCAGCCAGCAGAAGACGCGTTCGACGAAGGCTTCGGCTAATGGATCGCGTGCGACCACGTCGTCGCGCTCGTCCCGCGGCACGACCAAGACCAAGTCCGCGGCCTCGAAGCGCAGCCGCTCGCAGAGCCAGCAGCGCGCCCGCCGCTCGGGCGCGGGGACCACTAAGGCGAGCAGCAACGGCGCCGCGAGCACGGTGCAGAAGGTCGTGCGCAAGGCCGGCGCGCCCGCGCTGGCGGTCGGCGCAGCGGCGGCAGGAGTGGCCGGCGGCATCGCTTTGAAGAGCCGCATCCAGCGCCCGAAGGTGCTCGGCGTCAAGCTTCCGCGTTCGCTCGGTAAGGCCCTGCCGGACCTCGACGTGAAGTCGATGGCGAAGAGCGTGGGCAAGGCGAGCAAGCAGCTCGGCGAGACCTCGAAGAGCGTCTCGAAGGACATCGAGCTGGTCGGCGAGCAGGCCGAGCGCATAGGCAAGATCCTCGACTGACGCTCGCGCGCATGGCGGCGACAACCACCAAATCGCGAGCGTCCGCGTCGAACGGCCGCGCGGCAGCGAGCCCAATCGAAAAGGTCAAGTCGACGGGTAAGGGTCCCGCCCTCACCGCCGGAGCGACCCTCGCCGGGCTCGCTGGCGGTTTCGCCCTGGGGTCCTGGAAGGCATCCAGGACGCCAAGTGGCGCACGCGTGGCGGTGCAGCTCGCGGAAGGGCTGGGCTCGCTGGCGAGCGAGGTTGCGTCTGCTGGAGGGGACCTTCGGGAAGTCCGTCGGCAGCTGAGGCAGATGAACCGGCGCTCACCGATCGAGGTGCTGCTCGACGGTCTGACCCACCGGCGCGGCGCCCACAAGACCGAGTCCTGACGGACATCCTCCAGGTCGCGTTGGCGTAGGTACCCCGCCCCGGGTACCCTCGGCCCATGGCGGCAACATGGCGCTGGTCCGTTCGGTTCTTCTCGCTCATCGCCATGCTGCTGTTCGCGGCGCTGATGATCATCTTCGTGGTGGTCACGGTGAACCACTTCGGGGAGAGGGAGTACGTCACGGACAACGTGGCGGGCCTGCCGCCCGTGTACGTGATCACCGCGATCCTCGTGCCGTTCTGCGCGGCCTTCGTGGGCGGCTTCTGGATGCTGTTCCTCGACAGCTTCAAGCGCCAGGTGGCGGAGGAGCAGCAGCAGGCCGGGCAGCCGTTTCAGCCCCAGGGGCCGACCGCCGCGCCCCCGCTGTCGCCCCTCGCCGACCAGCCGGAGACGTTCCGCCAGAAGGTCATGCGCTTCATCCGGGAGCGCGGCGAGCCCGACGATCCGCTGCCCTAGCATCAGAGCCCGTGATGGACTCCCTGCGGGTGGGAGATCCGTTTCCGGATCTCGCCCTCGAATCAACACACGGCCAGGTGCGCCTCTCCGATCGCTGGACAGGCGGTCCGCTCGTGGTCGTGTTCATGCGGCACTTCGGCTGTGCGTTCTGCCGTGAGCACCTGATCCTGCTCGCAGAGGCGCACGAGGACATCCGGGCCGCGGGCGGCGACGTGGCCGCGATCTTCCAATACCGCGCGGAGCCGACCTACAACTTCTGCCGCAGCCGCGGCGTGCCGTTCGAGTGCCTGGGCGATCCGGCGCGCGCCGGCTACCGCGCCGCCGGGCTCGGACGGGGTCCGCGCAAGGAGTACATGAGCCTCAAGGTCTACAAGCACTGGTTCCGGGCGAACAAGGTGGGGGCGCGGGTGGGCAAGCCGAGCGGCGACGTGGCGCAGCGCCCGGGCACGTTCGTCGTGGACCCGAACGGGACGATCGTGTTCGCCCACTACAACAAGGACTCGGCCGACAACCCGTCGACCTCCGCGGTGATCGAGGCGGTGGCCACCGCCGCGCCGGTCAGACCGTCGTTCGATTGAGCTCGCGCTCGAGCAGCCACTCCTCGAGCGCCCGAGCGGGCACGGGCCGGCTGACGTAGAAGCCCTGCACCTCGTCGCAGCCCAGCCCGCGCAGGTCGTCCATCACGGCTGCGGTCTCGACGCCCTCGGCCACCACGCTGAGCCCCAGGTTGCTCCCGAGCGCGATCGTCGAGCGGACGATCACCGCGTCGTCCTCCTGGTCGCCCATCGAGGTGACGAACGAGCGGTCCACCTTGAGCGTGCTCACCGGAAGCTGCCTCAGGTAGGCGAGCGACGAATAGCCGGTGCCGAAGTCGTCGATCGCGAGGCCTATGCCCATCTCGTCGAGGCGCGCGAGGATCTCGCGCGCGCGCTGCGGGTCGGACATGATCGTGTCCTCGGTCAGCTCGAGCTCGAGCATGCGGGTCGAGAGCCCGCGCTCGTCCAGCATGCGCTTGATCTGGTGCGGCAGCTCGTGGTCCACGAGGTTGCGCGGCGAGAGGTTCACCGCCATGCCCAGCTCGATGCCCCGCGACCGCCAAGCGGCGCACTGGTCGAGCGCCGTCTCGAGCACCGCCAGCGTGAGCGGGCGGATCAGGCCCGTGTGCTCGGCGAGCGGGATGAAGTTGTCGGGCGTGATGAGGCCGCGCTCCGGATGGTTCCAGCGCGCGAGCGCCTCGACTCCCACCACGCGCCCATCGGACAGCCTGATCTTCGGCTGGTAGTGCAGCTCGATCTGGCCGGCTCCGATCCCGCTGCGCAGGTCCTGCACGAGGCGCAGGCGGCTGGGGGAGAACTCGTGCCGCGTGGCCGCATACAGCTCGCAGCCGGACTGCGCGCGCTTGGCGTTGTACATCGCCACGTCGGCGTGCTGGAGAAGCGTGTCGGGGTCCGGGCCGTGGTCGGGGTAGACCGCGATCCCCGCGCTCGCCTCGATCTCGAGATGGAGGTCGCGCACAGTCACCGGATCGGTGAGCGCGCCGCGGATCTTCTCGGCCGCCGCGAGCGCGTCCAGCTCGCCCTCGATCCTGGGCAGGAGGATCGCGAACTCGTCGCCGCCGAGGCGGGCCACCGAGTCGCTCCGGCGCAGCGTGTCCTTCAGCCGGTTGCCGAGCTCGTGCAGCAGCAGGTCGCCCATGTGGTGGCCGAGCGCGTCGTTGATCTCCTTGAAGCGGTCGACGTCGAGCACGATCACCGCGGTGCGGGTGCCGCCGCGGGTGGCGGCCAGGATCGCCTGGTGCACGCGGTCGTGGAAGAGCAGGCGGTTGGGCAGCTCGGTGAGCGCGTCGTGCAGCATCACGAACTCGTTGTCGGCGAGCTGCTCCTCGAGCGATCTCAGCGTGCGCAGCCCGACGAGTACGAGAATGGTGCAGAGCACTGCGAGCAGAACGAGCGCGAGGGTCTCGTGACCGAGCGCCCACAGGATGCCGACGATGGTCGCAACGAGGGCGACCGGAATTCCGACCGTGCTGAGTGGGCGCTTCGTGCCCAGCGTCATCAGTCTGTGAGTCGGCAGGTTCGCCCTCCCATTTGAGCGATGCCGCCGCGATCGGTGAACGGTTACGATCGCGGCGTGGGCCAGCTGACCAAGGATGATCCTTTCCCCAAGCTAGTCGTTCAATCGCCCCAAGGGGCTATCGATTTGCAGGATCGGTGGAGGAATGGCCCTCTCGTAGTAGCTTTCATGCGCCATTTCGGCTGACCTTCGTGCCGAGAGCACCTTGCCCAGTTGGGCAAGGCCCACGAGGAGGTCAGGTCACTCGGGGGCGACATCGTCGCCGTGTTCCAGTACCGCGCCGAGCCGACCTTCCATTTCTGCCGCAAGCGCGACGTGCCGTTCGACTGCTTGGGCGACCCCGACCGCGAGGCCTACCACGCCGTCGGCCTCGAGGACGGCGGGCTGCTCGAGTACATGGGGCCGAAGGCCGCGGTGGGCTGGCTGAAGGCCGCGGCGCACGGCAACTTCGGGGGCGCGCCGCAGGGCGACGTGGCGCAGCGGCCGGGGACCTTCGTGGTCGCGCAAGACGGGAGCGTGGCGTTCGCGCACTACAACCGCAACTCGGCGGACAACCCGTCAAACGAGCAGGTGATCGAGGCCGTGCGCGCCGCCGCGGCGCTCGACGCTACGCCGGGGTGAGCTGCCCGGCCGGCTTTTCCTGCGCCGGCACGATGCCCTGCCCGCGGCGCTTGCGCCTGCGCCCCGCCTTGCGCTCCTTGTCGATCTCGCGCAGGTACGGGAAGAAGTCGACCTGGATCGTGTGCCGCGTCGACTTGACGTAGCGGCGGCCGAGCGCCGCGCGCCGGTCGGCGATCTCTTTGCGCATCTCCTCACGCGAGGGCAGCGCCGAGTCGCCCGCGAGCAGGTCCGCCACCCACTCGGACTGCGCCTCGGCGAGCGGCATCATCGCGCCGAGCGGCTGGAGCAGGGCGATGAAGTAGAGCCCGTCGAGATCGGGCGGCACGACCATGCGGTAGAGCGGCAGCTCGTTGTCCTTCGCCTCGAGCACGTCGGTCGGGAGGAACGGGAACGTGATCGTGTAGCCGGTGCACCAGACGATCACGTCGATCTGCTCCTCCTGACCATCGACGAAGCGCACGCTGTGCTCGTCGAGGCTCTCGATCGCCGGGCGCGGCTTGACGCGGCCGTGGCCGATCGCGGGCAGGAGCTCGGACGAGATCGTCGGGTGCGCCTCGCCCAGCCGGTGGTCGGGCTCGGGCAGGCCGTAGTCGGTCATCGAGCCCTGCGCCTGCTTGAGCAGCCGCATGATCATCATGCGGGTGAACCAGAACGGCAGGCGGCTGTTGGCGGGCGTCACGAGCTCGTCGACGGGCACGCCGCGCAGGTACTTGGGAATCACGTGCGCGCCGCGGCGAGTCGAGAGGAACACCTGGCGCGCCACCCGTGAGGTGTCGCAGGCGATGTCCACGGCCGAGTTGCCGAAGCCGACGACCAGCACGTTCTTGCCCTCGTAGCCCTCATTGGTCCGGTAGTAGTGCGAGTGCGTCGTCTCGCCGAGGAACTCGCCCGGGTACTTGGGCAGCTTGGGGTTCCAGTGGTGGCCGTTGGCGACGAGCACGGCGCGGTAGCGGTGGGTCTGGCCGCGGTCGGTCGTCACGTCCCAGCCGCCGCCCTCGCCGGGGCGCACGTCGGTGACCTCGGTGCGGAAGCGGATGTGGTCGCTGAGGTCGAAGTGGTCGACGTAGTCGTCGAAGTAGTCTGCGATCTGGCTGTGGTGCGGGTAGTCCGGGTAGTCCGCCGGCATCGGGTAGGCCTTGTATTCCATGACCTTCCGCGAGGTGTTGATGTAGAGCGAGCTGTACGCGGAGGAGAGGCCGCTGTCGTTGTCGTAGCGCCAGAGGCCACCGACGTTCGAGCCCTTCTCGTAGCAATCGAAGTCGATCCCGCGGGCCTTGAGGACCTGGCAGGAGGAGATGCCGGAAGAGCCGGCGCCGATGATGCAGACATCGGTGATGTCCGGCATCTAAACACTTTCGTGACGCACGCGTCAACTTCGCATCTATCCGTATGCTCGCGTGTTCGGATGCACGTGCGCCAAAGGATCAGCCTCGTGCTCGGACTTGCGCTTGCGGCTCTGCTGTTGGGAGCGGGGACCGCTTCCGCGCGCAATGTGCCGAGAGACTTCTACGGAACCGTCCTGGACGGTGACGTGCTCAGCGCGCCTGCCGACGTGCTCGCTGCGCAGTGGCCGCGCATGGCGACGTCCGGCGTTGAGACCGCGCGCGTGGTGTTCTCATGGTCCGATGCCCAGCCGGTGGCGGGCGCACCGGTCGACTTCAGCCACATCGACCCGCTCGTGGCCGGCGCGACGGCGCACGGCATCGACCTGCTGCCGGTGGTGATCTACGCGCCGCCGTGGGCGCGCGAGGATCCCTCGCTGTTCAACTCGCCGCCCGCCAACCCGGCGGACTACGCGGCGTTCCTCCAGGCGCTGGTGGGGCGCTACGGACCGAACGGGACGTTCTGGGCGGAGCACCCCGAGCTGACCAAGCGCCCGCTGCGCACCTGGCAGGTCTGGAACGAGCCCCAGCTGCGCTACCAGTGGAACGCGCCGGACTACGCCAAGGACTACGGCACGCTACTGCGCGCCTCGTACCAGGCGTTGAAGGCGGCGGATCCCGGCTCCACGGTCGTGCTCGCCGGCGCCACCAACCTCTCCTGGGAGGCGATCGCCGCGCTCTACTCGAAGGGCCACATCCACGGCTTCTTCGACGTTGCCGCCGT
>DATBKS010000175.1:0-4965 GCA_036555755.1 Thermoleophilaceae bacterium
CTCTGACTGCCTACTGCCTACTGCCAACCCGTTGCGCATGAGCGGCCAAGTCGATGACCCGCCGTTCATGCGTCCCCACGCCGAGCACCCGCTCCCCCTGCCTTACCTCGACGTTGAATCTCAGCTTCCTGCCGTCGATCACTTCCGTCAGCTCGGAGTGGACTGTGCAGGTCGCGCCTTCGGGCGCTCCGGCGACGTGCTTGATGCAGACCTCGAAGCCGACGGTTCCTTTCCCGTCCGGCAGGTGCTCGCGGGCGAGCATGGTCGAGTTGCGCTCCATCATCGAGATCATTCCCGGCGTTGAGAGCACGGGCGCCTGAAGCGTTCCGCCGACGTCGGTCACCAGGCGGCCCTCGACGACGAACTCGTCGTCGCGCGTCAGTCCTGGCTCGAGCGGCATCGGCGGGACCCTATCTTCTAGCCTCCCGCGCGTGGAGGAGTTCGCAACGCCATTTCGCGAGGAAGACGCGGACCCGGATCCGCTGCGCCAGTTCGCCGCCTGGTTCGAGGAGGCCGGCAAGTCCGGCATGCGCGCGCCCGAGGCGGTCGCGGTGGCCACGGCCACGCCGGACGCCCGGCCGTCCGTGCGCATGGTGCTGATGAAGGACTTCGACGAGCGCGGCTTCGTCTTCTACACCAACTATGAGAGCCGCAAGGGCGGCGAGCTGCTCGCCAACCCGCACGCTGCGCTGCTGTTCCACTGGGACACGCTCGGCCGCCAGGTGCGGGTGGAGGGCCCGACGGAGCGTCTCGGCGCCGAGGAGTCCGCCGTCTACATCCGCAGCCGCCCGCGCGGCAGCCAGCTGAGCGCGCTTGCCTCGCCGCAGAGCCAGCCGGTGGAGAGCCGCGCCGAGCTCGAGCGCCTCGTGGCCGAGCTGGAGGTACTAAACGAGGAAGGCGAGCTCCCGCTCCCCGAGCACTGGGGCGGCATCCGCCTGAGGCCGGAGGTCTACGAGTTCTGGCAGCACCGCGACGACCGCCTGCACGACCGCCTCGTCTACACCCCGGATGGGGACAAGTGGGCGATCACCCGGTTGGCTCCCTAGCATTCGGCGCCGTGACCCATGCCGTCGTCCTCATCAGTGCCGAGCGGGATGCGCTCAAGATCCTCGGCAGCCGCCTTGCCGAGGTCGAGGGAGTGAGCGAGGCTTGGTCGGTCACCGGCGAGTGGGACTTCGTGGCGGTGATCCGCGTCGATGAGCAGGACCAGCTCGCCGACGTGATCACGAGCAAGCTCGCCCGCTTGCCAGGGATCGTGAAGACATACACGATGGTTGCGTTCGAGGTCTTCTCGCAGCACGACCTCGACGCGATGTTCTCCATCGGCGCCTGAGGAGGCTGAGATGTACGACCACCCCGTACGGCTCACAAACGAAGAGGGTCTCGAACGTTCGAGACTCACTGTGGCATTCCGCCTCATCCTCGCGCTGCCGCACCTCGTGTGGTTCGGCTTCTGGACTGTCGGCGTGATCTTCGTCGCAATCGCGAGCTGGTTCGTGACGCTGGTAAAGGGCCGCCCGCCGCTGTTCTGCCACAACTTCATTACCGCGTACATCCGCTACTCCACGCACCTCGGCGCCTACCTGTCGCTTACCACCAACCCGTTCCCGGACTTCGTCGGCCGGCCCGGCTCCTACGTCGTCGATGTCCATTTGCCATCGGAGCCACAGGAGCAGAACCGCTGGAAGACCGGCTTCCGGCTGATCCTCGCGATACCGGCTCTCATCGTGGACGGCACGCTGACGGGTGGCGGCTCGCGGTCCGGCTCCTCGTACTCGTGGGGTCTGCTCTGGACCAATGCCTTCCTCGCGTGGTGGGCTTGCCTGTTCACCGGCCGCATGCCGGAAGGCCTGCGCGACCTCAACCTCTACGCACTTCGCTACGCAGCGCAGTCCGGCGCGTACACGCTCCTCATCACCGAGCGCTATCCGGACGCCGACCCATTCGTCGAGCCAACGCCCGCCTACGCTCCGCATCACCCTGTGCGCCTGACCACCGCGGGGGACGACCTGAACCGCTCACGGCTCACTGTGTTCTTCCGCATCCTGCTCGTAATCCCCCACCTCGTTTGGCTCCTGCTCTGGGGCATCGCCGCGTTCTTCACCCTGATCGTGGCCTGGTTCGCGGCGCTGTTCACCACCCAGGTGCCCGAGGGGATCCACAACTTCCTCACCCGCTACATCCGCTACGCGACCCACGTGTACGCGTACCTCATGCTCACCGGAGGCCCGTTCCCCGGCTTCGTGGGTGACCCGGGAAGCTACCCGGTGGACGTCCACGTCGACCCACGCGCTCCGCAAAATCGCTGGAAGACCGGTTTCCGGCTGATCCTCGCCATCCCGGCCGCTTTGGTGTCCGGCGGGCTCGGCGGGACGCTGTTCGCCGCGGCATTCCTCAGCTGGTGGGTCTGCATGTTCACCGGGCGGATGCCGCGCAACCTGTATCGCGCTCAGCTCCTGGCGCTGCGCTACTCGGCGCAGCTAAACGGCTACATCAACCTGCTCACCGACCGCTATCCGTACGCGAGCCCGGCGCCACCGGCGGCCTCTCGCGCTCTGTGACCCACGAGCGCCGGCGGGTCGGACCACTGGTCGGGCTCTCGGCGCTGACGGCTCTCTGGGTCTACGCGATCACGCGGCTGCTGCACACGTCGGTCGCGTCGGACCTGAAGCTTCCCCACCTCAGCGCCTCCGACTACTTCACGCCCGCCGAGCTCCACCGCGCTCGCAGCTACGAGCGCTTCCTGCGGATCGACCCCGACCCGCCCGGCTGGTGGCAGGCGCTCGTGGGCAACCACCCGACGATCATGCGCCGGATCGAGATGACCAAGGCGTGGCCCAGGCCCGCGCCAGCCCGGCTGGCCGCCTGTACTAGCCGGTGGGGAGCAGCTCGTTGCCGAACGGGGAGAAGCGGCGCAGGCTCTCCTCCCACGACGGCCCCCCGGCGGCCGCCGCGGCGCTCAGACGCGCTGCGCCCGCGAAGTGGCCGGACACCCTGTGCCCACCGAGCTTCCCGCGGATCGCGCCCCGCTCGCTGATCCGCAGCGTCCCGCGGGCCGCGGCGCGACCGCCGATGTGAATGACCGCCGGGCCACGCAGCGGGACCTTGCCGGTGAGCGTCACGCCCGGCACCCACGAGTAGCCGTGCAGCGTCAGGGCCGTGGAGCTGAGCTTGAAGTAGCCGGCGCGCAGGCCCCCCACCGGCGGGAACGTCAGCCCGTTCGACGAGAACACCAGCGAGTCGACCGCGTGCTCGAGCATGTCGGCGAGCGTGAGCCGTGCCGCGACCAGGGTGCGGCCAGTCTGGCTCGGCAGGCCGCGAAGGCGCGGGAGCTGCGAGAGCCGACGCGGCGGCACCGGGCTTGGCGGCAGCAACTCGCCCTCGTCCTTGCACGCGCGCGGCGGCAGCCCCCTGAAGAAGTTACGCAACGCCCTGGTGGAACAGCCCGCCAGATCGCTGCCGAGCACGGAGTGGCCGGTCGCCGGCACGCGCACGAGCGTCGCGTTGGCCATCTGCGACGCGAGCTTCGCGGCGTCCTCCTGCGGCGTGCGCATGTCGTCGTTGCCGCTCAGGATCAGGGTGGGCACATTCGGCAGCGGGTTCTCCTCGACCGGCGGGTTGGGGCCGGCCTCCGGCCAGGTTGAGCAGAACGGCGCGAGGCTGAACTTGAACACGGTCGCGGGATCGAACGGCGCGTAGCTCGAGGCGGAGATCTGGTCGAAGTTCCTGCGCGCCTGGATCACGCGATCGGCGGGCGAGGCGGCGGGGTCCCACGGCAGCGCCGAGTCCTCGCACGTGGTGGCGGCGAACAGCGCCTCGCTGTCCTCGCCGGTGAGGTCCTCGGAGCCCTTCACGGCGGCCATCATCCGCAGCATCGGCGCGGCGTCGCCCTGTACGGCAGCCTTCACCGCCGCGGGGAAGTCCGCTCGCATCACGGGATCGAAGTCGCCCTCGAACAGCACGTTGAGGATCGCGGTGCGGCGGATCGTGCTCAGGCGGCGCTGGCCGCGCCCGTTCACCACGAAGCCGCGCGGCTGGCGCTTGGAGAGCAGCGCGATCAGCTTCGTCAGATCCGCGTTTGGATCGTCCGTGATGCCCTCGCACGCCTGCTTCGCGCAGAGCTGTCCGAGCAGTCGCGGCACGGCGGCGAAGCTGCTGAGCTCGTAGGGATCGAGCTCGCCGGGCATCACCACGGAGTCGAGAATCAAGCGGTCGACGTGCTCCGGAAAACGGATCGCGTAGTCGAGCGCGACCTTCGTCCCGTAGGAGACGCCGTAGAGGTCGATCTTGTCGACGCCGATCGCCTTCCGCACCGCCTCGATGTCCGCCACCGACTCCGACGTCGAGAAGAAGCCGCGGATCGCGCCTAGTGACCGCGCGCAGCGCCCCACACCGAGGTCGGGCAGCTTGTGCGACCCGAGCTGCGGGCAGAAGAGCTCGTTCGAGCTTCCCGTCCCGCGCTGGTCGAACACCACGAGGTCGCGGCCCTTGAGCGCCGGATCGAGCGTGAAGCGGAAGTCTCCAAGAAACGGCGTGGCGGCCTGACCGGGCCCGCCCGCCAGCGCGATCATCGTGCCCTTCGCCGAACCGGGCGTGTGGAGGCGCTCGACGTGGAGCGACAGCCCGCCGCGCACCACGCCGGTCTGGTCGAACGGCACGACCACGCGCGCGCAGCCGACGTCAGGGCGCCCGGAGCAGGGATGGAATGTGGCCGCCGAGGCGGAACCCGAAAGCGCCAGCACACCCGCCACAGCCAGCAGGGCGAACAGCACGACTCTCCGGGTGCGCGCGAACACCCTGCGGCGGCTCATAGCGTCGATCAAGTCCTCAAAAGCAAAACAGAGTCCGCAGATCACGGTAGTCGACATTCGTCACGAAATCGCCCCACAGATGCATGATCGGCCGCTAATGCACAGACTGGATGAGCGGTTCGAGCGCCCGCGCCCTGCTCGACACCGTCACATG
>DATBKS010000176.1:0-1928 GCA_036555755.1 Thermoleophilaceae bacterium
GCCGAGGCTGCACGTCGGCTCCGAGGTCGGCGTGCTCCGGCGGGTGATCCTGCACAGGCCGGACCTCGAGCTGAAGCGGCTCACCCCGACCAACAAGGACGAGCTGCTCTTCGACGACGTGATTTGGGTCAAGCGCGCGCGGCAGGAGCACGATGCGTTCGCCGACACCCTGGAGGACCGGGGCGTGGAGGTCCTCTATCTGCACGAGCTGCTGGGCCAGACGCTGGCGATCCCGGAGGCGCGGGACCAGGTGCTCGACCACACGCTCACGGCCGTTCAGCTGGGCCCGGACCTCGGCCCGGCCGTGCGCGAGTGGCTCGCCTCGCTTGCCGCGGCCGACCTCGCCGAGCGTCTCATCGGCGGCGTCGCGAGCGACGAGCTGCCCTTCAAGAGCGAGTCGCTCGTCGCGCAGGTTCCGGCGCTCGACGGATTCGTGCTGCCGCCGCTTCCGAACCACCTGTTCACACGTGACACGTCGGCCTGGATCTACGGCGGCGTGTCCGTCCACGCGATGGCCAAGCCGGCACGTCGGCGTGAGGCCGTCCACCTGGACGCGATCTACCGACACCACCCGCTCTTCGCGAACACGCAGCACGAGACCTGGAGCGAGGGCCTCGGCGGCCCGGCTCAGCTCGAGGGCGGCGACGTGCTCGTGATCGGCAACGGCTGCGTCCTGATCGGGATGGGCGAGCGCACACGCCCGGCCGGCGTGGAGTTGCTCGCCCGGCGCCTGTTCGCGGCCGGGGCCGCCACGCGCGTGATCGCGGTGACGATGCCCGCGCAGCGCTCGGCGATGCATCTGGACACCGTCATGACGATGGTGGACCGCGACGCCTTCACGATCTATCCGGAGCTCCGCGACTCGCTCGAGGGCTACAGCCTGCGGCCCGCCGCCGACGGGCTGGACGTGAGCCACGAGCCGGACCTCTTCGCTGCGATCGCCGACGCGCTCGGGTTGCCCGAGCTGCGCCTGTTCGAGACCGGCGGGGACCGCTACGAGGCGCAGCGCGAGCAGTGGGACGACGGCAACAACGTGCTCGCCATCGCCCCGGGCGTCGTGCTCGCGTACGAGCGCAACGTGGACACCAACACGCGCCTGCGCCGGCACGGCATCGAGGTGATCACGATCGCCGGCGCCGAGCTGGGACGCGGGCGGGGCGGCCCCCGCTGCATGTCCTGCCCGATCGAGCGCGATCCGCTTTCCCCCTGACCCGAGAGGACACACCATGACGATCACAGCCAGCACAATCCATACCGACTCCCTCCTGCGTGTCGGGGATCTCGGCCGGGCGGACCTCGAACACCTCCTGAGCCTGGCGGAGCGTATGAAGCTGAACCCGCCGGGCTGGCGCGATGCCCACGCCGGCAAGGCGATCGCCTGCTACTTCGCCAAGCCGTCGACTCGCACGCGCGTTTCGTTCGAGGCGGCCGCCCAACGGCTCGGAATCCTGCCGATCATGCTGCGACCGGACGAGTTGCAGATCGGCCGGGGGGAACCGATCTCGGACACCGCGCGGGTGCTGTCCGGTTATGTCGCCGCGATAGTGATCCGCACGTTCGCCCAGACCGACGTCGAGCAGATGGCGATCGCGGCCGACGTTCCAGTGATCAACGCCCTCACGGACGACCACCATCCGTGCCAGGCGCTCGCTGACCTGCTGACGCTGCGCGAGCGCTTCGGCGCGCTCCAGGGCCTCAAGCTCGCCTATGTGGGCGACGGCAACAACGTGGCGAACTCGCTGATGGAGGCAGGGGCGCTGGTGGGCATGGACATCACCGTGGCGACACCCGCCGGCTACGAGCCGAGCCACGACGTCTTCCAGTACGCGAAGGTGCTCGCGGCGGGGAGCGGGGCGCACATAGATGTGGTGACCGATGTCGAGGGCGCGGTCGAAGGTGCCAATGCCGTCTACACGGATGTCTGGGTC
>DATBKS010000177.1:0-19606 GCA_036555755.1 Thermoleophilaceae bacterium
CCGCCGGCCGGCTGCAGCTTTTCGACAAGCACGCCTCGCTGCGCGACAAGCGCTCGCGGCTTCTGCTGCGCATCGACGACGGCCGCGAGCTGCGGCTGCGCGAGTTCGGCACCCAGCAGCGCGCGTGGGCCAAGCTGCTTCTCACCGACAAGCTCTACGAGGACGACGCGGTCGCCACTCTCGGCCCAGAGGCCTGGCCCGCGCCGCCGCTCGAGCAGTTCGCCGAGCTGATTGATCAGCCGCGCCACCTTCACCCGCTCCTGCGCGACCAGCGCACGATCGCCGGCATCGGCCGCTCGTGGGTGGACGAGATCCTCTGGGAGGCGGAGCTTGGGCCATTCACACAGGGGAACACGCTCGACGAGGAGCAGGTTGGGCGCCTGCACGGCGCCGTCGACGAGGTGCTGAGCCGCACGCTCGCCCACTACGAGGAGGTCATCACCACCGACTCGCTGCCCGACAAGGCGCCGATGCCGCTCAAGGTGCACAAGCGCCAGGGTGAGCCGTGCCCGCGCTGCGGCACGACGCTGGCCGCCGTCTTCTTCAAGGATCACCTGACCACGTACTGCCCCAAGGAGCAGACCGGCGGCCGGGTGCTCAAGGACCGCCGCCTCTCGCGGCTACTCAAGTAAAGGAGCCCCACAAGTGCCCGACGTCGGCGACACCGCCCCGAGCTTCGAGCTGCAGAACCAGGACGGCGAGACCGTGAAGCTGTCGGACTTCGTCGGCCGACCTGTGGTCCTCTACTTCTATCCCAAGGCCGACACCCCGGGCTGCACGACGCAGGCCTGCGGCATTCGCGACCGCAGCGGCGAGTACGAGACCGCCGGCGCGGTCGTGCTGGGCGTCTCGCCCGACGAGCCGAAGAAGCTGAAGAAGTTCGCCGAGAAGTACGACCTCCCGTTCACGCTGCTCGCGGACACCGAGCACGAGGTGGCCGAGGCCTACGGCGTCTGGGCGGAGAAGTCGATGTACGGCCGCAAGTACTGGGGCAACCTGCGCTCGACCTTCCTGATCGACGGCAAGGGCAAGATCACGCACGTCTTCCCGAAGGTCTCGCCGAAGACCCACGACGACGTGGTGCTGGAGGCGCTGGCAGCATAGGCCCGTGTCCGCCCTCCCGTACGTCGATCCGCGAGCCCCCCGCGGCGCGCTCTACCGGCTGTATGTGAAGTTCCTCGGCACTCCGCTCGCCGCGTGGATCTCGAAGCACGTCGTGTGGCGGGTCGATCCGCTGCTGATGCGCATGACCGGCGGGCGCCTCGGCATGGGTCTGATGGTGCCGACTGCGCTGCTAGAGACGCGCGGCGCCCGCACGGGGCAGGTGCGGCGAAGCGGCGTCATCTACTTCAACGACGGCGACTGCATCACGATCGTCGCGTCGAAGCTCGGGCTCCCCGAGCATCCGTCCTGGTTCCACAACCTGCGCGCGAACCCCGACGTGCTGCTCGCGGGCAAGCCGTTCCGGGCCGAGATGGTGGAGGACGACGCCGAGCGCACGCGGCTATGGGCGCTGGCCGATCAGCTGTTCCCTCCGTACGCGACGTACCGAAAGCGCGCCGAAAGCGTGGGGCGCACGATCCCGATCGTGCAGCTGATCGCGCGCTAGACCACGAGCCGCTTGGTGGCCAGGAAGCCCGAGTGGCCGCGGCCGAAGTGGACGGCGCTGCCGTAGGCGCCCAGGCGGCGGGCTTCGAAGCCCGCGGTTGAGAGCCCGTCGAGGACGGCCTGCAGCTCGTAGAGCCGCAGGCGATGCAGCTCGTCGCTGCGGCGGAAGGCGCCGTCGACCTCGCGGAAGACGGTGATCTTCCGCTCGAGCGACCGCGTCGCGTAATCCTCGGACGCCTCGAGGCAGAGCGTCCAGTCCGGACCCTCGCTCCAGTCGCGCCGCGGGCCGCCGCGCTCGCGCCCCGGCTCGGCGATGTCGAACAGGAATAGCCCGCCAGGTTCGAGCGCGTCGTGCACGCGCTGGAAGATCACGCCGAGCGCTTCGTCGCCGGCGCGCTCGTCGAAGGCGTAGTTGAAGCACTCGCCGATGGCGGCGACCGCGACGCACGTGGGCAGCTCGGCGTCGAGCAGGGACGCGTTCAGGAATGAGGCGGTGGGCGCGCGCCCGCGCGCGATCTCCACGAGATCCGGCGACACCTCCACGCCGAGCACGTCGTAGCCGTGCTCGGTCAGGAGCTGCGCGGTGATCCCGCTGCCGCTGCCGAGCTCGACAGTCAGCCCCGAGTTGAACCCCTGGCGCGCGAGCATCCGCAGCAGCGTCTCGCCGCCCGCGCGCGCGAGGTGACCGAAGGCCTGGTCGTGCACGTAGGCGAGGTCGGCCCCGTAGAAAAGCTCGGGATTCATGGGGCAGGAATCGTATGCCCGCTACATCCGCGTGTACTCGAAGCGCAGGTCCACCGGCTCGTAGCCGAGGCGCGCGTACATCTCCTTGGGCCAGTCCTCGTCGTCGGCGATCAGGAAGGTGATCCGGTTGCCCGACGCAAGCGACGCGCGCGTGGCGGCCTCGACCACTGCGCGGCCGTAGCCGCGGCGGCGGTGCGCGGGGTCGGTCACCACGTCGTCGATCTGCCCGATGCCGTCCTCCTCGTAGAGAACGGCCCATGACACGAATTCACCGTCGATCTCGACGACGAACGCGCGCGCCGGCACCACGCTCGCCACCAGCTCGAGCGAGGCCGCAACCTGGTCGGCGGCGACGCTGCCGAGGTCCTCCTCGAAGGCCTTCACACGCGCGCTCCGGAGCATGGCGGACTCGACCTCGCGCACGGGATGACGAGGCTCGCCCGGGGGCTGGTCGCGGTGCACCATCGTCACGTGGCGCGCCCGCCGCCAGGAGAGCTCGGCGAACTCGTCCCAGAGCTTCTGTCCGGCTTCGGCGTCCGGCACCATCACCTTGCGGTGTGAGAGCCCGGCCGGGCGCTGCACGCGGTCTGCCTCGGCCGCCAGCTCGCGCGCGCCAACTTCGCCGAAGCCGCGCTCCATGCGCAGCAGGTTCTGGTCGTGCACGCGCGGCATGTCGGGCCTGAACAGGGCGGTTCCCCAGTTGAACGGCTCCCGATGCTCTGCGCAGCTGTCCTGGATCGCGACCTCGAAGTTCCAGATCACGGCGGGCTCGTCCATCGCCGAGGAATGTAGCCCGCGCGGGTTCTCACGTTTCGATCCTGCCGATCCGGGTCAGAACGGAATGGCAGGGAGAGACGTTTGATGGTTTTGATGCTCTTTCTATTCGTGCTCGGGTTCGGCTTTGTCGTTCTCGCGTTCATGCAGATGTCGAAGGGCAACGGCCCCGGAGACGAGGGACCCGGAGACGACGGCCCGCCGCGCCGACGCCGCGGCCCGTGGCGCCCGCGCCCGTCCGGCTCGGATCCGAGCTGGTGGCCGGAGTTCGAGCGCGAGTTCCGCGTCTACGCGAGCGCACATGACCCGCGCCGCAAGGTGACCGGGGTCAGCTGACCGCCGCTGGTTAGGATCGGCGGATGGCCGATCCGCTCGATGCACGCGGCGACGTACAGGAGGCGCTCGAGCTCGCGGCCTCGCTCGCGCGGGAGTACGTGGCGGGTGTCGGCGACGATCCGGTGCAGCCGCCAGGCAGCGAGGAGCGCGTGCTCGCGCTCGGCGGCGGACTTCCCGAACAGGGCGAAGGCACCCTCGCGCCGCTGCGGGAGCTGGCGGAGCTGGGCAACGACCTGGCCACGCGCTCGAGCGGCGGCCGCTTCTTCCACTTCGTGGTGGGCGGGACGACCCCGGCGGCCCTGGCGGCCGACTGGCTCACCTCCGCGCTCGATCAGAACATGGGCCTGTGGGACTCATCCCCGCTCGGCTCACGCCTCGAGGCGATCGCCGCCGACTGGCTGCGCGACCTGTTCGAGCTGCCGCCGGAGTTCCGCGGCGTGCTCGTGACCGGCGGGACCATGGCCAACTTCACCTGCCTCGCCGGCGCGCGCAGCTGGTGGTCCGAGCGGCACGGGATCGACATCGACGAGGACGGCATGGGCGGCGCGCCCGCGATCCCCGTCTTCACGACGAGCCACATCCACCAGAGCGCGACCAAGTCGCTCGGCCTGCTCGGCATGGGTCGCTCGGCCGTCAGGCGCTGCGCCGACCTCGACGAGCTGGAGGCAGGGCTGCGCGAACTCGACGGCGCGCCCGCGATCCTCGTTGCCACCGCAGGCGAGCCGAACGCCGCCGCCTTCGATCCGATCGCTGAGATGGCCGACCTCGCCGAGCGCTACGGCGCGTGGCTGCACGTCGACGGCGCCTTCGGGCTGTTCGCGCGCGTGTCCCCGCGGACGGCGCACCTTGCGGAGGGGGTAGAGCGCGCGCACTCGGTCTCCTCCGACGGCCACAAGTGGCTCAACGTCCCGCACGACTGCGGCTTCGCCTTCGTCCGCGAGCGCCGTTACCTGGTCAAGGCGTTCACCGAGTCCGCCGCCTACCTGCCCGCCGACGCCGACGAGCGCCCGTCCGTCGCCTACATCAGCGCCGAGGGCTCACGCCGGGCGCGGGCGTTCGCGGTCTGGGCCACGCTGAAGGCCTACGGGCGCGAGGGTTACCGGGCGATGGTCGAGCGCCACCTCGCTGTCGCGCAGCACCTGGCGAACAGGGTGGACGCCGAGCCGGAGCTCGAGCGGGTGGCCGATGTGACGCTGAACGTCGTCACCTTCCGCGTCTGCCCCGACGGCGTTCCCGAGGACGACCTCGACGAGCTGAACAGGGAACTAGGCGGCGAGCTGCTGCGCGACGGCCGCGTGTTCGCGGGCACCACGGTCTACGACGGCAAGGTCGTCTTCCGCCCGGCGATCGTCAACTGGCGCTCGGGGGAAGCCGACGTGGACCTGCTCGTGGACGTGCTGCTCGAGCTGGCTAGGTCCCGAAGCCCTCGCGCGCCTCGCGCACGAGCGTAACCGCCTCGGGGAACAGCCGCGACATCGCGCTGCGCAGCTCGTTCACCTGCTCGTCGGCATTCCCCTGCAGGTTGATGCGGCTGATCCCGGCGACCGTCATGTCGACGGCGAGCTTGATCGCGTTGTCGGCCCACGTCATTTTCTGGCCGGCCTGCATCTGCTCGGCGAGCTCCGCCATCCGGCGGCGCAGCTCCTCGGGGTCGCCGAAGATTCCGAAGGGGTCCTCAGAGGACATGCCGGTGATGCTAGCGGGCGAAACGGTGCGGCTTCGAGGCGCGGTGGACCGCTGCCTTGCCCGACATGTGGATGCGCACGTGCCGCTTGATCGTCTGCCCGCGCTTGCCGGTGGTGGAGTACGCGGTGAGCACGAGCTGGTGGCGGCCGGCCTTGAAGCCCTTGGGGAGCCGCAGCCGGATCCTGTTGGTGCCCGGCTTGAGCGAGTAGCTGCCGCGCACGTAGTGCGACTTGAGCAGCACGAGCAGCGTGCCGCGCCCGCTGGAGTGGACGTTGAAGCGCAGCACCGGCAGGCGGCGCGCCACGTTCGCCAGCTTCGGCAGGCTGAGGTGGATGCGCGGAGCAGCGGTGCCGCGGAACTTGACCGGCGTGAGCTGGACCGACGTGTGCACCACGAACTGCTGGCCGTCGCCGTTGCCGGGGTTGGGAATGCCGAGCGCGGCGAGCGAGCCCTCGCAGTTGGTCCACGGCACGTTGGCCGACGCCGTGTTGCCGGTCACGCTGAGCGGGTGGACGCCGAACGCGTCCGAGACGCTCGGCACCGACGCGCTCCCGGCGGGAAGGTCGACCGTGATCCTGAGCGTCGCCGCGCCGCAGCCCGCCGAGGAGACGCGTGTGTCGCCGCTGTAGAAGTAGACGTAGTTGGCAGCGAGGTGGTCGATGGCGACCGTCTGGTTGGGCAGTGCCCCACTCGCCGCGCCCGTGTAGAGAGAGGCGGACGAGTGGGGCAGTGCGTCGCTCCCCCCAAGGCCAGGGAAGCTGTATGAGGCACCCGTGTTCGCGGCGGTGAAGCCGTTGAAGGCCTGCGTCAGGTTGCTGCCGTGCGCGGCGAGCACCTGGTTGATGGCCTGCAGATCCTGCTCCGCGTCGTAACCCGCGTTGTTCGCGGCCGCCCGCGTGAGGATCTCCTCGACAATCCCCGGCCCGTAACGCTCGGAGAGGTAGTCGAAGAAGATCCAGCGGGCGTAGGCCATGCCGTCCTCGCCGCAGGGCGAGGCGTCGGCGCAGTCGAGGGGCTGCTCCGGCGAGCCCCAGTAGCTGAGCAACCAGCTCGTGCCGCCGGCCACGTTGGCACCCGCCCACTCCGCCGTCCCCTCCTTGAGGAACTTGGCACCCCGCGAGTCGATCGCGTACTGGAGGAGATGGAACAGTTCGTGGCCGGCGGTCTCGAGGTTGCCCACCGAGCTCGGATCGATCTGGATGTAGCCGCTCGTGGCCGGACCCGGCACGTCCGGCGCGGCCTCGCCCAGGTGTCCGCCCGTGTCCGCGATGTACACGTCCACCTTGCCGTCGCCGTCGTCCTTCGGCGGCGCGAAGCCCCACGAGCCGACCTCCACGCCGTAGGCGGTCTCGAGGTTGGCCGCCACGGTCTGGGCGGAGCCGGCGGTAACAGTCGCCGGGTAGTGGACGAGGAAATGGCCTCCGGAGCTCGCCAGCTCGCTCCAACCGGTCGTATCCGGGCGCGCACCCAAAGCGCTCGAGGAGAAGACAAGTAGAGCTAGTACTGAGATCGCCCCTGCCACGAGGCGCCTGATCCCGTCGGACATTCGTCCAAGGTAAGTGGGGTCCTGCTCAAGCGCAATAGACACACTTTTTCTGGCCGATGGAGCGTCCAGATGGCGGCCAGCCGTTTATAGTCGGCCCGGTGCTAATCAGCGAGGTGATGACCGAATCGGTCGTGACCGCCGATTGCTCGGCCACATTGCGCGAGGTGGGGGAGCTGATGCGGGATCGCAACGTCGGATCCGTTGTGATCTGCGAGACCGGCTATCCCTCGGCCCTGATCACGGACCGTGACCTGGCGCTTGACGTGGCCGCCGACGGCGTGAGCGTCGACGAGCAGGTGCGCGAGTTCGCCACGCGACCGCTCGTGACCTGCGAGAGCGCGATGGACATCGAGGAGGCCGCGGCGCTGATGGTGCAGCACCGCGTGCGCCGCCTGCCGGTGATGAACGGGGACGAGCTCGTGGGGATTGTCACCCTCGACGACCTCGCCGTCCGCTCCGGCGACCTTCAACTTGCCCAGCAGATGACGGCAGAAGTGGCCAAGGCCGCCCTACCGCAGTTCTTCTTCCACCAGCGAGGCGGCTGATGGCGCAGCTCACCCCGGACCAGCGGCGCACCCGCGCCCGCGTCGAGACCCTCATTCATGTGATGTCGCCGTTCCTCAACGTCGTGCTGGCGGCGGGCGAGCGGCTCTCGCGCATCGTCGAGCCGGAGGACCACGAGTACTACCCGCCGCGCACGGGCCAGGTGGAGCCGCCGCCGGAGGATGCGGCCACTACATGACGGTGACTCCCGAGGAACGCAACCAGAGCGCGACGCCCGAGGGTGCCAACCAGCTCGCCTGGGAGCGCCAGTGGGGCCCGCGGGTGGGGATCGCGGCCGGCCTGGCGTCGGTCTGCGTGCTCGCGAGCTTCGCCTTCCAGCTGCCGCTGCTGCGCGACAAGACGAAGGACGAGGCCGAGACGCTCACGTCCGTCCACAAGCACGCCACCGGCTACGTGGCCAGCGGCATCTTCCAGATGCTCGCGATGTTCCTCGTGGTGGGGGTGCTCGTGTATCTCTTCCGCGCCACCAAGTTCCGCCGGCCGCAGACGCCGTCGGTCGCGTACTACCTCGGCATCGCCGGCCCGATCATCTTTGGCATCGCGGGCGCGATCGGCCCGTTCGTGATCAAGCACTACGCGACGGAGTTCGTGAACGGCGCGAACCACTCGAACCAGCACGCCAAGGACCTTGTCAACGGCGGCTCGGCTCAGATCTTCAGCATCATCACGCCGGCCGCGGGCCTTGCCTTCGCCTTCTCGATGATCATGACCAACGTCAACGCGATCAGGGTCGGCCTGCTGAGCACCTTCGCGGGCGTGATCGGCGTGATCGGCGGCGTGCTGTTCGTGATTCCGCTCGGCCCGCCGCAGCTGCTGCTCTTCTTCTACCTCGTCTCGGTGAGCATCATCTTCCTCGACCGCTGGCCCGGCGGCCGCGGCCCGGCGTGGGCCACGGGCAAGGCGGTCAAGTGGCCCACCGCAATGGAGCGCCGCGGCATGGCGCCCGGCGCGAGGGGCGGCCCCCGAGGCCGCCAGCCGGAGCCCGAGCCGGAGCCGAAGGCCGAGCGCGAGCTGACGATCGGATCCGACGAAGAGGTGCAGGAGGCCGGCCCGTCGCGCACCTCGCGCAAACGCAAGCGAAAGCAGGGTCGCAAGCACTAACCTGGAGTTGTGTCGGTTGCCTCCTTTGAGAAGGATCTGGAGGCCCTCCGCCGGCTCGCTTGGGAAGGCCTCTACCGCGAGGATGATGTCGAGGATCTGCTCTACCAGGTCCGCAACGACCTGCCGCTGACAGACGTGGCCCACGACAGCGGCCCGCTCGTGAGCCGCTACTGCGCGATGCGCCGCGAGCTCAACCGGATCGAGGCGCCGGAGCTGCAGCCGTACGTTCAGGCGTTGAGCGAGATCTTCGACTACCTGGCCCAGCTGCTGCACCACGGGGTGGCGCTGCTGGCGGTGGCCTGGCGCTCGCAGGAGCTACGCGAGCAGCAGGAGCTGGTCGGCCCGATCGGTCGGCAGGGCGAGCGGCTGCGGCGCGTGGTGGACGAGCTGGACGAGCTCGCTGCCGCTAGGCGGTAGCGGGTGCCGCAACCGCCGCTAGGCGATAGCCGGCGCCTCGGGCAACCGCGCCAGCGCAGCCTCCATGTCCGCCTCCGAGAACTCCACGTCCTCGAGCCGACCTGCCAGGTAGTCGTCGTACGCGGACATGTCGAAGTGCCCGTGGCCCGACAGCCCGATCAGGATCACGCGCGACTCGCCCGCCTCGCGGGCGGCCAGCGCCTCGTCCACACCCGCGCGGATCGCGTGGGCCGGCTCCGGGCCGGGGACGATGCCCTCGTTGCGGGCGAAGTTCACCGCGGCCTCGAACGCCGGGTTCTGCTTGTAGGCGCGCGCCTCGATCACGCCCGCCTTCACCAGGCCGCAGAGCATCGGGGCGTCGCCGTGGTAGCGCAGTCCGCCGGCGTGCACCGGCGGCGGCACGAAGTCGTGGCCGAGCGTGTACATCGGCAGCAGCGGCGTCATGCCGACGGTGTCGCCGAAGTCGTAGCGGTAGGCGCCGCGCGTGAGCGTCGGGCACGCGGCCGGCTCGGCGGCGAGGAAGCGCGTCTTCGCCTCACCGCGCAGCACGCGGCGGATGAACGGGAACGACAGGCCCGCGAAGTTCGAGCCGCCGCCCACGCAGCCGACCACCACGTCCGGCTCCTCGCCGGCCATGCCCATCTGCGCCATCGCCTCCTGGCCGATCACGGTCTGGTGCAGGCAGACGTGGTTCAACACAGAGCCGAGCGAGTAGTTGGTGTCCGGGTCCTTCGCGGCCACCTCCACCGCCTCCGAGATCGCGATGCCGAGCGAGCCGGTGGGGTGCGAGGCCTGCGACTTGCCGGCGTCCGTCGTGTCGCTGGGTGAGCGGTGCACGGTGGCGCCCCAGGTCTCCATCATCGAGCGGCGGTAGGGCTTCTGGTCGTAGCTCGCGCCGACCATGTAGATCACGCACTCGAGCCCGAATAGCTGACACGCGAGCGCGAGCGCCGAGCCCCACTGGCCCGCGCCGGTCTCGGTGGAGAGCCGCTTGACCCCAGCCTGCTTGTTCTCGTAGGCCTGCGCGACGGCGCTGTTGGGCTTGTGCGAGCCGGCGGGCGAGACGCCCTCGTACTTGTAGTAGATGTGCGCGGGCGTATCGAGCGACTGCTCGAGCCGCCGGGCGCGGAAGAGAGGCGTCGGCCTCCAAAGCTTGTAGACGTCCCGCACCTGGTCCGGGATCTCCACCTCCGGCTCCATGGAGACCTCCTGCTGGATCACTCCCATCGGGAAGATCGGCGTGAGGTCGTCCGGGCCTGCGGGCTGCATCGTCCCCGGGTTGAGCGGCGGCATCGGATCGCCCGGGAGGTCGGGCAGCAGGTTGATCCAATGCGTCGGGAGCTCTGCCTCGGACAGCGTGTACTTGACGGCATCTGTGCTCATGCGCAAGCTCCTTTCGCGGGGGAGGCGCGATTCTACGGCGACCCGCATCGTCACGAACAGAGGAGCCCAGATGAAACGACGCTCGTTGCTTGCCGTCGCCGCGCTTGCGGTTGCGACCACCACCGCCGCGCTGATCCTCGCCGGCGGAGGCGCCAGCGCCGCGCCCGCCCCGCGCGACACCTACTCGAGCTGTCTCAAGCACGCGAACTCGACGTTCGACATGGACCAGTGCGTGGGCAACGAGCGCAAGCGCCTCAAGCCTCTGCTCGCCGCCGCCTACAACAAGCTGCTGAAGGACCCGGACTCGAACGCGCACCGCAAGCACCAGATCGCGCTGTCGGAGAAGGCCTGGGTGACCTACTCGAAGCGCGACTGTGCCTACGCGGGCAGCGCCGCCGAGGGCGGGACGCTACAGCCGATCATCGAAGGCGAGTGCCTGGTCGACAGGACCAGGACCCGCATCAAGGACCTAAAGGAGTTCGCACTACCGCTTGGCCAATGACCTGCGGACTGCGGACTGCGGACTGCGGACCGGTTCTTACTGCGAGAAGCTGCTGGCGATCGACTGCTCGGTATCCGAGTAGTTCGCCGCGGCCTGCGCGGTGAGCTGCGAGATACCGGTGAGCGCGTCGGGGATGCCGCGCGCCGACTGCTGCCACTCCTGCCACAGCGCCTCGAAGCGCGTCTGCGCGGGGCGGCGACTTCACATGGGAGGAAGCACCCGAGGCCTGGCGCCGCGCGATCCGCGAGCTGGCCGCGGTGCTCGCGTCCGACTGGCCGCGCCCAGGCCTTACGCATTGAGCGCCTGATCGCCCAGGACGACCTCACCTCGCCCGTCGCGCCGCGCCTCTTCGCCGCTTGAATCGGTCTGACGGATGACGCGGCGCGCCCCTTAACAGGGAACTTATTCGCGCCTCTTTATCCTCAAGCTGTCGATGCACTCAGCGGGAGACATCGCCGTTCGCGCAACTGGCCTGCGTAAGAGCTACGGGTCTCTGCAGGCTCTCGCCGGCGTGGACCTCGAGATCCGCCGCGGCGAGGTGTTCGGCCTGCTCGGGCCGAACGGCGCCGGCAAGACAACGCTCGTCGAGATCCTCGAAGGGCACCGCAAGCGGGACGGCGGCGAGGCCAGCGTGCTCGGCTTCGACCCGGCGTCGAACGAGCGCCAGTTCCGCGAGCGCATCGGGATCGTGCTCCAGGAGGAGGGCGTGGACGGCGTGCTCACCGTGCGCGAGGCAGTCGAGATCTACAGCGCGTCCTATCCGAACCCGCGCAACGCCCGTGAGTGCATCGACCTGGTCGGGCTCGGCGAGAAGGCCGACGCCCGCGTCGAGACTCTGTCCGGCGGCCAGCAGCGGCGGCTCGATCTCGCGCTCGGCATCGCCGGCAACCCGGAGATGATCTTCCTCGACGAGCCCACCACCGGCTTCGACCCCTCGGCGCGCCGCCAGGCGTGGGAGGTGATCGACGGGCTGCGCTCGCTCGGCAAGACGATCCTGCTGACGACGCACTACATGGACGAGGCGCAGAACCTCGCCGACCGTGTGGCGGTGATCGCCTCCGGGCGCATCGTGGCGGAGGGAACGCCGGACACGATCGCCGGGCGCGACGTGGGTGCGGCGCTCGTCTCCTTCCGCACGCCCGACGGCGTGAGCGCCGCCGAGCTGCCGCTGCCGGACGGCGCCGAGCGCACGAACGGGCGGGTGACCTTCAGCAGTCAGACGCCCACGCGCGACCTCGCCCCGCTCATCGCCTGGGCGAGCGAGCGCGGCGTGGAGCTCGACGGACTCACCGTCACGCGCCGCTCGCTGGAGGACATCTACCTCGAGCTCACGAGCGGGGGTGAGCAGTGATGCGCGCGAGCGACCTGTCCCTGCTCGTCCGCTGGATCGCGACGCGCCTGCGGATCCTGCTGCGCGGCCCGCGCGGCGCCTTCTTCACCTTCATCTTCCCGCTGATCTTCCTGATCATCTTCGACGCCGGCAACAAGGGCCAGAGCATCACGGTCACCGGCGGGAAGGTCGACTTCGTCCAGTTCTACACGCCGGGCATCGCGGTGTTCGCGGTCACGACGTCGTGCTACCAGGGGCTGATCATCCTTGTGGCCAACCTGCGCGACCAAGGCATCCTCAAGCGCGTCAAGGGAACGCCGCTGCCGCCGTGGATATACCTCTCGGCGCTCATCGGCGCGGCGATCCTCGCGGGCGTGATGTCGGTGGTGCTGATGTTCGTGGTGGCCGTTCCCGCGTTCGGCTTCCACATCTATCCGAAGCTGCTGCCCGCCGCGGTGGTCACGCTGCTGCTCGGCGCGGCGTCGATCACGGCGATCGCGCTGTGCGTGTCGACCCTTGTCGACCGCCCTGAGAGCGCGCAGCCGATCGCGGCGATCACGTTCTTCCCGCTGCTGTTCGTCTCGGGAGTCTTCTATCCGCTCGAGACCTACCCGGACTGGCTGCAGAAGATCGCGCACATCTTCCCGTTGAGCCATCTCGCGCAGGGTTTCGAGGAGTGCTTCAGCCCGCACACGACGGGGTTGGGATTCTCCGCAAAGCACCTCAGCGTGCTGTTTATCTGGTGGGTGGGCGCGACCATCTACGCGGCGCGCCACTTCCGCTGGGAGAAGCGCCCGGGCGGTGGCGGCGGCCTGTGGACGCGCCGTACGCGCGAGGCGCCGGCGGCCGCCGAGTCCACACAGACCTGAGCGGCGCGCTACCGTCGCGGCATGGCCCATGCCGGCGATCTCGACAAGAGCTTCTCCGGTAACGGAAAGCGCGCGATCAGCTTCGGCGGGACCGACGCTGCCCAGGCGGTCCTGGTTCAGCCAAACGGGCGGATCGTGATCGCCGGCGGGGGCGGTGCAGCGATGCGGTTCTGCGCCGCGCGCCTCGGCGCCGCCGGCAAGCTCGACACCACCTTCGGGCCGGCGGGCAAGCGGAAGATCGACTTCGGCGGCACGCTCGACCAGGGGGTGTTCGGCGCGGCGCGCCAGCCCGACGGCAAGCTCGTGCTCGTGGGGGACTCGGACCTGCGCGTCGCGGTCGCGCGCCTGAATACGAACGGCACGCTCGACTCCTCGTTCTCCGGGGACGGCAAGATGATCTTCAGCTGGGGAGCGATCAGCCGGGCGACCGCGGTTGTGGTGATGCCCAGCGGCAAGCTGCTGCTCGGCGGCTTCTCCGGGCCCGAGGGCGGCGACATGCAGGTGGCGCGCCTGAACGCGAACGGCACGCTCGACACCGGATTTGGCACCGGCGGGAAGGTGGCGATCGACTTCGGCGGCACGGAGTTCGGCCAGGCGCTGGCGCGGCAGGCGAACGGGCGCATCCTCATCGCGGGGCGCTCGGATATCGCGGGCGCCATCGTCGCGCGGCTGCGGACGAACGGCGCGCTCGACCCGGACTTCGGCACCGGCGGTCGCGTGACCCTGCCGAGCGGCGGCATCGCGCGGTCGGTGATGGTGCAGACGGATCGCAAGATCCTCGTGGCGGGCGGCTCCAACGACGCGATGTTCGTCACGCGCCTGAATCCGAGTGGCTCGCTCGATCCGGGCTACGGCGTAAACGGCACGGCGACCATCGACTTCGCCCCGCTCGACGATCAGGCCGGCGGCGCGGTGCTCCAGGCCGACGGCAAGGTGGTGATCGCGGGCTCGGTTCAGGACGGCGGCGACTTCGGGGTCGCGCGGCTGAACCCCGACGGCTCGCTCGACGCAGGCTTCGGCAGTGGCGGCAAGGCGCTGGTGGACTTCGGCGTGGCCGTATTCGCCTTCGCGGTGGCGCTTCAGCCGAACGGGCGGATCGTCGTGGCGGGCCAGCGCAGCGGCAGCGACGACTTCGCGGTCGCCCGGCTGATCGGTTAGGGCAGCGGCACGGAGCCGTGGCCGGCGACGCAGTCGGCCAGGTAGAGCGCGGCGCCGGGGTCGCCGGTCCAGAGCGTGAAGCGGCCGCGGCCGTAGGCGGCGCGGTCCTTCGCCACCTGCGCCGCCGCGTGCATCGCGAAGGCGCGGGCGCGCTCGAGCCAGAGCTCGTCGCCGGTTCGTTCGAGGAGGGCGAGAAAGGCGTAGCCGTTGCCCGCGGTGCCGTGGCAGAGGCCCGCGCCCTTCGTAAGCGGACCGACTTGCCAGGTCAGCTCACCGCCCGCGCGCATCAGGCGGTCGTGCTCCGGGTCGTCGAGGGCGAACCCCGCCAGCGAGGCCACCATCCCCGGCGCACCGTGGCACCACTGCACGCGGATCCCGCCGTCGCGTCGCGTGGGCAGATCCGACCCTGCCACGGGCGGCCAGTTGGCGAGCCCGTCCTCCTCGACGGCGTAGCGGCGCGTCGTCGCCGCCACGCGGTCGTGCACGTCCCCCGGTGCCAGCGCCAGCATGCAGCCGGCGAAGCCATGCGCCGGGCCGAGGTAGGGAACCCTTTGGCCGTATAGGTCGTGCACCCAGGCGCCGATCTCCGGATCCCACTCGCTCTCGAGCCAGTCGGCGCTCTCTCGCCACAAGTCATCCAGACCGAGCTCGGTGCCAGCGAGCATCGTCCCCGGGCTGCCCCACATCAGCTCGCGGCTCGGGTTCTCGCGGTTCTCGTGGATCAGCTCGGCGAGCCGGACGCGATTCGCCTCCGAGGGGGAGATCCGCTCGAGCTCGAGGCGGATCCCGGACTCGCCCATCAGCAGGCTGCGCGCGTGGTCGTGCTCGGGGAAGTCGGGCATGTACTCGCGGTCCAGGTACGACACGTAGTCGCGGCGCAGCTCGATCAACCCCCGCCGCTCCAGCTCATGCAGCGCGCGGATCACCCCCGCGCCGCCGAGGTACACGGTGCGGAAGCGGCGCGGCTCGGGCTCGTCGAGCGGATGTGCGGCCCAGCCGTCGTCGAAGGCCGCCTCTGCCTCCGCGGCCATCTCGGCGATGGCGACCCTGATCGCCTCCGGATCCCACGCACGCTCCAGCAGCGGCTCATGGGCATCCGCATCGAACAGCATCGCGGGAAGTATTCAGCCCTGCAGGCGTCCCCAGCGGAAGTAGCTGACCGCACCGACCGCGTTCAGGCAGAGTAGGCGCCAGAGCCACTTCTCACCGCGAACCTCATCCGCCGGGCGGCGCTGGAGATCCCGCTCCGCCGCCGTCACGATGCCCACGGAGATCCCGATCAGCACGAGCGTGAACACCCGCTGCAGGGGCGGCATTTCCTTGAAGCTCTTCTTCTTCATGGGTCACTAGAGCGTAAGTGGTGAGGCGGCTCGGCGACGGCTCGCTGGCCTCCGTGAGAGGTCGACAGACTTCAAGGCACCTTCCCTACCGCGTACCCCTCTTGATGCACAGCGAGGCGAGGTCGAGGCCGTAGACGCCGTAGACCTGGCAGCCCATGCGCGCGGAGAACAGCTCGTGACTCGGTGCGTTGCCGAACATGACCCACGGCGCGGCGTGGCGTGTCAGGTCGGCGTCGAGCTTCCCGTACGTCAGGTAGCGCTCGGCGCCCGTAAGCCGCGATGCCGCGGCGAGCCGTGCGCGATACGCCGGGTCGTTGAATGTCGGGAGGATCGTTCCGGTCTCGAGCAGCAGGTTCAAGATGGCCGCTGGGTCCGGATAGTCCGCGTTCCAGGCGCCGAGGCCGATGTCAAACGGCTCGCCGGGTCTGGCGAGCTTGGCGAACAGGGTGTCACCCGAGAAGGTCTTGACCTCGACGCGCAGTCCGATGGCCGCCAGGTTGCTCTTGACGATCTGAGCGTGCTGGAGGCACGGCGTCACATCGCAGGTGTACAGCACGACCCTCGCACCGGCATGCCCCCGCGCGAGGCGCCTCGCATTGGTCAGATCCGGCCTGAGAGGGTAGATGCGGAGGTTGCTGTAGCCGGGAACGCCCGGAGGCAGGTAGTGGTCGAAGGGCCGCTCGGGCAGTGGCGATCCCAGGTGACCGAGCCGCGCGAGCGCCGTGCGATCGATCGCGTAGTTGACGGCGCGGCGAAGGCGGGCGTCTGCGAAGAGCGGACGGTGGGTGTTCAGCGGGAGAAAGTCGAGCGTCTTCTGCGGATTGACGAAGTACTGCTGGTGGCCGCGTTTTGCAGCCGCGCTTGCCGGGCCGTAGCGGGCGGCCAGCCTGCGGGCCGAGTCGGGCCTGTCGACCGCACCGTCCAGGGCGTAGTCGGCGCTGCCCCTCTCGACATCGGCCAACGCGCGCTGCGGTGCGAGTCCGACCGTGTACTCGATCCGTGCGAGACGGTGCGGGCGGTCACCGTGATAGTTCGGGTTGCGAGTCAGGACGAGTCCCTGGGCGCGTGAGTAGGAGGCGACGCGATATGGACCGGCGGAGGGGATCAATCGCACGCCCTTCGGATCGATAGGTGTGTTCGACGGCACCGCGCAGAAGAACGGCTGGGTGAGGCGCGCCAGGACGTCGGGGGCCGGTGCGGTCAGGCGGATGATCAACCTGTTTCCCTGGACGATCACGCCGGTGATGTGGGCCGCCTTACCGGCCATGTAGGCGCGGGCGCCGACGATGTCATTGAACGCGCTCGCGATCGGGTTTCTCATCCGTGGATCGAGCGTGCGCTCGATTGTGTCCTTGAACGTCTGGGAGGTGACCGGCTGGTTCGACGGCGGGGAGAACCGGAAGCCGCGCCGGATCGTGAAGGTGTAGGTCTTGCCATCGACGGAACGCGTCGGAAGTGACTGTGCGACCTCCGGCACGAGCTCCGACCCGGCCAGCCCCGACTTGTCCGGATAGTTGAGGAGCTTTGCGCAGGTCGCGTACAACACCTGCCAGGACTGCGGGAAGTAGGCCAGAGCCGGATCCACGTAGTCCACCGGAAAGCGGGAATCGACGTGGGCGGTTCCGCCAGCAGCGGATCGGCTGGCCGCCGGGATCGTCGGCGCGGCGATGGTCACCCACGCTCTCCCGTCGGCGACGGTAATGGCCTGCGGGCTGCCGCCGACGGCGATCGTGGCGCTGGCCTTCTGAGTCCGAGGGTCGATGCGGGTCACGCTTCCATCGCCGCTGTTCGCGACCCACACCGAGCCGGCGCCGAACGCAACGCCCACCGGCGCGTCCCCGACTGGGATCGTTGCCGTCACCGCCTTCGTGGTCGGATCGATCCGCGCAACGGTGTCGTCACCCGAATACGCCACCCAGATGCCACCGTCTCCCATCACCAAGCCGCTCGGACCGTGACCGGCCGCGAGTGAGGTGACGAGTCCTGTCGCGTCGACGCGAGTGACGATGTCGCTGTCGTGGTCGGTCGCCCAAATCGCGTCGCCGGCAAGGTCGATCGCCGTGGGGGCGGCGTTGGGGTCCAGTTGCTTGACGACGCGGCCCGTCCGCGGATCCAGGCGAGTCATCAGACCCGAGTAGGGCGCCACCCAGAGCGCGCCGTTCCGTGCCACGATCGCCGCCGGGAACCCGGGCACGACGTTGCCGATCCGGACCGTACGGCCGATTGAGTTGAACTGGGGATCGATCCCGTTGACGGAGACGTGCTGGCCCGTCGGGGGCGAGCTGACAACCCAAACTCTGCCGCCTGCCGCGGCAATGCCCGTCGGAGGAGCGCCGAGCGAAAGCGTCCGCAGGGCTTGGAGCGTTCGGGGGTTCACGCGCGAGACCGTCTGGTCGTCGAGGTTCGCGACCCACAGCGAGCGGGACCCGTAAGCGATCGCGCTCGGTCGCGCGCCCACTCCGACCTGTGCGACGACACGATTCGACTGGGTGTCGATTCCCGCCACCGAGTTCGGCACCGCCCGCAGGCCGGGGCTGCTTCCACCGGTGAGCACCAGTAGAGCCGCGGCGATCGCCGCCGCGAACAACAGTGCGCCGCCGGCGACGATCAGCGGAGGTCCCCGCGTCGGCGCTGATCGCTCGGCGTCCTCTGCCGCCGGTTCAGGCACCGCTGGGGGCTCGAGGGCCGAGTCGTGCGTGAGTATGCGCTGCTCGAGCTCGCGAAGCTCGGCCCCGGGCTCCAGCCCGAGTTCGTCGTTCAGCGCGCTTCGACCGCGTTGATACGCATCAAGTGCGTCGGCATGGCGTCCACATCGGTACAGGGCCAGCATCAGCTGTCCCAGCAGCCGCTCGCGATGGGGATGCTGGCCCACGAGCGCCTCCAACTCGCCCACCACGTCGCGGTGATGGCCCAGCATCAAGTCGGTGTCGATGCGATCCTCGAGCGCGCGCAGTCGCGCCTCCTCCAGCCGCCCGATCTCACCCTGAGCGAACGGCTCGTATGCGAGATCGGCGAGGGCGTCCCCGCGCCAGAGCTCGAGCGCGGAACACAGCAGCTCGCGCGCGCGGAGCGCATCATCGTCGGCAAGCGCGACACGCCCGTCCGCGACCATCGCCTCGAATCGCTCGGCGTCGACCTGATCCGGCGACACCGCCAGCATGTAGCCGCCGCCGCGCGTTACGACCACCCCGTTTCCGAGCGACTTGCGCAGGTGCGATACGTATCCCTGCAGCGTCTTCGCCGCCGTCGCGGGCGGTCGCTCGCCCCACAGCTGATCGATCACGCGATCGCTCGATACGACTTCCCCGCGGCGCAACAGCAAAATGGCTAGAAGCGCCCGCTGCCGCGGGCCACCTAGCCCGACCGGCCGTTCCTGCTCGACCACCTCCAAGGGGCCCAGAATGCGGAACTCGAGCACGATCTCTGTAGTCCTTTGAACAACGCTACTACTGAGCGGAGCCCTTGCCAATGCGGTTGAGGACCCACTCCCACCGATCTCCAACCGCTTTGCAACCGCCTGCGCAGAGGGTCTCGGAGATCGATCACACCGGGTGATCGCCAACACAGGAGTCCCTCCATGACCCCCCAGAGCCGCAAGATCAAGAGCACCCTCGCACTGACGCTCGCGCTTGGCGCCATCGCCCCGGCGGCCGCCTTGGCGCAGCCGCTCCCGGCCGACCCGCCGGGATGGCCGGCCAACACGCCGACAATCGAACTCGTCCAGAGCAGCCCTCGCGCCGGGTTCGACTGGGGTGACGCCGCTATCGGCGCCGCGGCCGGTCTCGGGCTCTCGATGGTCGCCGTTGGCGGCAGCGTCGTCCTCGTACGGCGCCACGGTCGCCACGCCGACGGACCGACGAGCGCTGCGAGCTAAAGCTCCTCTCCCCAGAGGAGGCCACAGGCGGCGGCCGCGATCCAATCGCAGGCCGCCGCCGCTATTTCCGCCGGAGGTTCGGCCGTCAGGAGGCGCCGGCGGCGCCCGCGACGTCGGCATATGCCGCCGCCGGATCCGGCTTGCCGAACACGGCCGAGCCCGCCACGAAGATGCGCGCGCCGGCCTCGCGCAAGGGCCGCGCGGTCTCAGCGTCCACGCCACCGTCCACGGTAATCGCCACGCGGTCGGGCAGGATCGAGCGCAGGCGGCGCACCTTGTCGGTCGAGCTCTCGATGAACGTCTGGCCCCCCCATCCGGGATTCACGGTCATGCAGAGCAGGATGTCGAACGTGTCCGCCGCGGCCACCACGGCC
>DATBKS010000178.1:0-5185 GCA_036555755.1 Thermoleophilaceae bacterium
ACGAGGAGCTCGATGAGAGTGAAGCCGGACTCCTCGGACTGGATACGAGCGCGGAGATTCCGCAGCATGTTTTGGCCTCCTTGAAAGGCTTTGGGTCGTTGGCCAGTCCAACGGCGAACGCCGGCGGGTCTGGGCTTACGCCCGGCTAATCGGCCACGCCTTCCAGTCCTTGAGGCGCCTCTTAGGAATACCATCGGCGGGCTATGGCGCGGCTCCCTTACGCCGATCCGGAACGTCTTCCGCCCGCCGCGCGCGAGGCGCTCGAGGCGATTCCGCAGCTCGGCGTGTTCCGGATGATGGCCAACGCAGAGACGGCGTTCCGTCCGTGGCTGCGCTGGGGCGGCGTGCTGCTTGGCGACCTCGAGCTCGATCCGCTGCTGCGCGAGCTGGCGATCCTGCGCGTGTCCAGGCTCACCCCCCACGCCGAATACGAATGGGTCCAGCACGTGCCGATCGCGCGCTCGGTGGGCGCGAGGGAGGAGCAGGTGGCCGCCCTCGAGCGCGACGACGTGGACGCCGACTGCTTCTCCGACGATCAGCGCACGGTGCTGCGCTTCACCACCGAGGTGGTTCAGGATGCGCGCGCGTCGGACCCGACGTTCGAGGCGGCTAAGGCACTTCTGTCGGCGCGCGAGCTGATCGAACTGATGATGGTGATCGGCCAGTACATGATGCTGGCGCGCGTGATGGCCACCACCGAGCTTGACCTCGACGAGCCGCTCGACCCTCGCGGCTGAGCCACTCCCACGGCCGCTCGGTGATGATCAGCGCGAGCGCCACCGGCACGGTGGCCGGCAGCAGGTCGACCGCGAAGAAGAGCAGGTCGAACAGCAGCGCCAGGAGCAGCGTGAGGCGAGCCGGGGCGCCCTGCCGTCTTCCCTCCGCGGCCAGCACCGCGCCGAACACGGCGGCTATGAAGAGGTCGCCGAAGCCCATCACCGCCGAGCCGAACAGCGCCCGCTGTAGCTGAGGCAGCCCGAGGCCCGGAGCGGCCGCGTTGAGCGCGTTGTTGGGCGCCTGGAGCTGCTGGGCGATCACGAGGATGGTGTCGCCGATCGACATCAGGACGATGCCGATCTTGAGCCAGGGCAGCGGCGCGACCTGCGCCAGCAGCACACCGAGCGAGACGCAGGCGAAGACGGCGAGGGCGATACCGGCCGCCTCTCCCCCGAGTCCGTGGCGGTCGGCCCACGCGAGCGCGAACAGCGGCAGCACGGCGAGCGCGCGCCACGGGCGGCCGGGGCCGCGGGCGAAGACTGCGAGTGCCAGAGCCGCCAGCGGCGGGACCGCGATCAGCGCGAGGTAGGTGAGCGCGTTCGCGCTCTCCGACGCCGCCTGGATTCCGAAGATCACGACGACGATCGAGCCGAGCGGGATGGCGGCCCACCAGCCGCTGCGGAAGCGATCGATCCAGGGAATGCGCGGCGCGCGTGGCAGCGCAACGGTGGCGGCCTGTGTGGCCACGAGGCAAACGTCCGAGGCCCAGAACGGCAGGGTCACGCAACTGAGCTTATGCGTGATCCTGAAGCGTCTCTAAGCGACCGCGGGAACGGTGCGGGCCTCGGCAGTATCGCCGTCATAGCCCGCGAGCTCGGGGAAGGCGACCGCGATCAGCGCCACTCCCGCGAGACAGGCGATTCCGCCGGACACGACCGAGATGCGCGTGGTGGTGAGCGAGGCCACGGAGCCCGACTCGACGTCACCGAGCCGCGGCCCGCCGGCGACCACCAGCATGAACACGGACGACATCCGCCCGCGCATCTTGTCCGGGGTGAGCGTCTGCGAGATCGTGCTGCGGCAGACCGCGCTCACGCTGTCCGCGGCGCCGGCCACCGCGAGCAGGAGCGCGGCGAGGGCGAGCGACGGCATCAGGCCCGCAAGTGCGATCGCGATGCCCCACACCGTCACGGCGCCGATCACGATCCGGCCGAGCCAGCGCGCGTGGCTGAGCCAGCCGGTGGTGAGCGCCGCGACGGTCGCGCCCGCGGACACCGCCGCGAACAAGGCACCGGTCCCCTCCGCGCCCGCGTGGTAGAGGGTCACCGACATCACCGGGAAGAGCGCGCGCGGCATGCCGAACGTCATCGCCAGGAGATCGATGGCGAAGCTGCCCAGCAGCGCTCGCTCGCCGCTCACGAAGCGAAGGCCGCGGGCGATCGACCGGAACACCGGCTCATGCTCGGCGCCGATCGGCGGCTGCGGCGAGAGCAGCGCGGCGGCGATCGTCATCCCGACGCAGCTCACGGCGTCTACCGTGTAGGCGGCCTGCACGTCCCAGGCGGCGATGAGCACGCCGCCGAGCGCCGGACCGACGACCATCGTCAGCTGCATCAGGCCGAACATGTTCGATATCGCCGGGCGCAGGACCGCAGGCCTGACCACGTTCGGCGTGATCGAGGCGCGAGCCACGCGCTCGAGGCTGCCGGCGCCTGCCAGCGCTCCCGCAAGCACGTACAGGAGCCACAGCGGCGGCGTGCCGAGAAAGGACGCGGCGGCGAGGCCGCCCGCAAACGTCACCAGCAGTACCTGGCAGAGCAGCAGGAGCTTCCGGCGGTCGTAGCGGTCCGCGAGCGCGCCGCCGAACAGCGAGGCCGCGACCAGCGGCGCCAGCTCCACGAGGCCGAGCAGGCCCACGAGCACGGGCTCGTGCGTGGTCACGTACACCTGGTAGGGCAGCGCGACGAGCGAGGCTTGGGTGCCGAGCCCGGTGATCAGCGCGCCGGTTGTGAGCAGGCGGTAGTCGCGCGACTCCCTGAAGGGGCGCAGGTCAGGCGTCAGCGATCTGCGAAGGCGTCCGAACACGTTGGCCGGACCATTCTGCCTGGCCGGTCAGCCGGGCTTAGACGCCGGAGGGATCGACGAGCGAGCGGAAGCCGGCCGCGCGCGTGTAGAGCTCGTACAGCAGGAAGTAGCGCGCCACCGGGTTCGAGCAGGTGCGGTCGAAGAGGCGCTGCGCCTGGTCGCGCGTGAGCGCAGTGGCCCGGCCGAAAGGCGTCGGGCCCCCGACCACGGCGTGCAGGGAGTCGAGCGCGCGGGTGCGCTCGGCCTGGCTCGCCCCGAGCCACTGCTCGCAGCGCGCCAGCTGGAGCGGCAGGCCGGCCACAAGCGCGACGCCCGCCGGACCGGCCCCTCTGGTGGGAGTGGCTATCCGAGTCGACGTAAGAACGGACTGCAATACAGCGTCCCTCCCTCTCCGCCGATGAGGTCGCAGACGCCCATCGTGAGCGTCACCTTGTCGCCGGGGGCGGGGTAGCGAGAGCCCGCCGCTGCCGCCAGCGCCTGGAGTGCCCGGCTTGGACGGCGGCGCGACCCAGTCGCAGACCGTCGCGTCGCAGCCACCACCGTGATGCAGGTCCCGCGACACGCAAGGAATCCCCACCTGTGCATTTTTCTTGCCCTCCCGGCGCGGCACTTCATGCAAAGTCCGAATGGGGTTGCGCCAGTTGAGGTAGAGGTGAGAAGCTCCGCCTCGACGTGCGCTTCCTGGTTGTGCTCGCGCTCCTCCTGGCCCTCCCCGCCACGGCGGCTTCGGCGCCGGTCGGGCTGCATGTCTCGCCGCACACCGTGGCGGCCGGCAAGGTCGTGCACGTGTCGGGCAACGTCGCGGGCGGCTGCTCCCACGGCGGCAAGGTCACCGTCATCTCGGCCGCGTTCCACGCGGGTCAGGAGTTCGCCGGCGTGAACGCGATCTTCATCCACATCCGTCCCAGCGGGAACTTCGCTGCCAAGACCCGCATCCCGAGCTCGCGGGCGCCCGGCTCCTACCACGTGGGCGCACGCTGCGGCGGCGGGAGCTTCGGCAACGTCACGCTGCACGTGACCTGATCCCGCGAGTGGCTACGGTTCCTCCCTGTGAACCGTGTCCACAACCTGTACTGCTCCTCCGACCGCTGGGCGCGCGCCGCCGAGGACAAGCTGGTGCCGTGGGGACTGAACGGAGTCGAGCTCGGCGATGACTTCCTCGAGATCGGTCCCGGCTTCGGCGCCACCAGCCGCGTGCTCGCCAAGCGCCCGGGCAAGTTCACGATCCTCGAGCTCGAGGAGGACTACTGCGAGCACCTGCGCTCGGAGCTCGGCGAGCGCGCCGACGTAGTGCAGGGCGACGCTACGCGGATGCCGTTCGAGGACGCCACCTTCTCCGGCGTCGCGTGCTTCACGATGCTGCACCACATTCCATCGCCCGCTTTGCAGGACCAGCTGTTCGGTGAGGTGCTGCGGGTGCTGCAACCCGGCGGCGTGTTCGGCGGCACGGACAGCATGGGCCGCGGCGTCCTCTTCAAGCTCTTCCACATCGGCGACACCCTCGTGCTCGTCGACCCGGACGGCCTTCCAGGCCGACTCACAGCTGCCGGCTTCGAGCAGGTGCGGGTGAGCAGCAGCAAGCAGTCGCTCCGCTTCACCGCGCGCAAGCCCGAGTAGGCTCGCCGCATGAACTCCCCCGCGCATCCCCAAGGCAACATCACCCCTGCCAGCAGGTCCCCGCAGCCGATCGATCCGGGCGTCCGCATCGGCCATGTGCACCTGCGCACCTCCGACATCGACCGCATCCGCGCCTTCTACGTCGACCTCCTCGGATTCGACGTGATCGCCGAGGCCCGTGACGTGCCCGGCTGGGGCACCACCGGCGACGTCCTCTTCGTCTCGGCAGGCGGATATCACCACCACCTCGGCTTCAACACGTGGAAGTCGGCGGGCGGCGGGCCGCAGCCGGACGGCGTCGCCGGCCTCCACCACGTGGCGATCCTCTACCCCACGCGCGCGTCGCTCGCCGATGCGCTGCGGCGGCTCAAGGAGGTGGACTGGCCGCTGCGCCAGACCACAGACCACGGCACGCACCTCGCGATCTACATCACGGACCCGGACGGCAACGATCTCGAGCTGGCCTGGGACCGGCCGTTCGAGGAGTGGCCGCTCGGCGAGAACGGCAAGGCCACGCTGGTGATCGACGCCGAGCTCGACGTGGACGCGCTGCTGGCCGAGGCGCCGCCGGTCAGCTCTTAGGGCTCCACTCCGACAGGCGCGCGATCGCGTCCTCGAGCACCTCGCGCTTCTTGCAGAAGGCGAAGCGCACGAGAGGGCGCACGCGGTCTGCGGGCTCTGCTGTGAAGGCTGAGAGCGGGATCGCCACCACTCCTGCCTCGACGGGCAGCCGCTCGCAGAGCGCCACGGCGTCGTCGAAGCCGAG
>DATBKS010000179.1:0-3574 GCA_036555755.1 Thermoleophilaceae bacterium
GTGTCCGACGCGACGCGCCGGATGCTCGACGACGAGCAGCAGCACCTCACCGACCTGGCCTACCGTCGAGCGCAGGGGATGATCCTCGAGCACCGCGTGCTGCTCGACTCGTTCGCCGCCACGCTGCTCGACAAGGAAGTGCTCGAGCGGGGCGACATCGAGCGGATCGTCGCCGCCTACCGCACCGAGGCCGCCAAGAAGGAAATCGCCGCGACGGGCGCTTCAAACGGAGCGAGCGCCCCCGCGCAGGTGGCCGCCGCCGAGCGCAAGGAGCTCGAGGCGCCCAAGGCGCACCGCTACGAGCGGCCGGACCAGCCGGACTCGTCTAAGTAGACTCCGCGCCCGTGTTCGGGCGGATCGATCACATCGGCGTGGCCGTCGACGATCTCGACGGCGCCATCGAGCTCTACCGCGACAGCTTCGGCATGCGCGAGCAGCACCGCGAGACGATCGCGGCGTTCGACGTCGAGGCGGTGCTCCTCGAGGTCGGCGATGGGCACGTCGAGCTGCTCAAGCCGCTGAGCGGTGAGAGCGGGATCGGCAAGTTCCTAGAACGCAATGGACCGGGCCTGCACCACGTGGCCTACCAGACCTCAGACATCGACTCCGCCCTCGAACAGATGAAGGCAGCAGGCCTCGAGCTGATCGACCAGGAGCCCCGCACGGGGATCCGCGGCAGCCGCGTGGCCTTCCTGCATCCGAAGTCCACCGGGGGCGTACTAACCGAACTTGTGGAGCCCGCACACTGATGGCAGACGAGACGAACAGGCCCTCACGCGTGGACATCGGCTTCTCCGGCGGGCAGGTGCTGTCCGTGCGGATGCAGGAGTCCGCGTACGAGGACATGCGCAAGGCGCTTGACGCCGCCGGAGACGCCGGCGGCTGGCACGAGCTGAAGACAGAGGACTCGGAGCTGTCGCTCCACCTCGCCCAAGTCGTGTACGTGCGCCTCGACACCGAGAAGCACAAGGTCGGCTTCTAGCCCGGCCCGGGCGATGCTCGGGTCGCTGGATCTGACGCTGCTGCGCGCGTTCAGGACGCGTGGACACACGCCTGCCCGCGAGCGCGCGGCGGCGGTGTTCTCGCGGCTCGGCGAGCAGGGAATGGTGTGGTTCGCGATCTGCGGTGCGGGCGCACTCGCGGATCCGGGCGGGCGTCCGGTGTATGCGAAGGCGGCGAAAACTGTGCTCGGCACCTACGCGCTCAACCAACTCATCAAGGTGGCCGTGCGGCGGCCGCGGCCGCGGATCGAGGACCTGCCGCCTCTCACAGGAACGCTGACCGGTCTCTCGTACCCGTCGGCGCACGCGGCCACCTCGTTCGCGGGCGCGCGCATGCTGTCGGCGGCGCTGCCGGCCGGGCCGCTGCACGCGCTGGCGATCAGCCTGTGCGCGTCGCGCTTGTACCTCGGCGTGCACTACCCGTCAGACGTGCTGGCCGGCGCCACGCTCGGCTCTGCCGTCGCGGAGCTCGCCTCATGAGGATCGGCATCGTGGGCATGCCGAACGCCGGCAAGTCGTCGCTCTTCAACGCGCTCACCAAGGCTGGCGCCGAGGCGGCCAACTACCCCTTCACCACGGTCGAGCCCAACGTTGCGATCGTGCCGGTGCGCGACAAGCGGCTCGACCAAGTGGCTGCGACGCTTGGCTCGAAGCCGATCACCTACGAGACGATCGCCTTCCACGACATCGCCGGGCTCGTGCGCGGGGCGCACCAGGGCGAGGGGCTCGGCAACCAGTTCCTCGCGAACATCCGCGAGACCGACGCGATCGTGCACGTGGTGCGCGCGCACGACGACGCGAACGTCGTCCACCCAGAGGGACGCGTGGATCCGGGCGCCGACATCGACACGATCGAGACCGAGCTGCTCTACGCCGATCTCGAGCAGGCCGAGCGACGGCTCGAGCGCGTGTCGCGGCAGGCCAAGTCGGGTGAGCGCGCCGCGGTGGCGGAGAACGCCTGGCTCGGGCAGGTGATTGAGGCGCTGAAGGAGGGAAGGCCGGCACGCACCGTGCCGGCTCCTGCCGACGCGCCGGACGCGATGCGCAACCTCCAGCCGCTCACCGCGAAGCCCGTGCTGTACCTCGCCAACGTGGGCGAGGGCGAGACCGAGGTGCCGGAGTCGGTGGCGTCGTACGCGGAGCGTGCCGGCGCACGAGCCGTGGCCGTGAGCGCTCGCATCGAGGCCGAGCTGTCGGAGCTCGACGACGAGGAGTCAGGCGCGATGCGCGGCGAGCTCGGCGTGCCCGAGTCGGGCCTCGACCTCGTGGTGCGCGAGGCGTTCGCGCTGCTCGACCTGATCCAGTTCTTCACCGCGGGCGAGGCCAAGGAGGCGCGCGCCCACGCCATCGAGCGCGGCACCACCGCCTGGGGCGCCGCCGGCGAGATCCACACCGACATCCAGCGCGGCTTCGTGCGCGCGGAGGTCGTACCGTGGAACGAGCTCGTCGATGCCGGCGGCTACGCGGGCGCCCGGGAGCGCGGCACCTTGCGGCTCGAGGGGCGCGACTACCGGATGCAGGACGGTGACGTGATCACCGTCAAGTTCACTCCCTAGCCGACCCGGATGGCGGGGCCGCTGAGCGGTCCGACCTGGATGCGGAACATGCCGGCGCCCTTCACGGCAACGTTGTACTTGCCGTGCTTGGAGAGGCGTGTGTGGCCGACGGTGTGCCAGCGGCCGTCGCGGCCCTTCTTCTGCACCTTGGCCAGTGCGCGCTTCGGCGCGGGCCAGAGCGAGCCGTAAAGGCGCGCGGGCTTGCCGGGCTTGTAGACACGCGGGAAGAGGCGCAGCGGCATGCGCTTGCCCGACGCGAACGCCGCCGTGCCCGGCGACACTCCGCCGCCCGGCGTGGTCGGAGTGGTCGGTGTGCTGGTGGGCGGCTTGGGGGGCTTCTGCTTGGTGGAGAAGCGGCTGAACGATGCCCAGGTGTCGTCGAGCCCCAGCCTCGACTTGAGGCTGGTGCCGCGCACTCGCGTCGAGCCGCGGGTGCCGACCACCGACGCCCACACGATCCGCGGCGACACGCCGCGCTGGGTGACTTTGATGCCGCGCAGCTTGCCCTTCACCCACGAGCCGAGCCGGCGCTGGAGGCGCGCGGTGGTGGTCCGGATCTGCCAGCGGTGCTTGGGCGAGATGTTGTCGTAGGGGTCCTTCACCCCGGTGAGATACGGCTCGGGCTGCGCGCCGTAGAAGACGTTCTGGACGTCCTCGGTCTCACCGCCTGAGGTGGAGAAGAAGTACGCCGCGATCACCTCGCCCTGGTAGCGGAGCACCTGGCTCGCGGTGGAGTCCACGGCCGCGTTGGATGACGGCTGCTCGGCGTCGGCGCCCTTGTAGACCTGCGAGCGCGTGTCCGGGTACTGGTCGAACACCGGGCCGCCGGCGTCGGTGGCGAGCGCGTAGCTGCGCGCCGCCACAGCCTGCGCCTGCAGCGCCGCCGGCGCCCACGAGGTGGGCATCTCGCCGGGCACGACGCCCTTCACGTAGTCGTCGAGGCTGGCCACGTTTACCACGGCGAGGCCGCTGAACGGGCTCGGGCGGAACTCGAGCGTGCCGCGGTAGTGGCCCGCG
>DATBKS010000180.1:0-6880 GCA_036555755.1 Thermoleophilaceae bacterium
CGCGGCCAGCGCCGCGCTCGGCATGAGGCCGAAAGCGATCAGGACGATGGCCAGAGCGAGGCGGACGCGCATCGCCCGCCCATCATCTCCAACGGGCGAGACCTGGCGGCTACTGTTCCGCCGGATGGATCTCGGGCTGACGGGAAAGAACGCGCTCGTGACCGGCGCGAGCAAGGGCATCGGGTTGGCCATCGCGCGCGCGCTCGCGGCCGAGGGCGCGCATGTCGTGGCGGGCGCCCGCTCGGCGAGCGAGGGGCTCGCCGACCTCGTCGAAGCCGGTCAGGTCAGCGAGGTGCAGGTGGACCTGTCCACGGCGGACGGGCCCGAGCAGCTCGTAGCGGCCGCTCGCGAGCACGGCCCGCTGCACATCCTGGTGAACAACGTCGGAGCGGTCACGCCGCGCCTCGACGGCTTCCTCGAGATCACCGACGACCAGTGGCTCGCCTCACTGAACCTCACATTCCTGGCGGCGGTGCGCACCACGAGAGCCGCGCTGCCGGACATGCTGGCCGCGGGCGGGGGCACGATCGTCAACACCTGCTCGGTCAACGCGTTCCTTCCCGACCCCGGGGTGATCGACTACTCGGCCGCGAAGGCAGCGCTCGCCAACTTCTCCAAGTCGCTCTCCAAGGAGGTCGGACCGCGCGGCATCCGCGTGAACACCGTCAGCCCCGGCCCGGTCTCCACCGATCTGTGGATGGGCGACAAGGGTGTGGCCGCGACGGTGGCCGGCGCGCAGGGCGGAGACCCCAAGGCCGTGGCGGACGCTCAGGCAGCACAGGCGCCCACCGGTCGCTTCACGACGCCCGAGGAGGTGGCCGACTTGGTGGTGCTTCTCGCGGGCGAGCGCGCCGGCAACGTGACCGGGTCGGACTTCGTCATCGACGGCGGCCTGGTTCAGACGCTCTGACGCCGACCGGCGGGTCAGCCGATCACGATCGTCTGCAGCTCGGTGAGCCGCTCGAGCGCATGGCGGCCGCCGATGCGGCCGGTGCCACTGTCGGTGCCCGCGCGCCCACCAAAGGGGAGGTGGTTCTCCCAGTAGTTGGTGGTCTCGTTGATGTTCACGAGCCCGGTGCGAACGCCGTCGGCGAAGCGCAGCCCCTCCATCACGTCGCCGGTGAACACCGCGGCCAGCAGCCCGTAGGGCGAGGCGTTGGTCAGCTCGATCGCCTGGTCGAGCGAGTCCACCGACACGATCGGCGCGATCGGGCCGAACGTCTCCTCAACAGCGGCCTGCGCCTCGGCCGGCACGCCGTCGAGCACGGTCGCCTGCCAGTAGAGATTGGTCGGGTGGCCGTCCTCGCGCGCGCCGCCCGACACCACCTGCGCGCCGCGCTCCACAGCGTCACCCACGTGCTCGTCCATCTTCGTGGCCACGTCCTCGTTGTTGAGCGGTCCCATCGTGGTGGAGTCGTCGAGCGGGTCGCCGAGCTTGATGTCTGCGGCCACCCGGGCGGCGAGCCGCGACACGAAGTCCTCGCGGACGCTCTCCTGCACGAGCAGGCGCTCGCCGGCGGTGCAGCTCTGCCCCGCGCACAGGAAGCACGCGCTCACGGCGGCCTCGGCGGCGGCGTCGAGGTCCGCTCCGTCGAGCACCACAAGCGGCCCGTTGCCGCCCATCTCGAGCAGCAGTGCCTTGCCGGCGGCGCGCTCCGCGATGCGCCGCCCGGTGGCGGTCGAGCCGATGAAACCCACGGCCACAGTGTCGGGGTTCGACACCAGCTCGTCGCCCACCACCGCACCGGGACCGAGCACGAAGTTGAACACGCCCTCGGGCAGGTCGGCCTCGGCGACGCACGAGGCGAGCACGCCGGAGCACACCGCGGTGCTCGAAGCCGGGGTCCAGACAACCGTGTTGCCCACCGCGAGCGCTGGCGCCACGATCTCTGCGGGCATCGTGTAGGGCCAATTCCACGGCGTCACAACCGCCACCGGCCCGAGGGGACGGCGCATCAAGAGCACCCGGTGGCCGGGGGAGGAGCTCGGCGGGATCGAGCCCTCGAGCCGGATCCCGTCCTCGGCGGCGCCGCGCCACATCGCGATCAGCTCGTCCACCTCGTCGTAGGACTCGGCGCGCAGCGGCTTGCCCTGGTCGAGCGTCAGCGCGAGCGCCAGCTCGTCCTTGCGCCGCTCGCACACATCGGCGATCCGGTGCAGCGCCGCGGCACGTTCGAAGGCGGTCGCCACCGCCCAGCCGGGGAACGCCTTCGCGGCGGCTGCGATCGCGCGCTGCGCGTCCTCACGCCCGCCGGAAGCCACTCCTCCGAGGTCCTCACCCGTGGCCGGGCTGGACGCGCGGATCTCGTCTCCACTGTCCGCGGCGCGCCACTCGCCGGCGACGAACATGCGCGTGGTCTGGGGGATCACCGACTGGCGGTCGAGCTCTGCGGTGCTCACGAAGCGGCCCTCCAGGTTGACCGGACCAAACCCTCGGCCGTAAGATATATGAGTTGAATGCCAGTCGCATCCAAGCGGCGACAGAGGGTCGAAATATGCGCGTGACGGTCAGCCGATGACCGACATTCTCGACGACATCGTCGCCGAAGGCGAACGCCTGCTGGGCATCGCGCAGACCGAAGGCGTCCCGCTCCATCTCCTCGGCGGCGTAGCCGTCAGGCTCCACGCGCCCGAGGTTCCCGCCGCGCTCGACCGCCAGTACAAGGACCTCGACTTCGCGGTGCCGAAGAAGGCGGGTGGGGATGCCGACCGACTGCTGCGCAGCTGCGGCTACGAGCCGCACATCACCTTCAACGCCATGCACGCGCGCGAGCGCGGCCTCTTCTTCGACGACGCGCACGACCGCCAGGTCGACGTCTTCATCGGCTCGTTCCGCATGTGCCACCAGATCCCGCTCGCGGAGCGGATCGAGGACGGGCAGCCCACGGTCCCGCTGGCCGAGCTGCTGCTCACAAAGCTTCAGATCATCGAGGTGAACGAGAAGGACATCCGCGACACCGTGCTGCTCCTCTACGGCCATCCCGTCGAGGAGCACGACGACGACGCCGTGAACGGCGGGCGCATCGCGGAGCTGTGCGCCGCCGATTGGGGACTGTGGCGCACGATCACGGCCAACCTGGAGCGCTGCCGGGAGCACGTCTCCGACTACGACATCGACCAAGCCGACCGCGACCGCGTCAGCGGGCGCTTCGAACAGATCCTCACCCGCATCGAGGAGGAGCCGAAGAGCCGGGGCTGGAAGCTGCGGGCGAAGGTCGGCGAGCGCAAGCGCTGGTACGAGCTTCCGGAGGAGGTATCGCAGTGAGGATTTTCTTCGCCACCGACATCCACGGGTCCGAGACCTGCTGGAAGAAGTTCCTGAACTCCGGCGAGCACTATCAGGCGGACGTCGTGATCCTCGGCGGCGACATGACGGGCAAGGCGCTCGTGCCGATCGTCGACGACGGCGGTGGCCACTGGCATGCCACGCTGCTCGAAAACCGCAACGAACTGGACGGCGAGGACGCCGTCAAGGAGTTCGAGGAGGCGGTGCAGCGGCGTGGCTACTACCCGTTCCGCACCGACCCGGACGCGCTGGCGGACCTTGCGTCGAGCGAGATGAAGTGGCACGCGCTCTTCGACAAGCACATGATCGGGACCGTCGAGCGCTGGATGCAGATGGCCGACGAAAGGCTGTCTGGCAAGGGAATTCGCGTGTTCGTCTGCCCCGGCAACGATGATCAGCTCGAAATCGACGAAGTGGTTGAGGCAGCCAACACCGTGGAACTGGGCGAGGGCAAGGTGGTCGATATCGACGGCTTCCAGCTCGCATCGAGCGGCTGGGCCAACCGCACGCCCTGGGACACCTATCGCGAAGAGGACGAGCCGGACCTCAAGAAGCGGATCGACGACATGCTCCAGCGCGTCACCGCCGAGCCGGAACGCACGATCTACAGCCTGCACTGCCCGCCGTACGCCACGGGGCTCGACGACGCCCCACAGCTCACGGAGGAGATGGATCTGAAGGACGCAGGCCGCTCGACGGTCCCGGTGGGTTCCACCGCGGTCCGCGAGGCGATCGAGGAGCACCAGCCGGCGCTCTCGCTCCACGGCCACATCCATGAGGCGCGCGGAACCACGCGCCTCGGCAAGACGCTTTGCATCAATCCCGGGAGCTCATACGAGCAAGGGCAGCTCCTCGGGGCAGTAATTGACCTCGACGGAAAGAAAAAGGTCAAGAAGTTCGTTCTGACGAGCGGCTAGCCGCTCGCTTCCTAGCAACTAGGAGGAGGGGGTAGTACATGGCAACGGTTGCAGCGACGGGCGAGCAGTCGCTATTCGTACGCAAGGCGACCGGGCTCGTGCGCGGTTGGTCGGTACGTGACGCGTTCATCTACGCGGCCTTCTCGATCAACATCGTCACGCTCGGCTTCGTGGCGTTCTCCTACGCGCCGTTCATCCCCAAGGGGAGCATGCTCTGGGCGGTGGCTGCGGCCGGCGCGTATCTCGTGCTGCAGGGGATCACATACGCCTCGCTGATCGCGGCGATGCCGCGTGCCGGGGGCGACTACGTATGGATGAGCCGCGTCCTCGGAGGCGGCGTCGGGTTCGTGCTCGCGATCGCGGGCTGGTGGTTCATCCTCTGGCTCTGGGTTCCGATCTACGGCGGCATCCTCGCGAACATGGTCATCGTCCCGCTGGCGGCGATCGCCGGCTGGCACGGCGGCGTGACCTACTTCAGTGACCTGCACCACGGCCTGTTCGTGGCGTCGCTGATCACGGCGATCCTGGCCTCGATCCTCATTGGCCTCGGCATCCGCACGTACGCGCGGATCCAGAAGTTCTGCTTCTACGGCGGGATCTTCGGCCTCGGTGTGATCATCCTGCTGCTGCTCGTGAACTCGAAGGCCGGGTTCATCCACCACTTCAACAACCAGTCGAGCGACCTGTTCGGGGTGGACGGGGCGTACCAGAAGACGCTGGCCGCGAACGCGAAGACCGGCTATGTGCCGCCGTCGGTCGGCGCGTTCAACTTCAACGGGCTCTTCCTACTGCTCCCGTTCATGGCGTTCTTCAACCTGTGGTCGAACTGGGGCGCCACGCTGTACGGCGAGGTCCGCGGCGCGTCCGACTTCCGCAAGAACATCTACGCGATGGGCGGGGCGCTGGTGGCCACGACGATCACCGCCGTGATCCTGTTCCTGCTGTTCTCGAAGACGTTCGGCTGGGACTTCTACAACGCCTCCAACAACGTGTACTACGCGGGCACGGGCGCGACGCCGGTGTTCCCGTATCCGGCGCTGTTCGCGGCCTCGTTCTTCGGCAGCCACGTGTTGCAGTTCATCCTGGTGGCGATCATGTCGCTGTGGTTCTTCGGCTGGGTGGGCACGCTGTTCCTGTCCTCCACCCGAGTGATCTTCGCGGCGGCGTTCGACCGGGTGCTGCCCGAGGCGGCCGCAAAGGTCAACAACAACGGGGTGCCGGTCGTTGCGGTGCTGCTGATGCTCGTGCCGTCGATCGGGTTGGCGGCGCTGTACTCGTGGAACTCGACCTTCCACGACTACACGCTGGACGCGACGCTCGTGATCGCGATCACGTTCCTCGGGTCGGCGGTGGCGGCGGCGATCCTGCCGTGGCGCAAGGCGGAGATCTACAACGCGTCGCCGATCGCCAAGTACAAGGTGCTCGGCATCCCGCTGATCACGTTCGCGGCGGGCGCGTTCATCCTGTTCCTGGGGTTCTGCCTCTACAAGTGGTTCTCGGATGACGTGTACGGGGTCAACAAGACCTCGTCGCTGTGGTTCATGGGCGCGATGTACGTGCTCGCGATCGTGATCTATCTCGGATCGAAGGTCTATCGCAAGCGGCAGGGGATGGACCTCAGCATGGTCTACGGGGAGATCCCCGCGGAGTAGCGCATTGATCGTCGGCGGGCGTCCGGTCTGTCCACCGGGCGCCCGCCGGTCGGTCACTGACGTTGACGTACCTGATCCACATCTGATATATCAGGCTTCGTGAACGCCTCGGCGGGGTCGTCAAAAGAGCTGCCCAGCTCCCAGCAGGTGGTCGTCATCGGTGCCGGCATCGTCGGCAACAGCCTCGTCTACCACCTCACCCGGCTCGGGCTGACTGACGTCACGCTGCTCGACAAGGGACCGCTGCCCAACCCAGGCGGCTCGACGGGTCACGCCTCGAACTTCATCTTCCCCGTCGACCACTCGAAGGAGATGACCCAGCTGACCCTCGAGAGCGTCAGCGCCTACGAGGACCTGGGGGTTTTCACGCAGAGCGGCGGAATCGAGATCGCGCGCAACCAGGAGCGCATGCAGGAGCTCGCGCGGCGGGTGGCGTCGGCCAAGTCGTGGGGGGTCGAGCCGGTGTCGCTGATCACGCCGCAGGAGGTCAAGGAGCTCGTGCCGTTCATCGACGAGAGCCTGATCGTCGGCGGCTTCTACAGCCCGACCGCGGGCGTGGTCGACTCGCTGCGCGCCGGCACGATCATGCGCGAGCGGGCGATCGAGGCCGGACTTACGGTGTCGGCGAATACCGAGGTGCTGGGGCTCGACGTCGTGGGCGGGCGCGTCCGGCGAGTGCGCACCACGCGCGGCGATATCGAGGCGGAGCAGGTGGTGATCTGCTGCGGCTGCTGGAGCCCGCGGATTGCCCGCATGGCGGGCGCCAACATCCCGCTCACCCCGATCGTCCACCAGATGATCGACATCGGGCCGGCGCCGCGGTTCGCGGAGTCCAAGGGGATGATCGAGTACCCGATCGTCCGCGACATGGACCTGAACATGTACGAGCGCCAGGAGGGCAGCGGCCTCGAGATCGGCTCATACGCCCACCGCCCGATCATGCTCGACGCCGACGAGATCCCCTCGATCGAGGAGTCCGCGCTGTCGCCCACGGAGCTGCCGTTCACACAGGACGACTTCGAGCC